>JBAQUQ010000036.1:0-10709 GCA_049297615.1 Burkholderiaceae bacterium
AGCGGCCAGGCAAGAGCGGCGACCAGGCTCAGGTGGTCGACGCGGGGGTACAGCTTCAGTTCGACAGGCACGCCTGCGCTGCGCAACTTGGTCGCCAGGCCGACGCTGCTGCGCTGCGGATTGACCAAGGCATCGTGCACCGGCGCGGCGATGAAGCTGGGCGGCGCTCCCTTCGAGGCGTAGGCTATCGGTTGCGTGCCGCTCGGATAGTTCGGGTGAAAGAACACCGGTTGCGCGTCGAGGTTGCTCATCGGCAGGAAATCATAGGGTCCGGCCAGGCCGATCCAGCCGGCGAGCTCGCCCGGCGAATGCCCGGTGGGCGCGAGGCGACTCGCGTCGAGAGCCAGCATCGCAGCGTTGTACGCGCCCGCGCTGTGGCCCATCACGAACACGCGTTGCGGGTTGCCACCCAGGCGTGAGGCCTCGGCCAAGGCATAGGCCAGGGCGAGTGCGCAGTCGGCCAGGAAATCGGGGTAGCGCACTTCGGGGTAGAGGCGATAGTCGGCCACCAGGGTCAGCACGCCGCGCGACGCGAGCGCTTCGCCGACGAAGCGGTAGTCGGCGCGTTCACCACGGTTCCACGAGCCGCCGTAGAAGAACACCAGCACCGGGTGGCCGCCGCGCGGCCCAGCCTGGGCAGGTGCGTAGACGTCGAGCCGCTGTCGCGGCAGCGCACCATAGGGCACGGCCATGGCGACGCGGCGCGTGTTGATCGAGGCCAGGGTGTTCAGGGTCGCGGTCGGCGCGCTCACGAATCCGACGACGACAGCCGCGAACAGCAGGGCGAGCGAACCGAGTGCCCACAGCAGTGTTTTCGCCATGGCGCTCAGGCGTTCCCGATCGGCTCGGCGTGGCACCACGCCAGTGGGCGCACTTCGGATCGATCGTGCGCCGGCGCCGTTGCTGCCTCGAGGTGTTTCACGCCAGCGCTATCGATGCTAAGAGCCCAGGCGGGCTCGATGCCGCGCCACTTGCGCCAGCACTTGTGCCGGCGCGGTGCCGCCGAGCACATTGCGTGCGTCGAGCGAGCCGCGCAGTGTCAGCACCTGGTACACGTCGGCGTCGATCGCTGCATGAAAAGCGCGCAACTCCTGGAGCGGCAATTCGCCCAGGCCGACGCCGCGCTGCTGCGCCTGCTTCACCGCTGCCGAGACGAGCTCGTGCGCGTCGCGAAACGCCAAACCCTTCTTGACCAGGTAGTCGGCCAGGTCGGTCGCCGTGGCGTATCCCTTGGCCGCGGCGCTTTGCATGGCTTGCGGATTGACGCGCAGCCCGCCCAGCATGTCGGCAAAAATGCGCAGGGTGTCACGCGCAGTGTCCACCGTGTCGAACAGGGGCTCCTTGTCTTCCTGGTTGTCCTTGTTATAGGCCAGTGGCTGGCCTTTCATCAAGGTCAGCAAGCCCATCAGATGTCCGATGACGCGCCCGGTCTTGCCGCGTGCGAGTTCGGGGACGTCGGGATTCTTCTTCTGCGGCATGATCGAGCTGCCGGTGCAAAAACGATCCGCCAGTTCGATGAAGCCGAAGGGTTGGCTCATCCACAGCACCAGCTCTTCACTCAGGCGCGACACATGCACCATGCACAGAGCCGCTGCTGCCGTGAACTCGATCGCGAAGTCGCGGTCGCTGACGGCATCCAGGCTGTTCTGGCAGACGCAGGCGCGGCCTTCGCCGTCCACCATCCCGAGCGTGCGGGCCACGCGCTCGCGGTCCAGCGGGTAGCTCGTTCCTGCCAGCGCCGCTGCGCCCAGCGGCAAGCAGTTCGTGCGCGCGCGCACTTCGGTGAAGCGCTGAGTGTCGCGAGCGAACATCTCCACGTAGGCAAGCAGGTGATGCCCGAAACTCACCGGCTGGGCCACCTGCAAATGCGTGAATCCGGGCATGATGACCTCGGCGTTCGCGGCCGCCACGTCGACCAGGGCGCGCTGCAGGGCGACGAGCAAGGCATTCAGATCGTCGATCTGATCGCGCAGCCACAGTCGCAGGTCGGTGGCGACCTGGTCATTGCGCGAGCGCCCGGTATGCAGGCGTTTGCCTGCGTCGCCGATCAGCTGCGTCAAGCGCGCTTCGATGTTCAGGTGCACGTCTTCGAGTTCGAGCTTCCATTCGAACTGGCCGGCCTCGATCTCCTGGCGAATCTGCGCCAGGCCGCGCTGGATCGCGGCCAGGTCGGCCGCGTCGACGATGCCCTGCTGCGCCAGCATCTCGGCGTGCGCCAGGCTGCCTGAAATGTCGGCGCGCCACAGGCGCCGATCGAAGCCCACACTGGCCGTGTAGCGCTGCACCAGCTCGCTCATCGGCTCGGAAAAAAGAGCCGACCACGCCTGGGACTTGCGCTCGAGTGGGTTGCTGGCCATGATGTGTGTGAGGGATGACGCAGACAAGCCCGTGGTGCGCGCGCCGGAGTTGGAGACAATGCGCGCACTGTTGCACGCCGCGCGCCGTGTCGATTCTATCGAGGCCTGCGCACGGCCAGAGTCTTACGTTCGCCTCATGCACACCTTGGCCGATCCCGCTGCCCCACACACCCAAGCATCTGCTGCGCCGGCCTCATCCGGCTTTGGCTCGTCGAAGTTCGGGTCAGCCACATCGCGCTCGACTGTCAGGGCCGACTCCTTGTTCGACGTGTGCCATGTCGGTGTCGTGCTGCGCGCCTTGCTGTTCGTACACGTGATCGTGGCGCTGGCGCTGAGCTTCCAGGCGACGGGCTTGCAATCATGGATGCTGTTGCTGGCCACCGCCTCGGCCGCAGCCTTGCCCGGCGTATTGCTCTGGCTGCTGCTGGCTTGCGCGCTGCAACGTCCCCTGACTGCATTGCCCGAGGCCGGGCAATGGTTCGCCGTGCTGGCCATGGGTGCGCTGTGCGCCGTGGCGGGAACCTGGCTGGCCGGCCTGCCCGGGCCCGACGCGATCGCCACGCCCAGCCTGGTCGCGCCGGCCATGGTCGGCGCGGGCATCGCCGGTGCAATGTTCCACTGGCTGCGCATGCGTGCGCAAGCCTTGTTGCCGGTACAGACAGCGGCGCGCCTGGCCGAATTGCAGTCGCGCATTCAGCCGCACTTTCTGTTCAACACGCTGAACACTGCCTTGGCACTGGTGCGGCTTGATCCGGAGCGCGCCGAAGGCGTGCTCGAAGACCTGGCCGAATTGTTTCGGGTGGCCTTGTCGGAAAACCGCGAAGCCGTGACCCTGCACGAAGAGGTGGAACTGGCCAAGCGCTATCTGGCGATCGAGCAAATCCGCTTCGGCAGCCGCATGCAGGTGCATTGGGAACTCGACGACGCTGCTTCGGGCGCGCGCGTACCCCCTTTGCTGCTGCAGCCTTTGGTCGAAAACGCGGTTCGCCACGGCGTCGAGCCCGCTGCCCAGGGGGGCACGATACAGGTGCGCACCCGCGTGCGCCTGGGGCGCGCCGAGATCCTCATCGCCAACGACGTCCCTCTCGAGTCCTCGCAGCCGGGCAGTGGCATGGCGCTGAACAATGTGCGCGAACGCCTGCGCCTGATGCACGATGTGGCAGCGCAGTTCGAGGCGCGGCGCGAAGGGCAGTCGTTTCGCGTGCAGATCATGGTGCCGCTATGAGTCCGCGCGCATGAGCCAGGCGTCGCCCTTGCGCGTGCTTCTCGTCGACGACGAAGAACTGGCTCGGCTGCGCCTGCGCAGCCTGGTGGGCGAATGCCGGGACCCTTCGGCGATGGTCGTCGGAGAAGCGTCGAACACGGCGCAGGCCCTGGCCTGGCTTGTAGCCCAGACCTGCGACGTGGTGCTGCTGGACATCCAAATGCCAGGGCGCGACGGCACTCAGCTTGCGGCCGAATTGCGCGTTTTGCCCAAAGCACCCGCCGTGGTGTTCGTCACCGCGCACCCCGAGCATGCCTTGAAGGCCTTCGATCTGGCGGCGCTGGACTACCTCACCAAACCCGTCAAGCGCGAACGCCTCAACGCCGCGCTGCAGCGCGTCGCTGCACAACTGGGCCAGGGTGCGCCGGCAGCCGCCCCGCCTGAGGATGAAAGTGCCGCGATCGTCGTCAGCGACCGCGGCCGTGTCGTGCGTGTGCCGCTGGGCGAAATTCTCTATTTCAAGGCCGAACTCAAGTACGTCACCCTGCGCACCGCCGCGCGCAGTTATGTGATCGACGATTCGCTGTCCGACCTGGAGCCGCGCGTGGGCGAGCGTTTCTTGCGCGTCCATCGCAACGCACTGGTGGCGCGCCCGGCCGTGCGCGCGCTCGAGCGACGCACCTTGCCCGGCACGGCAGACGATGAAGCTGGCGAGAGCTGGGCGGTGTGCCTGGCGCCGGTGGACGAGTGGCTGGCCGTGTCGCGCCGCCAGGTCGCCGCCGTGCGCGAGGCGCTCGTTGCCGCTGGACGCTAGGCGCCTGTCGGGCTCCTAGGGGGCTATCGGGTTCCAGGAAAGCAGCCGCGCCTTGAACGCCTCGGCAGGAACCGGCTTGCTGAACAGGTAGCCCTGGTAACTGTCGCAACCCAGGCTGAGCAACAGATCGCGCTGCGCCGCGGTTTCCACGCCTTCGGCGACCGCCCGCATTCCCAAGCTGTGCGCGAGCACGATCATCGCCTTGACGATCGCACAATCGGTCGCGCTGCCCGGCGTGCCGTCGACAAAGGACTTGTCGATCTTCAGTTCGTCCAAAGGGAAACGCTTCAGGTAATTCATCGACGAGTAGCCGGTGCCGAAGTCGTCGATCGCCAGTTCGACGCCAAGCACTTGCAGCGCCTCGAGCTGCTTTCGCGTGTGCTCGACGCGGTCCACCAGCATGCTCTCGGTCAGCTCGATCACGAGTTGCCCGTGCTTGATGCCGTGGCGTGTGATCGCCCTGGCCACCGCTCGCACCAAGCCGCCCGCCATCATGTCATGGCGTGTCACGTTGACGGCGACCTTCACGTCGCCCAAGCCTGCATCGCGCCATGCCGCCATCTGGGCGCAGGTCGCGGCGATCACCCACTCGCCGATTTCGACGATCAGGCCGATTTCCTCGGCGATCGGTATGAACTGCGCCGGCGGCACCATGCCGACCCCCGGCCGCATCCAGCGCGCCAGGGCTTCGGCGCCCACGATGCGGCCCGAGGCGAAGTCGACCTTGGCCTGGTAATGCAGCACGAGCTCATCGCGTTCGATCGCGCGGCGCAGTTGCGTTTCCAGCGACAGCCTTTCCAGGGACGCGCTGTTGAGCTCGGCGGAATAGAACTCGAAAGTGTTGCGCCCGCTGCTCTTGGCATGCGCCATCGCTGCGGCCGCGTTGCGCCGCAAGGCCGCATCGTCCAGCCCGTCGCCGGGGTAGACCGAGATGCCGATGCTGGGCGTGACGAACAAGTCCTGACCGTCTTGCTGAAGCGGCTTGGACATCGCGGCGAGGATGCGCCGCGCCATCCGGTTGGCCACTTCGGCAGATTCGATGCCGGGCATCAAGAGGCCGAACTCGTCGCCCTCCAGGCGGCTCAGCAGCAAGGCATCGGTGCGCCGCGCACAGCCTTGCAGGCGCAGCGCGATCGCCTTGAGGATGGTGTCGCCTGCGCTGTGCCCGAGGCTGTCATTGATCTGCTTGAAGCGGTCCAGCCCGATGTGCAGCATCGCGAAGGAGCTGTGCTCTTGCCGAGCCCGCCCCAACACCAATTGCAGTTGTTCGGCGAACACGCGCTGGTTGGGCAGGCCGGTAAGCAGGTCTTGATTGGCCAGCCGATCCTGGTAGACCTTGAACACCAAGCTGTTGCGCACGCGCAGGACCAATTCACTGGGGTCCACCGGCTTGGAGAGGAATTCGGTCGCGCCGAGTTCCAGAGCTTTCAGTTTCGTCGCGGTATTGCTCGCCGCGGTCAAGATGATGACGGGCGTATAGCGCAATGCCGCGTCGCTGCGTATTTGCTTCAGGATGTCGAAGCCCGACAGCCCTGGCATCATCAGGTCGAGCAGGATCAGGCCGGGGCGGTGCCGGCGCGCGGCCTCGATCGCGAGCAGTGCATCGTTGATCGAAACGAAGCGTCGATAACCCTCTTCCTCCAGGTAGGTCTGGATGATGTCGGTCATCAAGGGTTCGTCGTCGACCATCATGACCGTGACTTCGTGCAACCCCGAAGGCCGGGCGGGTGAGAGGTCGCCGATCCCGGTCTGAGGCGCATCCAGAGCTGCAGGAGACGTCATCGCCCAGCGCACGAAGCCCGACGCAACGGCTTCGCTTTCGCTCGGCGTCGGCTGTGGTACGAATTCTTCGAGGGTCGGGTGCATGGCGGGAGTCTTCAGATGCTGGCCAGGGCTTCGGTGCTTTGCGCCGGTGCCGCCGCGGGCTCATCCGGAATGACGATGCGCTGCGCCAGCGCCTGCAACTGAAGCAGGGCTTCGCCGACGGCCTCGCTGGGGCTGCCTTTGGCGCGCTGCTCGAGGTCGCGCGCAGGCTCGAACAATTCGTCGTAACCGACCGTACCGCCGGCTCCCTTGAGCCAATGCGCCAGCGCAGCCAGTTCATTCAAGTCCCCTCGCGCATGCGCGTCCAGCATGGCCTGCAGCTTCGCCGGCAACTGCAGCGCGAAGTTGCGCGCGACACGCCGCAGGCGGGGGTGCTGGGCCAGGCGCGAGACGATGGGTTCACCAGCGGCCGAGCAGGGCGCCTGGCTGTCAGGCAGCGGCGTCGAGGCGCGCCGGCCTTGCCCGGCACCGCTTGCGTTCACCGCAGCGCCGGAGTCGCCGGTTGCTTCGCTCATCGCGACGCGCTTGCCGTCCAAGTGCAAGGAGAGTTCGGCGAGCATCGCATCGATGTCGACCGGCTTGGTCAGGTAACCACTGAAACCGGCGGCTTCGATTTCGCGCTCGAAACCCTTCATCGCGTTCGCAGTGAGTGCAAGCACGGCAACCTTGCAGCCTCGCTCGCGCAGCAGGCGTGTTGCGGTATAGCCGTCCATCACCGGCATCTGCACGTCCATCAGCACCAGATCGGCGCCCTTCACGGCCATGTGCTCGAGCGCGGCTGCGCCATGTTCGGCCTCGCTGACCTGTAGGCCCGCGGCTTCCAGCACCAGGCGGACCAGTTCGCGGTTTTCGGCAGCATCGTCCACCACCAGGACGCGTGCCGGCGCGAACTGCCATGGCGCCTCATCCATTACGTCGTGCTCTTCCTTGACCGAGGCGAGCACTTCCGGTGACAGCCACTGCACACCCTCGAGCGAGCCGGTCTCGAGCGTCACGCGAAACGTGCTGCCCTGCCCGGGAACGCTGCTTGCCGTCACGTCGCCGCCGAGTGCCCGCGCGAAACGCCGGCTGATCGCCAGGCCCAGGCCGGTGCCGCCGTACTGGCGCGTTGTCGACGTTTCGGCCTGCACAAAGGGCTCGAAGATGGCTTCGAGCTTGTCCGCAGGAATGCCGATGCCGGTATCGCTGATCTCGATCGCCAGCGGGCAGTTCGGTGCATCGGGCAAGGTGCGCATCACGACGATAACGGCACCTTGCTGCGTGAACTTGAGCGCATTGCCGACCAGGTTGGTGACGATTTGACGCAATCGCGACGAATCGGTCGACACGGTCGCCGGCAAGGCCTCGGGGAAGTCAACGCGCAGCGTGACACCTTTTTCGCGGGCACGCACGTCCATCACGCGCACCACGTCCTGCACCACGCGGTGCGCCGCGCAGGGAATGCGCTCGACGTCGAGCCGGCCGGCTTCGACCTTCGACAAATCGAGAATGTCGTTGATCAGCTCCAGCAGATGTTTGCCGCTGCCGTGGATGATGTCGAGGTACTTGCGCGTGTCGGCAGCGCCATGCTGGTAGCCGCGCCGCAGCAACTCGGTGAAACCCAGGATCGCGTTCATCGGCGTGCGGATTTCGTGGCTCATATTGGCCAGGAAGTCGCTCTTCGCGCGGTTCGCGGCCTGCGCGTCGTCGCGCGCCAGGCGCAGCTCGATTTCCTTTTCCTCGAGTTCGGTCACGTCGTCCAGGCTGACGAGCACGCCCGCCGGCACGCCCGCCGCGCCGGGCACCGGCGAGCAGTTCACCATGAAGGTGCGGCGTTTTTTGTTCACGTCTTCCAGGTACATCACGACGTTGTGGCGCACTCGGGCGTCCGCCAGCGACGCAACCCAAGGCGTGTCGGCGCCGTGAATGCGTGCCTGCGCCTGATTGGTCCACGCCAGCGAGGCTGCGGGTTTGCCGATCAGGTCGTCGCCACGCTGACCGACGACCTCGCCGAACGCCTGGTTCGCCAGCACGATGCGTCCGTTGGGGTCGAGCACCAGCAGGCCTTCAGCCAGGGTGTCGAACGCGGTGCGCACCCGGCCTGGGATCGAACGCGATGGGTCGAGGTGACGCAACATGCGCCGCAAGTAGAGATAGAACAAGGCAAAACAACTCGCCACGACGGCGCCGATGAGCTTGACCGGCGCGGAGGCCAGCACGCCCCACCAGGCGGTGGGTTGCAGCGGCACGAAGCGCAATTCGGCATGACCCCAGCGCGCCGTGCCCTGCAGGATCGGCACGAGCAGTTGCGCATCGGTGGATACCCCGGCGCGCTGTGCCTGCCAAGCGCCTGCATGCTCGCCGACCTCGATCAGCAACACACCATCGGCACGTCGCAGCCCGATCGACAGCAGCTCAGGGTTGCGCCGCGCGATGAAGCCGAGCAGCCTGCGCAGCTGCGAGTCTTCTTGTTCGTCCATCAACTCCGTGCTGCTCGCCGCCACTGCCTCGGCCAGCGCTAGGCGGCCGGCGCGAACAGCACCGTCGCGGTCGGGGACCAGGCCGAGGTAGAGCGCGACAAGCAGGGCGCTCAGCATCAATGAGCTCAGACCCAGAGCCAGGTGAAAGCGCGTTGAAAAGCCCTTCATGCCGGCTGCTCCTTTGAAAGCTGATCGTCCGGCGATTCAGCCTGCGCTGCCAAGGTAGTGGGGGGCTGCGGCGATGCCACCGGAAGCGGCGCGACGGTTCGCGGTGCAGGGCTGGCTGGCGCCTGCTTTTCCTTGCTGAACAGGTTCTCGAGCGCGTCGTCGGCATCGCCGTCGTCGAGCTTCGGGTCATCGGGCCCGTCGCGGCGCTTCACTTGGGCGAGAACAGGCAGCGGGTCGACCATGGCCCACGCAGGCAATGCCGACATCAGGCTGGCCATCAGCACGCCGCCACGCGCCAGCCACAACACATAGCCGACCGAAAGACCCGTGGACACCATGACGCTGGCGGATTGCACGTCTTTTGCCATGTGCCGGCTGGACTCTGCGGCGTCGCGAAGCTGGTCGAGCTCCTGGCCCAGCAGGCGCTCGCGCAAGGCACTCGCCAGATCGATATTGATCAGACCCGACGTCGCAGCAGTGTCTTCCGCGGACTCGGACAACAATGCAAACTGGACCAGGGTCGTGACCGCCTTGACACGCGCGTCCTGGTTCCCAGACGGGCTTGCCGGCGCTACGCTTGCCACCGCCTTGGCGGGCGCTTGCGCCGGTTCGTAAGCTGGGTCCCGGCGCTCTGCGAGCGAGTCCTGCGACACATGCCCCGGCGTCGGCGCTTGCGGCTCGGCCGGCGCTGCAGCGACAGGGGGTCGAGCGGTTTGGACCGGGGCAGCGCTTGTCGGCGCCGCGGGTGGCGGTAGGTTCTCAGGGGCCGGGGTGGCGACGACGTCCGCCACTGGCGCTGCCTGGACGGTCACGTCGGGAGCCGGTGAAGTAACCGTCGAGACCCCGTCGCTCAAGCTGAGCACATAGGTTGGTCTCACGCCGCTGCCGTCCACGACGAAGCGCACCGTTGCGGCACTGACCTCGGCCTGGCTGAAACCCGTGATCGCGATTCCCGGCGTCGTGACACGCTCGAATCGGCCGCCCAGCGCGCCGCTCACCACGTATTGCAGCGCCGCCGCGGCGCTGTCGGGGTCGGTGCCGAGCAGGACCAAGGTCGCGCCGTCCCTGGACAACAGCAGCGTATTGACGATGATGGTCGGCGCCTCGTCGACGTTGCCGACCACGATCGAAAGTGACTGCTGCGCCTGCAGGCTGCCGTCGGATACGCTGACGATCACTTCATAGCGGTTGTCGGCGTCGGCGTCGGCGGGCAGCTCCCGGTCGGGTGGGGTGAGGAAGCTCAGCTCGCCGCTCACCGCGTCGATGGCGAAGAGCGCCGCGTCGGCACCGCCGGCAATCGCGAAGCGCAACACATCGAGCGCGTCGCGATCGGTTGCGCTGACCGTCGCGACGGCCACGGAGTTCTCGAACACAGCCAGCGTCGCTGCCGGTGCTCCGCCGAGGCTGGTGATGACCGGTGCGTCGTTGATATTCGTAAAACTCACCGTTGCGGTCTGCGCCGCGCTGCTTCGCACGCCGTCGCTGACCGTCAGTTGATAGACCGGGGCGGCTTCGCCGCCATCGGCGACGAAGCGCAGCAAGCCGGCATCGACGTCAGCCTGCGTGAAGGAGGTGACGCCCAGGCTCGGTGCGCCGATGCGCTCGAAGTGACCACCCGACAGGCCGCTGACACTGAAGGTGAGTTGCGCCGGCGCGGTGTCGGCGTCGGTCGCCTGAATCAGCGCAGTGGCGATGCCGCCTTGGGCGATGCTGAGGCTGTTGACGACGAGGACCGGGGCGCTGTCGTCAGTATTGCTGACGCTCACGGCAATCGCCTGGGTGCTCGCCAGCGCGCCGTCGCTGACGCGCACCACCACCTCGTAGACGTTGTCCGCGCCTGCATCGGCGGGCGCATCGAAGTCCGGCGCGACGAGGAAGCTCAG
>JBAQUQ010000037.1:0-31571 GCA_049297615.1 Burkholderiaceae bacterium
GCCAAGCCCTTCGGGTGGCCTGCGGCCAGCCTTGACACGGCCGGCCTGAAACGAACGCGCGAATACCGGAATACCCAATACCGAAAACCAAACCACTGCTTGCTTGACGCGGCGGGAAGTCCCTGTAACGGGTTAGTTCGCTAAACCCTCTGGCCGCGGGGCACGCGATGCAAGTTGATGCCCAATCGCAGGAGGTCGCGACAGCCAAGGTCGTCTCAACCGACCCACCCTACTACGACAACATCGGCTACGCCGACTTGTCGGACTTCTTCTACGTTTGGCTACGCCGTTCACTGCGGCCGGTCTTCCCCGACCTCTTCGCCACTCTCGCCGTCCCAAAGGCCGAGGAACTGGTCGCCACGCCCTACCGCCACGGCAGCAAGGAGAAGGCGGAGACCTTCTTCCTCGACGGCATGACGCAGGCAATGCGTCGCCTCGCAAGCCAGGCGCACTCGGCCTTTCCGGTCACCATCTACTACGCCTTCAAGCAGGCCGAAAGTGACGGTGATGACGGCACCGCCAGCACCGGCTGGGACACTTTCCTTGCCGCCGTCATCGACGCCGGCTTCGCCATCAGCGGCACTTGGCCGATGCGGACGGAGTTGGATCGGCGCATGATCGGCTCCGGCACCAACGCCCTCGCATCCAGCATCATCCTCGTCTGCCGCCAGCGCGCCGTCGCCGCGCCAACCGCCACGCGCCGCGAGTTCATCACGGCGCTCAAGGCCGAGTTGCCGCAGGCGCTCGCCCACCTCCAGCGCGGCAACATCGCCCCAGTCGACCTCGCACAGGCGGCCATTGGCCCGGGCATGGCGGTCTACACGCGCTACGCCAAGGTGCTCGACGCCGAGGGTAAGCCGCTCACCGTGCGCGACGCCCTGGCACTGATCAACCAAACCCTCGACGACGCGCTGGCCGAGCAGGAGGGCGACTTCGACGCCGACAGCCGCTGGGCGCTCACCTGGTTCGAGCAGGTGGGATTCGCCGAGGGCGAGTACGGCGTGGCGGAGCAGCTCTCCAAGTCCAAGAACACTGCGGTCGCCGCCATGGTGCAGGCAGGAATCGTGGCGTCGAAAGGCGGCCGGGTGCGCCTGCTCAAGCCCGATGAACTGCCGGCCGATTGGGACCCGGCGACCGACCCGCGGCTGACGGCCTGGGAGACGGTGCATCAACTGATCCGCGCGCTGGAGTCCGGCGGCGAAGGCGCGGCAGCGGCGTTGGTTGCCAAGCTCGGCGCCAAGGCCGAAATCGCGCGCGAACTCTGCTACCGGCTCTACACGCTGTGCGAGCGCAAGAAGCGCGCGGCCGAGGCGCTGTCGTACAACGCTTTGGTGCAGAGCTGGCCCGAGATCGCACGGCTGGCCGGCGAGGGCGGCAAGCCGCGCGAAACACAAACTGCTCTGTTTGACAGTGCTGAAGGCTAAGCAAGCAATGTCGAAACTGCGAACGTCTACCGGCGACGATCACCCCGAAGCGGCACACAAGCATCTGCTGGATGCGCAAACGCTGCTCGTCCAGCAACGGGCTGATGGCGCCGGCTACCTGAGCGGCTATGTGGTGGAATGTGCGCTCAAGAGTTTGTGGTTGCATGAAACGGGTGCCGCCACGGCAAAGTTAATGCCTTGGGACAAACGAGGACACGACTTGAACTACCTCGCCACCCAGGCCACTGCTTTGGCCACAGTTGCTGGCGCCAAAACCGCGCGTTACCTCAAGGCGGCGACGAGCGGTGTCGCTTCCTCCGCCATCGCCGCGTGGAGAGCGGAAATGCGCTACCGGCCGGCGGCAATGACGTCCGGGGATGCAGCGGTGTGGTGCCAGATTGCCAGTGGTGTGTTTCAGGAAACAGTCGGCCAAATGCAGCTGGACGGGGTGCTCTGATGCGATTCATACATTTCGACGAAGCGAAGCAGGCCGCCATTGCCGCCGTCAGGGTATGGGTCGGCGCCACCTCGCAAGACATTCGTGCGATGCTCATCGTGGATTTGTTCGGAAAGCTGAGGCTCGCACTGTGGTCGGTCAATGCAGCGGGTACGACCGATCTCGGACAGACCCTTGTGAGCGACTGCGGCACATGGTGGACGGGTGAGGTGCTGGGCGTCAAGGATCTCGACCCGGTGACTGCGAAGGTCTATGACTCGGCGTGGGATTCGGCACGGCCGGACGACGACGAACCGCGGATTCGCGTACTTGACCGTCACCGCAGCCGCACGGCATGGTTCTCCGCGCCGATCGAGCCTCCTTGGAGAGCATTGGAGAATGCTCCGCCGATCGTCGTGTTCTATTCGTTCAAGGGCGGCCTAGGTCGGAGCACGCTGCTTGCCTCGTTCGCGATCCAGAGGGCACGCTTAGGCGAGCGAGTGTGCATCGTGGACTTCGATTTGGATTCGCCGGGCGTGGGGCGGTTACTCTCCGCCGATGCCCAGGGGCTTACCGCGCATTGGGGCGTGGTGGACTTTTTGCTCGAGCGCTCGCTCGCCGACGCCCCGCTTGCGGACTACTTCCACCGCTGCGACCGGGTGGCGGGGACAGGCGAGATCGTCGTGTTTCCGGCCGGCAATCTGGACGGCGAATACGCCGACAAGCTGGCGCGCATTGATCTCGAAGAAGCCCCCGAAGCCCACGAGAGTGGGCTTTGGAAGCTGCTCGCCCGCGTGCGCGACGAGCTGAAACCGCAGTGGATTTTGTTGGACGCGCGCACAGGTATTTCGGAGTCGGCGGGGCAGTTGCTGTCGGGTATTGCGCATCTGCATGTGCTTCTGGGTACGATGCACGACCAAAGCTGGCAGGGACTGAATCGCGTCCTCGACCGTCTGGGCAAGGAGAGAGTGTTCGCCGAGCGCCCACAGGCGGAGCTTCTGCTCGTGCAAGCGATGGTGCCCTCCGGCGAGCCTGGCAAGGCGGCGAAGGAGGCATTCGCTGCCCGTGCCGAAGAAGAGTTCGACCAACGCTATTACGCCGCCGAAGAGGACGACGCTGGCAGCGATGATCGCTTCTGGACCCTCGCCGACAAGGGCAGTCAAGACGCGCCGCATGCACTGATGCCCGTCGACTACGACAGCAGGCTTGCCAGTTTCGGGGATATCGCCGAGGTCGCAGACACGCTTTGCAGCGGGCCCTATCCGCCAATTGCCGAGCGCATCGCGAGCCGCTTTCTTGCGGAGCCCGAGAGATGAGCAGCCAGTGGAACGAAGAGCGCCGCACGCTGTTACAGGCGCTACAAAACATCGGCAGTGCGGGCCGAGCTGAAGGCGCGCCGACTGAGAGCATTGCTCCGGGCTTCTATCCCGTGGCGGAGCACTTGCGTCTGCTCGACCCGGATGTGGTGCTGGTGGTAGGTCCGCGTGGCTCCGGCAAGACAGAGATCGCACGCGTGCTGACCGACGCTGTGTTGTTCGACGCAGTGAAACTTTACGCGCCGGCGGTGCGCCTGCCGGTCGGGCGCGCGGAATGGTTGCGCGTGTATGGGGCGGGGAGCAAGAGCTTCGAAGGCATCGGCCTGCGTACCTTCATGCAAGCTGCGGGCGACGGCACGGAGGCCTTGCGCGAACTGTGGTTCGCCTACCTGGTGCGTGCCCTGAAAGTCCATCTAGATGTTCAGGGTCGAACCGACATAGCTCCACTGCTCGCGCCCGCGGCGGCGGACATTGAGGCCATTTACCGCGCCTTCCGCGAGTTGGGGACCAAGCCGGTCGTCGTGCTGGATCGGCTGGAGGAGCAACTGGAGCGGGAAGGTCGCTATCTGTTTGCGACCTACGACGAGCTGGACACACTCGGGAACGGCGACTGGAAGTTGATCGAAGCCGGGGTGCGCGGACTAGTGGCGTTGTGGGCTGCCTATGCGCGCCGCTGGCGGCGCATCCGCGCCAAACTGTTTTTGCGCACCGACCTGTATGAACGCCACGCCAGGGCCGGAGGCGCGGATCTGGCCAAGCTCGCCGCCGGGCGCGTGGAACTGGTATGGAGCGACCGCGACCTCTATGGCCAGTTGCTCAAGCGCATGGCGAATGTGGACACGGCACTAGTCGCCTATGTGCAACCGGTCAAAGGCGTGACATGGAGCGATGATCCATCGCTAGGACGGATTCCGAAATTGCGAACCTGGCAGGACGCCCGCCCAGTGGTCGAGCGTATGGTCGGTGTCTACATGGGCGCAAACCAGAAAAAGGGGCTGGTCTATCGCTGGCTGCTCGACCATGTGCGCGACGGGCTGGGTCGCGGCTATCCGCGCCCGTTCGTGCGGCTGATGTCAGAGGCCGCACTCCTGGAATTGCAGGACTTCGGAACATTGAGGTCGCCACGATTGCTGGAGCCGGCATCTCTGCGGCGCGCGCTCGATCGCGTGTCAAACGGCCACGTCGCGGACTCGAAGGATGAATGGCCATGGCTGGAAGCGGTCAAGGGAAAACTTCACGACGATCCACTTGTGCCTTACGCCGAGAAGGAAGCGATCAAGCTGCTGGAGGGCCTATCGGGAGCAAAGGACGCCATGCGCCCGCCATTTGAAGGACGGGAGTTGCTCAATTACCTGTTGGAGCTTGGCATCTTCCGTCGGCGGCCGGATGGTCGAATCGACGCGCCCGACCTGTTTCTCTCGGGTCTTGGACTCAAGCGCAAAGGCGGCGTCAGGAAACGCAGCTAACGCGCGTGGGCGGCGAGCCGTACCAGAAGAATGATTGCTACAAGCTCATTGCGGTGATCGCTCAGCGACAAGGAGATTCAACGGAATGGGCACCGATCGCCACACCGTCTACACCATCGGTCACTCGACGCATGGGCTGGACGCGTTCGTTGGATTACTGAAGCAGCATGGAATCACCGCACTGGCCGACGTGCGCTCCGCACCCTACAGCCGCTTCAACCCGCAGTTCAACAAGGACGCGCTCGAACGCGACTTGAAGGCGCATGGCATCAAGTACGTGTTCCTGGGGCGCGAACTCGGTGCTAGGTCCGACGACCCGGCGTGTTACTCCGGTGGCCGCGTGCAATACACCCGGCTCGCGCAGACGGCCACCGTCAAGAGCGGGATCGAACGAATCGAGCGCGGCGCGGTGGACCAGCGAATCGCGCTGATGTGCGCCGAGAAGGAACCGCTGGAGTGCCATCGCACGCTGCTGGTGTCGCGCGCGCTGGACGAAGACGGCGTGGCGGTGTCGCACATCCTGGCGAATGGCCGGCGCGAAACTCATGGCGACGCGATGCTGCGCCTGCTCGGTGTGACCGGCCTGCCGCGCGAAGACCTGTTCCGCACCCAGGGCGAATTGATAGCTGAAGCACTGGCTCGCCAGGAAGAGCGTGTGGCCTATGTGGATGAGAAGCAGGCTGCGCAGGCCAAGGAAGAAGCGCAATGAAGGTGTTCACGATCGGCTTCACCAAGAAGAACGCGCGGCGCTTCTTCGAAACGCTGCGGACCTCCGGTGCCAAGCGCGTTGTCGATGTGCGGCTCAACAATGTGTCGCAGCTCGCGGGCTTTGCGAAGAAGGACGACCTGGCCTATTTTCTGGAGAAGATCGGCGGAATCGAGTACTTGCACCTGCCCGCCTTGGCACCCACTCAGGAGATGCTCGACGAGTACAAGAAGGGCGGCGGGGACTGGCAGTCTTACGAGGCCAACTTCCTCGATCTGATGCGCGGGCGAAGAATCGAGGACACGATTCCGCGCGAAGTGGTGGCCGATGGCTGCCTGCTGTGCAGCGAAGACAAGCCGCACCACTGCCACCGCCGGGTCGTGGCCGAGTATTTCAAACGGCACTGGGGCGATGTTGACATCGCGCACCTGGGCTGAAGGGCGACACGATGGCCACAACCAATCACGATCGCGTCGGCAAAGCAGTCGAGTTGCTGCGTGCCGGGCTCGCGCCCTACGTGGAACGCGAGTTCGCGAATGCCCACAAGGACAAGGCGCTGGCGGAAGCGCGCCGGCTGCTGCCGGCAGAAGACCGAATCAACAGCACTCGCCCGATCGCGCAGTGGGATGCCGCCGTTCTGTTGAAAGTGATGTGGGACGCGTGGAACGACATCTTCGGCCGCACGCTCGGGCGTGCTGAGCGCTCGCTGGTGCAGGAGCTGAGGGAGGTGCGCAACCGCTGGGCGCACCAGGACACTTTCACCGGAGACGATGCGTATCGCTCGCTCGACTCGGTGCATCGGCTGCTGCTCGCGGTGTCCGCCACGCAGGCCGAAGAAGTCGAGAAGATGAAGATGGAGTTGCTGCGTGTTCGTTTCGACGAACAGGCGCGCAGCGAAAAGCGCAAGAGCGCCGGCACCGCCATCGAAAGCGCGGCAAGCGGTGCCCTCAAGCCCTGGCGCGAAGTGGTCACACCGCACAAAGACGTGGCGAGCGGCCGCTACCAGCAAGCCGAGTTCGCTGCCGATCTGTGGCAGGTGCATCTGGGCCAAGGGACGGACGAGTACAGAGATCCGGTCGAGTTCTTTCGCCGCACCTACCTCACCGAGAGCCTGAAGGGCATGCTGGTCGGCGCGGTGCGCCGGCTGGCCGGCAAGGGTGGCGACCCCGTGGTGCAACTGCAAACGAACTTCGGCGGCGGCAAGACGCACTCGATGCTGGCGCTGTATCACCTGTTCTCCGGCGTTGCGCCTGCGGAGCTAGCTGGCATCGATGTGGTGATGAAGGAGGCCGGCGACACGAAACTGGCTGCGGCACGGCGCGTCGTGTTGGTGGGCAACAAGATCTCGCCAGGCAATCCTTCGACGAAGCCGGACGGGACAGTGGTGCGCACGCTGTGGGGCGAACTGGTCTGGCAACTCGGCAACGCCGCAGGCGGACCCAAGGAAGCCAAGAAGGCGTTTGCCCGCGTGAAGGCCGACGACGAGAGGGCAACCAGCCCCGGCGATGTATTGCGCGAGCTGTTTGTTGATTACGGCCCGTGCTTGATTCTGATTGACGAGTGGGTGGCCTATGCGCGCCAGCTTCATGATCAGAGCGACTTGCCGGCGGGCGGTTTCGAGACCCAGTTCACCTTTGCGCAGGTACTCACCGAATCGGCCAAACTGGCGAACAACTGCATGCTGGTCATCAGCCTGCCGGCTTCGGATACGGGCGGCTCACCGCACATGCAGGCCGATGACGTAGAGGTGGGCGGCACGCGAGGACGCGAGGCACTCGACCGACTACGCAACGTGGTGGGGCGCGTGGAATCGTCATGGCGGCCGGCCAGCGCCGAGGAAGGCTTTGAGATCGTTCGGCGGCGACTCTTCGAGCCTCTGTCCGACCCGGCGCAGTTCAAGGACCGCGACGTGGTGGCACGGGCCTTCGCCGACCTCTACCGCACGCAGCAGGCAGAGTTCCCGCCCGAATGCCGGGATGCCGATTACGAGAAGCGCTTGAAGGCGGCTTACCCGATCCACCCCGAAATCTTCGACCGTCTGTACACAGACTGGTCGACCCTGGTGAAGTTTCAGCGAACACGCGGCGTGTTGCGCCTGATGGCGGCGGTGATCCACAGCCTCTGGGAGAAGGGCGACAAGAACCCGCTCATCCTGCCGGCAAACATATCGGTCGACGACGCGCGCGTGCAGTCCGAGCTGACGCGCTACCTCTCCGATAATTGGGTGCCGGTGATCGAGAAAGACGTGGACGGCCCGAGCTCGCTGCCGTTGCGCCTGGACAGCGAAGTGCCCAACCTCGGCAAGTTCTCGGCGTGTCGTCGTGTGGCGCGCGCGATCTATTTGGGCTCGGCGCCCCTCACGCAAGCTGCGCACCGCGGGCTCGAGGATCGGAGCGTGAAACTCGGCTGTGTGATGCCCGGGGAATCGCCCGCCGTGTTCGGCGATGCGCTGCGGCGCCTTGCCGGTGCCGCGACTTATCTCTACCAGGACGGCCCACGTTATTGGTACTCGACGCAGCCCACGGTCACCAAGCTGGCGGAGGACCGCGCCGAGCAGATCAAGCGCGACCCCGACAAGGTGGTGCACGAACTGGACCGGCGAATCCGCGAAAACCTGCGACAGAAGGGCGACTTCGACCGCATTCACCCGATGCCGGCGTCAGGGCAGGAGATTCCCGACGACCTGGACGCGCGGCTCGTCGTGTTGTCGGTCGAGCAGCCCTATAGCAAGGAGCCGCAAAGTACCGCACAGACCGCAGCGAAAGAGATTCTGGAGTCGCGTGGCAATACGCCGCGCCTGTATCGGAACACCCTCGTTTTCCTGGCGGCAGACAAGACAAGGTTGCAGGACTTGGACGAGGCTGCGCGAAAGTATCTGGCGTGGGAATCGGTCCTGGAAGACAAGGTGACGCAAAACCTCGACCCGCAACAGGTGAAGCAGGCCGACATGCAACTGAAGGCTGCGGACGGGGCTGTGACGGCGCGCCTTCCTGAGACCTATCAATGGTTGTTGGTGCCGATGCAGGCGACGCCTCAGGCTGCGATGACCTGGCAGGCGATGCGACTCTCGGGGCAGGACGCGTTGGCGGTTCGCGCGAGCAAGAAACTGCGCACCGACGAATTGCTGCTGACCGGTCTTGCGCCGTCGCGGCTGCGCATGGAACTCGACCGCGTGCCGCTTTGGCGCGGCGACCATGTGGCGATCAAACAGCTCGCCGAGGACTTCGCGCGCTACCTCTACCTGCCGCGCCTCGCGGACTCGGCGGTACTAATCGGTGCGATACGTGATGGACTCTCGCTGCTGACCTGGGAGCAAGACAGCTTCGCGTTTGCCGACAGTCATGACGAAAACGCCGCGCGCTACCGTGGATTGCGTGGCGGTGAAATGGTGTCAGTCGTGGATGCCCATGCGCACGGCCTGCTGGTGAAACCCAGCGTCGCGAGGGCGCAGATCGACGCCGACACCGCGGCAGCGACCGCGCCGGGTGCTGCGGACAATGGGACGAACGGCGCCACTGCAGGACCGACCGCAGTAGGGCCAAGAGCATCCCCCGTGGGGCAGCCTGCTGCGGTGTTGGCAACGGCCCCAAAGCCGAAACGCTTTCATGGCACGGTGACCCTCGATCCTGCGCGCGCCGGCCGAGACGCAGGACGAATTGCCGACGAAGTGATCTCGCACCTTGTCGGCCTGGTGGGATCGAACGTGCACGTCACACTGGAGATAGAAGCGCAAATTCCGAATGGTGCGCCTGACAACGTGGTACGGACGGTGACCGAGAACAGCAGGGCGCTCAAGTTTTCCAGTCAGGGGTTCGAATCCGACTGAGCAGCCCCGCGTGACCTTGCCCCCGAAAAACGTACTCCATAGCTGAAGCCGAAAATGCATTTATGGAGTACGACAGATGAGCAAGAAAAGTCAAGACCAGCACCGCGCGCGGTACATGCTGGAGTTCAAGCTGGAGGCGGTTCGGCTGGTCAAGGCCGGGCAGGAGGCGTCGGTGACGGCGCGGGTGCTCGGCATGCCCAAGCAGACGCTGAGCAACTGGGTTCGACTGGCCGAGAAGGGTGAGCTCCAGGGCGCCGGTGATCGGCCGTTGAGCGCCGAGCAGATGGAGTTGGCGCGGCTGCGTGCCGAGCTGGCCCGCGTGAAGATGGAGCGCGACATCTTAAAAAAAGCGACGGCGTACTTTGCAAAGGATTCGCTGTGAAGTACGCCTGGATCGCCAAGAACAAGGCTACGTGGCCGGTCACGATGGCGTGCGAAGTGCTGGGCGTCAGCTGCTTGCACTCGCTGCGACCCGGTTTGACGCCTTCCTGACGATGGACGGAAACCTTGCTCTGCGAGCAGCGCAGGGTACTGCTCGCGCAGCGAGGGACAAGCATTCGGGCCGCAACCTGGTCACCCGGTGCCGAGCGACGGGCCAACGCTCGCAGGCTCAGACCAGCACCTCGCGCAACGCACCCAACACCTCCTCGGGCGCTTCAGCCATCAAGTCGTGCCCCGCCGGCACCTTGACGACGCGTGCCTTTAGGGCCTGAGCGATGTCGCGCGTTTGGCGCGGCGTCGTCATTTGGTCGCGCTCGCCCAGGATCAGGGTGACCGGGCAGCGCACCTTGGCTGCGGCTTGCAGACCGCCCGCGTAGCGGTCGCACAGTGTGAAGTCGTGATGGAACAGGTTTACGCCATGCTGGGCGCTATGCACGCGCCGCATCAAGGCGCGAAATCCGCCAGGCACCCACGCGCCGGGTCCGGGGTAGGCGGGCTTGGGGCCGAGCGTCGAATGCGAGAACGCGGTGACCATGTCGATGGCCTTGAAAGGCGAGTCGCGCGCCGTCGTCAGCAGTGCGTCTGACACTTTCATCGGATACGCCGTGGCGACCATCACCAGGTGCGACACGCGTTGCGCTGCCTGCGCCACCGCCTCCAGCGCGACGAGCGAGCCCATGCTGTGGCCGACCATCGCGGCGCGCTCGACTCCGGCCGCGTCCAGGAGCGCCAGTACCCACTGAGCCAGAGCTTCGACATTTGGCAGCGGCGCACCGGTGCTGCGCGCGTGGCCGGGCTGATCGACGGCGAGCACCGCGTGGCCATGGTGCGCGAACCAGCGCGCCAACAGGGTCCAGACGCTGTGGTCGTGCAGGGCGCCGTGAATGAAGACGATGCAGGGCAGGCGCGCATCGAAGGCCTTGCCCCCTGTGTAGGCGTAGGCATTGGCCTTGCCGTGCGGGGTTTGCACGAGCAGTTCCATCATGCACCGCCCTTCGCGCTGCTAGGGCCGGGCGCGACCGCCTTTTCGGCGACCCTGAGGGCACGCCCCAAGTCGTCGATCAAGTCGTCGGCGTCTTCCAGGCCGATCGACAGGCGGATCGTTCCCGGCGTGATTCCGGCCTGGGCGAGCGCCGCGTCGTCCATGCGGAAATGCGTGGTGGATGCCGGGTGGATCACGAGCGATCGGCAGTCGCCGACATTGGCCAGGTGCGAAAAAATCTTCAACGCTTCGATGAAGGCGCGGCCCTGTTCGCGTGAGCCGCGCAGGTCGAAACTGAACACCGCGCCGCAGCCGCGCGGCAACAGCCTTTTCGCGAGTTCGTGGTGCGGGTGCGATTCGAGTTCGGGGTAGGCCACCGCCGCGACCATGGCGTGCGCCGCGAGGAAGGCGACCATTCTGCGCGTGTTCTCGACGTGGCGCGCCATGCGCAGCGGCAGCGTCTCCAGGCCTTGCAGGATGAGCCACGCCGTATGCGGGCTCATGCACGCGCCGAAGTCGCGCAGGCCCTCGCGGCGCGCGCGCAGCAAGAACGCCGCGGTGCTGCTTTCTTCGCTGAACACCATGCCGTGAAAGCCTGCGTAGGGCTGGGTCAGCTCGGCGAAGCGCCCGAATCGGGCGGACGCGGCGTCCCAGTCGAATTGCCCGGAATCGACGAGCAAACCGCCGATCACCGTGCCGTGGCCGCACAGGAACTTGGTCGCCGAGTGATAGATCAAGTCGGCACCCAGGTCGAAGGGCTTCATCAGATAGGGCGTCGTGAAGGTCGAATCCACCAGCAGCGGCAGGCCGTTTTCATGCGCCAGCGCGCTGATGGTGGGAATGTCGAGCACGTCCAGCCCGGGGTTGCCCAGGGTTTCGCCGAACAGCAGCCGCGTGTTCGGCCGGATCGCCGCGCGCCAGGTGTCGATGTCGCCCGGGCGCACGAATGTCGTCGTGATGCCGAAACGCTCGAGCGTGTAGTGCAGCAGGTTGTGCGAGCCGCCATACAGGGCGCTGGAGGCGACGAGGTGCGAGCCCGCCCCGGCGAGCGTGGCAATCACCAGATGCAGGGCGGCCTGGCCGCTCGCCGTGGCGATGGCGCCGACACCGCCTTCGAGCGCGGCGATGCGTTCTTCGAGCACGGCATTCGTCGGGTTGGAAATCCTGCTGTAGACGTGGCCGGCGCGCTCCATATTGAACAGCGACGCGGCGTGTTCGCTGTTCTCGAACACGAACGACGTGCTCAAGTGGATCGGCACCGCGCGCGCGCCGGTGGCCGGGTCGGGGGCGGCGCCGGCGTGCAGCGCCAAGGTGTCGAATCCGGGGTCTGAATAGCCGGCCATGCTGACTTTCGAAGATTACTGGGCGTGGGGTGGTGGCGGTTGCCTGCGCGCAGAATTGTGGGCTATATTGGGTTCAAACCAGCCTGCAAGGAGAGCTTCATGAAAGTCAGCGATATCCTGCGCGTCAAAGGCGGAACCCTTTACACCGTCGCGCCCAAAGACGAGCTGACCCTGGCCGTGAACACGATGTCGGAGAACGACATCGGCTCCCTGGTCGTGATGGACCACGGCGAACTCGTGGGCATGCTGACCTTCCGCGAGGTGATCCAGGCCGTGGTTCGCAATGGCGGCTCAGTGGGCAGCTCCCAGGTCGGCAGCGTGATGGACGACGCGCCGCTGACCTGCACGCCCGACACCGAAATCGACGAAGTGCGCCGCATGATGCTCGGGCGCCACGCGCGCTACATGCCCGTCATCACGCAGGGCACCCTGATGGGCGTGATCTCGTTTTACGACGTTGCCAAGGCGGTCGTGGACGGGCAGGATTTCGAAAACCGCATGTTGAAGGCCTACATCCGTGACTGGCCGGTTGATGCCGAGCCGCAAGACGGCCCGAAGGCGGGTTGATGTCTGGCAGCAGCTTCGGCACTCTTTTTTGCGTCACGAATTTCGGCGAAAGCCACGGTCCGGCGATCGGCTGCGTGATCGACGGCTGCCCGCCCGGCATGGTTCTGTCGGAGGCCGACATCCAGCCGCAGTTGGACAGGCGCCGCCCGGGCACGTCGCGCCACGTGACGCAGCGCAATGAGGCGGACGCCGTCCAAATCCTCAGCGGCGTGTTCGAAGGCCGAACCACGGGCACGCCGATTTGCCTGCTGATTTCCAATACCGACCCGCGCAGCAAGGATTACGCGAACCTGCTGAACACCTTCCGCCCCGGCCACGCCGACTACACCTATTGGCGCAAGTACGGCTTGCGTGACCCGCGCGGGGGCGGGCGCGCGTCGGCGCGCTTGACCGCGCCGATGGTCGCCGCCGGCGCGGTGGCGCGCAAATGGCTGCACGAACAGTACGGCACGCAGTTGCGCGGCGGCATGGTTGCCCTGGGCGAGATCGAAATCGCCTTTGAAGGCTGGCAGCATGTGCCGAACAATCCTTTCTTCGCACCCAACTCGAGTCAGATCGCCGAATTGGAAGCGGCGATGGACGCGCTGCGTACCGCCGGAGATTCAGTGGGTGCGCGGATTCGCGTCGAAGCCTCGAGCGTGCCCGTGGGCCTGGGCGAGCCGCTTTATGACAAGCTCGACGCCGAGATCGCCTACGCGATGATGGGAATCAACGCCGTCAAGGGTGTCGAGATCGGCGCCGGGTTTGCCTGCGTCGCGCAGCGCGGCTCGACGCATGGCGACGAGCTTTCACCGCTTGGGTTTCGCAGCAACAATGCCGGAGGCGTGCTCGGGGGCATCTCGACCGGGCAGGACATCACGGTGCAGATCGCGATCAAGCCGACGAGTTCGATACGCATCGAACGCCAGTCGATCGATTTGCAGGGCCAGCCGGCGACGGTGGCAAGCTTCGGCCGGCATGACCCCTGCGTGGGCATCCGCGCCACGCCGATCGCCGAGGCGATGCTGGCCCTGGTGCTGATGGACCATGCCCTGCGCCATCGCGCACAGTGCGGCGACGTGCGCATCGACGTCAAGCCGATTCCCGGCGCAGCGCCAGCCCTGTAGATTCGCCCCTTGCCCCCGCGCCACCGCGACCCCCGGCGGCGCTTCACCCGAGGATTCCCGACCCTTGCCGCAACGCCGCGCCTTGATCGCTTTCGGTAGCGTGTCGTTTGCGTATTTCGCTTACGCGGGACTGTTCAATACCTACGCGCCCTTGTGGTTCTCGAGCCTGGGGTTCAGCACCTTGGCGATCGGCACGATCGCGTCATTGCAGAGCGGCACGCGCTTGTTCAGCCCTTACGCCTGGGCATGGCTGGCCGATCACAGCGGCCAGCGCACTCGCTTGCTGCGTTGGGCCGTCGGCCTGTCCTTGCTGTGCTCGGTGGGCTTGCTCGTCGCGCCGCGACCCGGCTGGGTGATCTGGGTCACGGTGGCGCTGTTCATGTGCACGGCCGCGGTCGTCCCGATCAGCGAATCGGCGCTCGCCCACCTCCTCGCCCCCGATGGCGCGCTGGACACGCGGCGTTATGGCCGGGTTCGGGTCTGGGGTTCGGTGGGTTTCGTCATCGCCGTCCTGGGCAGCGGCTTTGCCCTGGAGGCGCTGGGCGTGGCGTGGTTTCCCGCGCTCGTCGTTGGCCTGCTTGCCTTTCTGCTCCTGGCCGTGTGGCGCTTGCCCGGGGTGGCCGAGCCGCCGCACGAGACGGCTGCACCCCAGGGGGCGATGTCGGTGCTGCGCGAGCCGGTTGTCGCCTGGTTCTTCGCCGGCGTTTTCCTCACCGTGCTGGCGCATACGAGCCTGTACGCCTTCTTCTCGCTCTACCTCGACTGGCTGGGCTACAGCAAGTCCGCTGTCGGCCTGATCTGGTCGGTCGGCTTCGCGATCGAGGTCTTGTGGTTCTGGTTCCAGAGCCGCTGGGTGCACCGCCTGACGATGCACGGCTGGCTGGTGCTGGCCGCGCTCGTGACGGCGCTGCGCCTTGCCGGCGTGGCGGCGTTCGGGGCCGTCGCATGGGTCTTGGTGCTGACGCAACTCACCCACGCCGTGACCTTCGCTGCGCAGCACACGGCGTGCATCGGTGTCATCAACCGCCATTTTCCGGGGCGCCTGCGCGGGCGCGGCCAGGCGCTGTACGCCGTGATCGGTTACGGTGCGTCTGGCGTGATCGGCGGCGTTGCGGGCGGCGCATTGAGCCAGGCGCTGGGCTTCGCCGCGGTCTTCTGGGCTGCAAGCGTCGCGGGCCTGCTGTCGGCGTTGTGCTGCTGGCGCTCCCTGGTCCTGGAGCGGCACAGCGCCGCCGCTTGAATGGCGCGCATGCGCTTGCACAATACGCACGTTCACCCTGGTCATCGACAGTCGCGGCGGGTATATATTGCAGCGCCCCTGCGGATCCCAGAGAAAAGGAGACAGCCATGCTCAGTCTTGCCCGCCCGTCTGCGACGCGCCGCCTCAGCGCGGTCGCCGCCCTGCTCAGCCTGCTTGCCGCCTGCGCCACGCCGCGCATCGCGCCTTGGTCGGTGAGCGAGGGGCTGAACGCGCCCGAGAGCGCCTATTTCGATTCCGCGAGCGGTTTGCTGTTCGTCTCGCAAGTCGGCATGCGTCCGGGCGGCTCGCCGGCGGACAAGAACGGCGGCGGTGTCATTTCGAAATTAACGCCCGATGGCAAAGTGCTGATGGCCAATTGGGTCACCGGTCTGAACTCGCCCAAGGGCCTGCGCAGCCACGCCGGCACGCTGTGGGTGTCGGCTGTCGATGAAGTGGTCGCGATCGACATCAGCAGCGGCACGGTCAAGTCACGCATCGCGATCGAGGGCGCCAAGTTCCTCAACGATGTCGCCACCGGGCCCGACGGCACGGTCTATGTGTCGGATATGGCGACCAGCAAGATCCACCGCATCAAGGACGGCAAGGCGAGCACCTTTGCCGAAGGTGCGCAGCTCGAACACCCCAACGGTTTGCTGGTCGAAGGCGACAGCCTCGTCGTCGCTGCATGGGGCAAGCCCGAGGCGGACTTCTCGACCAAGGTGCCCGGCCACCTCTACCGCCTGAACATCGCCACCGGCGCCAAGACCCTCATCACGACCAAACCCACCGGCAACCTCGACGGCGTGGAATCCGATGGAGCGGGTGGCTACATCGTCAGCGACTGGATGGCCGGCAAGGTCTATCAGATCTCGCGCAATGGCGATACGCGCTTGCTCAAGCAGTTCAAGCAAGGCGCTGCCGACATCGCCTACCTGCCGGCATCGCGCACCTTGATCGTGCCCCACATGCTGGAAAACCGCGTGCAGGCTTACGACCTGAGCGCAGACTAGGGGGCCCTCGACGCAGCGGCCGCGGATTCGCGGCGTGCTAAAACGGATAGTGCCGCGGCGTCGTCTGCAGCGTGATCCAGCGCAGATCGGTGAATTCGGCAATTCCGGCCTTGCCGCCGAAGCGGCCGATGCCGCTGCCCTTGACGCCGCCGAAGGGCATCTGCGCCTCGTCGTGAACCGTCGGGCCGTTCACGTGGCAGATGCCGGAATCGATTTTTCGCGCGACGTTGAAAGCGCGCGCGATGTCGCGGCCGAACACGCTGGCCGACAAGCCGTATTCGTTGTCGTTGGCACAAGCGATCGCCTCTTCGGTGTTCTTCACGCGGACGATGCACTTGACCGGGCCGAAGGTCTCTTCGTGATAGATGCGCATGCGCGGGCTCACGTGGTCGAGCACGGTCGCGGGCATCAGCGTGGTTTCCGCCTTCGAGCCGCACAGCAGCTTGGCGCCCAGGGCGAGCGCGTCGTCGATCAGCGCGTTGCAGTGTTTCACCGTGTTCATGCCGATCACCGAACCCAGCACCACCGGCTCAGGTTTGCGCGGGTCGCCCAGCGGCAGGGCCTTGGCCTTGTCGACGAACTTCTTGACGAAGGCGTCGGCGATTTTCTGGTCGACGATGATGCGCTCGGTGCTCATGCAGATCTGGCCCGAGTTGGCAAAACAGCCGAAGGCGGCGGCGTTCACGGCGTCGTCGATGTCGGCGTCATCGAGGATCACCATCGGCGCCTTGCCGCCCAGCTCGAGCACGACCGGCTTGAGGTATTTGGCGCAGGTCAGGGCGATGATCTTGCCCACCTTGGTCGACCCGGTGAAGTTGACACGCCGCACCGCCGGGTGCGCCACCATCGCCTCGACCACCGCGCCGGCATCGGCCGGCGCATTCGTGATGTAGTTGACCACGCCCGGAGGGAAGCCCGCCTCGTGAAACGCTTCGACGATCAGCTGATGCGTGCGCGGGCAATTCTCCGAGCCTTTGAGGATGACCGTGTTGCCGCAGGCCAGCGGCGTGGCGATGGCGCGCACGCCCAGAATGATGGGCGCGTTCCACGGCGCGATGCCCAGCACCACGCCGGCGGGAACGCGCATTCCCATCGCCAGCGAGCCCGGCACGTCGGACGGAATCACTTCGCCGGCGACTTGCGTGGTGAGAGACGCCGCCTCGCGGATCATGCCGGTGGCGAGCATCACGTTGAAGCCGGCCCACATGCCGGTGGCGCCGGTTTCGGCCGACACAGCGTCCACGAACTTCGGCGTCTTCTCCTCGAGCTTCTGCGCGGCTTTCAGCAGCAGCGCGCGGCGTTCGCTCGGGCCGGTTTCGCTCCAGGTCTTGAACGCCTCGGCGGCAGCCTCGACCGCCATCACGGCGTCGGCCGGCGACGCAGCGGGCGAGCGCGTGGCCACCGTGGAGTCGAGCGGGTTGCGGCGCTCGAAGGTGGCGCCTTTCTCGGCGGTGACCTTCAGGCCATTGATCAACATTGACAGGTCGGACATGACGATGCTCCTTTCGAATTGGAATGGGCGGATAGTGGACACGACTCGCCGGTTCAATTGTGCGCCTGGGCACGCCGTCGATAGGCGGCGTCGGCGGCAGTCGTCGTCTCGGAGTCCGCGCCACCCAGATAGGCTTCGCGAACCACGCTGGAGCGGGCGAGCAATTGGGCTGTGCCGCTGGCGAGCAAGGTGCCGCGTTCGATCACATAGCCGCGGTCGGCCACGGCGAGTGCTTTCTTGACGTTCTGTTCGACCATCAGCACCGTCGTGCCCGCGTCAGCGATGCGCCGCGCCAGCGCCAGGACTTCGTCGACCCAACGCGGCGCCAGGCCGAGCGAGGGTTCGTCGAGCATCAACAGGCGCGGCGCGCTCATCAGGGCGCGTGCCAGCGCCACCATCTGCTGCTCGCCGCCGCTCATCGTTCCGGCGAGCTGACCGGCGCGTTCGCGCAGTTTCGGAAAATCGGCCAGAACCTGTTTAAGGCGCGCCGCGCGTTGCGCTTTGGCTGCGAGCCAGCCGCCGAGCTCGAGGTTTTCCAGCACGGTCATGCGCGGGAACAACTGGCGGCCCTCGGCGACCATCGCCACGCCGGCCGCGACGATCTCGTGCGGCTTGTCGGGCAAGTCGTCATCGTCCAGTGTCACCAGACCGGTGCGGGGAATCAGGCCGGCGAGGGCCTTGAGCAGGGTCGTCTTGCCCGCGCCGTTCGGCCCGAGGACCACGGTCAGGCCAGGCTTGGCCTCGAGAGCTAGATCGCGCAGCACGAGAAAGCCACCGTAGCCTGCGCTCAGGCCCCGCACCCTCAGGTGCGCCCGGCCCGTGCCGCCGAGGGCGAAGGGCGTGTCGCGGTACCACATCACGGCGTGTCCCGATGGCGCTTCACGGCGCGGGCTCGTCGAGCATTTCGTCGCCGAGGTAGGCCTCGATCACGCCGGCGTCGCGCACCACCTCGGCGGGAGTGCCGTCGGCGATCTTCGCGCCCTGGTGCAGCACGATGACGCGCTCCACGTGGCGCAGCAGCGTCGTCACGGCGTGCTCGATCCAGACGATGGTCAAGTCGAGCTCGTCGCGCATGCGCCGGATCAGGCGCGCCATGTCCTGCAGCTCGGCTTCGGTCAGGCCGGCGCCCACTTCGTCGAGCAGCAGGATGCGCGGTCGCGTGGCCAGGGCCATGCCGACTTCGAGCAGGCGCTGTTGCGACGGGGTGATCGCGGCAGCCGGCATGTCGGCCTGTGCCGACAGGCCGATCAGGGTCAAGATGCTTTGCGCTGTGCGCAGCGCCCAGGGCACCGAATCTTCCTCGCCCCAGAAGACGTAGCGCCGCGGCCGGCGCCCTGCGAACTTCAAGCCGAACTCGATATTGGCGCGAACCGGCATGTCGGCGAACACGCGCGGCGTTTGAAAGGTTCGTGCGATGCCGTGCGCGGCGTAGCGGTGCGGCCCCTGGCCTTCGAGGGCGCGGCCATCGACGAGCAAGCGGCCCGAGGTCGGTTGCGTGACTCCGCTCAGCGCGTTGAAGAAGGTTGTTTTGCCCGCGCCGTTCGGGCCGATGATGCCCACCAGCTCGCCGGCCGAGAAGCTCGCGTGCACCGCGTCGACGGCGGTCAGGCCGTCGAAACGCACCGTCACGGCACGCGCTTCGAGCAGGGCAGGCCGTGGCGCAGCGGTCGTTTCAAACAAGGCGCCGCTCCCGCTCCCGCTGCTTGTCGCGCTGCTTGTCGCCGCTCCACTCGTAGCGGCGCTCGCGCCACCAGGCGCGCGAGTCGAGCCACCAGCCCTTGGCGGTACCCGGCCGCACCGACGCCAGGCCACCCGGCA
This sequence comes from Burkholderiaceae bacterium, assembly GCA_049297615.1. GTDB lineage: Bacteria > Pseudomonadota > Gammaproteobacteria > Burkholderiales > Burkholderiaceae_C > JAEMQF01. The sequence continues at coordinate 19,174 of JBAQUQ010000037.1, forward strand.
GGTACAGCACCGACAGGATCAGGAGCAGGCCGAGCGACATCATGTACAGATGCGGCACTTCGAGCCGCAGCGCCTCGGCCAGCAGGCTGAACACGATCGCCGCGATCAAGGGGCCCCACAGCGTGAGGGCGCCGCCGATGAGCGCAATCAACACGGTCTGAAAGCCGATGAAGGGGTTGAACACGGTGTGCGGGTCGATATAGGTCCAGCGCACCGACATCGCCGCGCCCACCGCGCCGGCAAACGCCGCCGTCAGCGCGAAGCCGGCGATCTTGACCCAGCGCGTGTTGACACCCAGGGTTTGCGCGCGCTGCTCGTCGGCGCCTATCCCCAGCAGTGCCAGGCCGAAGCGGGTGCGCCTCAGGCCGATCGAGGTCGCCAGTGCGAGCACCGCCAGCGCCAGTACCGTCAGGTAGATCGTGTCACGCTCGGGCACGACTGTGAGCACGCGGCCGACGGTGCCGGTGACGCGCTTCTCGAAATAAGTGATCGCGTGGCGGATCAGCTCGGTCATGCCGAAGGTCAGCACTGCGAAATAAGTGCCGCGCAGGTGCAGCACGGCCGCGCCCATGACGACGGCCACCACTGCGGCGAGGATTGCGCCCAGGGCGATGCACTGCGGCCACGACAAATGCGCGAGCGACAGCGCGCTGGTATAGGCGCCGATGCCGAAGAAGGCCGAGGTGGCGAGCGACAGATAGCGCGTGCTGCCGCAGAACAGCGCCCAGCTCGACGACAGCGTCACGTACATCAGGCAGGTGAGCGCCATCGATACCGCGAATTCGCTGGCGTAGTAGGGCAGGGACAGCGCCCAGCCGGTCAGGCCGAACAGGACGAGCAGGTCGCGGATCAGAAACTGCCGGTTCGTCATTTGGCGAACAAGCCCTTGGGCCGCAGCAGGAGCGCGGCGATGAAGACACTGTACGAGAGCAGGGCCTTCAGCGACGGATTCGTGAAGTGCATGCCCAGTGCCTCGATCACGCCGAGCAGCAAGCCTCCGGCAAGCGAGCCCGCCATGCTGCCGAAGCCGCCGAGGGTGATGACGATCAGCGCGGTCACGGTGTACGGCTCGCCCATCGAAGGGCTGATCGTGTAGGCCATCGACAGCAGGCAACCCGCCACGCCCGACAGGCCCATGCCGATGCCGAACATCAGCGGGTGCAGGCGACGCGTATTGATGCCCACGAGCTGCGCGCCCACGGGAGACTGCATCAGCGCGCGCACGCCTTTGCCGAGCAGGGTCAATCGCAAGGCAACGATGAGCGCACCGGAAAACAACAGCGCCAGCGCGAACACGAGCAACTTGTTGGCTGCGAACTGGGCGCCGCCGAACTTCACCGGGCTGGTGAGATAGTCGTAGCCGCGCAGCTCGCCGCCCCAGAAATAGGAGACGAAGTTCTGCACCAGGAACATCAGGCCGAAGGCGACCATCAGAGCGCGCGCCTCGAAGATGTCCAGCGTCGGCGAGGTCGCGGTCAGGCGGGCAAAGCACAGCCAATGCAGGGCCAGGCCCAGGGCCATCAGCACGCCGAACGACACCGGCAGCATCAACAGGGGCGATAGCGCGAACGAGTTCTGCACCATCCAGGTGAGGTAGGCGCCGACCATCAGGAACTCGCCGTGCGCGATGTTGAGGATTCGCATCAAGCCGTACTGCAGGTTCAGGCCGAGTGCGACGAGCGCGTAAATGCCTCCGGTGATGAGGCCGGAAGCGATCAATTCGAGCCAGGCACCGAAGGACATCGCGCTGCGTGGGTTCAGGTTCGAGCCCGCCCGCCGCCCGGCCGAGCGGCGGGCGAGTGGTCTCGGGCCGGGCCTGCTACTTCCAGGCCGGTTTGCTCGGATTCAGCGCGGCGGTGGCGATGCTCTTGGGCCAGACCATCTCGAATTCGCCGTTCTGCCACTGGCCGACGGCGCCGGGCGTTCCGACGTTCTCGCTGCCGACGAATTTGATCGGTCCGATGATGGTCTTGTGCTCGGTATTGGCCACAAAATCGCGCAGCGCCTTGCGATCCAGGCCAACCTTGGCCACCCCCGCGGTCAGGATCTCGAGCGCGGCCCAGCAAGCGCCCGAGGCCCAGCGATCCGGCTCCTTGCCGCCGAACTTCTTGGTGTGCGCGTCGAAGTAGGCCTTCGCCCCCGGGCTGGTCTTGGCGTTCCACGAGCCCATGCCCATTACACCCTCGGCGCCGGCCGGCGTCATCACGTTCCTGTAGAGCTGGAACGCCGTGCCCACCGAGGCGTAGTAGAACTTCGGGTTGAAGCCGATCTCCTTGCTTTGCTTGCTCGCCAGGATGTTGTCGGGCGGGTAGGAGAAGCCGACGAAGGCGTCGGGGTTCTTGTCCTTGATGCCGCGCAGCACGGGCGACAGGTCTTTGACGTCGCCGGGATAGCCTTTCTCCTCGACCAGGCTGATGCCGCTGCCCTGCAGGGCGACCTTCAGTGCGGCGTAGTTCTCCAGGCCAAACAGGTCGTCGACGTAGACCACGGCCATCGTCTTCGCACCATTGGCCTTGAGCATGTCGACCAAGGCCTGGGTCATCGGCGCGGGCTGCTGCAGCATCAGGAAGAAGTACGGCAGCTTCATCTCGATCAGCTTCTTCGACAGGGCCGTGGGAGCGAGGAAGGGATAGCCGAAGCGATTGGCCAGCGGCGCGACCGCGAAGTTGGCGTTCGAACCCCAGGGCGGGAGCACGAGGTCGACCTTGTCGCTGCCCATCAGCTTCTCGTAGCTGCGCACGCAGGTCTCGATGTCGCTGCGGTCGTCCGAGCTGATCAGCTCGATGGGGCGTTTGATGCCCTTCACGTTCAGGCCTCCCGCGGCGTTCTGCTGCTCGGCCCACAGCAGGTAGTTCGGCTCCTGGCTGATTTGCGCCCCGCCTGTCCACGGGCCGGTGCGGGCGATCGCGTAGCCGACGCGTACCGGACCGGCCTGTGCCAATGCGGGCAGGGCCAGACTGGCGGCACCGGCAGCGATGCTTTGAACCGCGTCGCGGCGGGTCATGGATGGGGAGATCTTCATGCGGCGGCTCCTTCGGGTGCGTCAGTGGGTGGATCGCTCAGAGCGTACATCGACATCCCTGGCCCGGGCCCGCGGCCAAATCGACAATTCGTCCGCAGGGACCCCGAGCTTTCCCTAGGAGCCTGTCGCGCTTGGGGTCGGGCCCGCGGCGCTAGCTCTTGGGCTTGGACGAAACGTTGTGTCTCATCAAGCGCCCTTTCTGTCGAAAGGTCCGACTTCGTGCCTTCGGCACTCAGGCCTTCGGCTTTGATGAGACTTTGTGTCTCATCAATCGTCCCTTTTCCCGCTCCCAGTCGCGCTTTTTTTCGGTATCGCGCTTGTCGTGTTCGGCCTTGCCCTTGGCCAGCGCGATTTCGCATTTGACACGGCCGCCCTTGTAGTGCAGGTTCAGGGGCACGAGGGTGAAGCCCTTTTGTTCGACCTTGCCGATCAGGCGCTTGATCTCCTCTTTGTGCATCAAAAGCTTCTTGGTTCGATCCGCTTCGGGGTGGATATGCGTCGAGGCGCTGCGCAAGGCGTCGATGCGGCAGCCGATGAGGAACAGCTCGCCGTCGCGGATCACGACGTAGCCGTCGGTCAGATGGACCTGGCCGGCGCGCACGGCCTTGATTTCCCAGCCTTCCAGCACCATCCCGGCTTCATGGCGCTCGTCGATCCGATAGTCGAAATGGGCGCGTCGGTTTTCGGCAATGGACATGGGGAGGTGGGGCGAAGAGGCAACGGACCAGGCCCCATAGAATTTGCGCATTGTATGAAGCGCGTCGCCAAGTCCGTGCTGCTGTGGTACTCGCCGCGCGAGATGTACACGCTGGTGACCGGCGTGCCCCAGTACCCGCAGTTCCTGCCCTGGTGCGAGCGCGCCGAGGTCGTGCAAGAGCACCCGGACGGAGTCACCGCGCGCTTGACCCTCGCCTATGCAGGGCTGCACCACGCCTTCACGACACGCAACCGGCACACGCCTGACGAATCGGTGCAGGTGGCACTCGTCGACGGGCCGTTTTCGCAGCTCCAAGGGAGCTGGCAATTCATCGCGCTGCCGTTGCCCGGGGGTGAGCCGGCGCAGGCCTGCCGCATCGACTTTCAGCTTAGTTACGCGTTTTCCAACCTTGCCCTGGAAGCCGTGCTCAGCCCGGTTTTCGGCAGGATCGCCAACACACTCGTCGACTCCTTCGTCAAGCGTGCCGAGCAAATCTATGGGCCCCGGTAGAGCGGGCCTGTCCCCGAGCCAGGGCCGCTTGCTGAGCATCGAAGTGATCTACAGCCCAAGCGCTGCGCAGTTCGACAGCGTGCGTCTGAGTTTGCCCATGGGCGCTTGCGTGCGCGACGCGCTGCGCATGAGCGGACTGCTCGAGCGCCATCACGGGATCGATCTGGAACGAATGAAGGTGGGGGTCTGGGGCAAGTGGGCAGGCCTGGATCAAGGCTTGCGCGACCTGGACCGCGTCGAGATCTACCGTCCGCTGAGTGTCGACCCCAAGGAAGCGCGGCGCCGGCGTGCTACCGGCAATCGGACGAAATGACCTCCCGGGCGCGCGCCTTTTCTTCGGCCCTGCCTTTGTCGTCAAGCACTTCGCGCTCGCCGCTGGCATTGGTACGCACCATGCGCATCCCGTCCTCGAGCGTCTTCATGTGGCTCCTGGCGCGCATGCAGTTCTCCGCCTTGGCCGCAGCAATGCGCTCGGCCTGGACCCGTTCCTCGGCCTTGGCCTTGTCGGCCTTTTCCTGCTCGACCTTGCCGCGCCGGGCTTCCAATTCGGGATCGCCCCGAGGCGCAGGCGCTGCCGAAAATGGCGCTGCCGACGCAGGCGCAGACGCTGCCGCGGCGGCCACGACGGGCGCCCGGCCGGCACTGGAGCGCTGCAGCACGTCTTGTGCCGGGATTCCCTGCGGTGGGGGCAGATCGCTGTAGTGGATCACGCCGGTCTTGTCGCGCCATTTCCATTGCGCCGATGCTGGCAGGGCAAGGCCAAGGCCGAAGACGATGGCCAGGATCAAAAGGGGGTGTCGTTGCATGCCTTCACCAGTTTGAGGAGTGCGCGCAAGAGTTTAGCGGGGCAAGCCGCAGGGCGGGGGTGACAAGGTGTCAGTTCTTGCCCATAACGCGGCCGGGATCGGCCCGAGTGGGCAGTCCAGGGACATCCAGGGGCCTCCGTATAATTCACTTTTGCCTCTGGAGCCATCTTCCATGCGCCTGCTCGGCAAAGCGCTCACCTTCGACGACGTGTTGTTGGTGCCCGCCTTCTCCCAGGTGTTGCCGCGCGACACCAGCTTGGCCACCGCGCTTTCGCGCAATATCCGCCTCAACCTGCCGCTCGTTTCTGCGGCGATGGACACCGTCACCGAGGCCCGTCTGGCGATTGCCGTGGCCCAGGAAGGGGGCATCGGCATCGTCCACAAGAACCTCGCGCCGAAAGCCCAGGCGGCCGAGGTCGCGCGCGTCAAGCGTTATGAATCCGGCCTGCTGAAGGACCCGATCACGATCTCGCCCGGCGTGCCGGTGCGCGATGTGATCGAGCTATCGAAGCAGCACGGTATCTCGGGTTTCCCGGTGGTCGAGCAAGGCCGGGTCGTGGGGATTGTCACGAACCGGGACCTGCGCTTCGAAACCCGCCTTGACGTACCGGTGCGCGAAATCATGACGCCGCGCGAGCGCCTGATCGCGGTGCGTGAAGGCACATCCCTGGCCGAAGGCAAGGCCCTGATGCACCGCCACAAGCTCGAGCGTGTCCTGGTCGTGAACGAGGCGTTCGAACTGCGCGGCTTGATGACCGTGAAAGACATCACCAAGCAAACGAGCTTTCCAAACGCCGCGCGCGACGGCCAGGGCAAGTTGCGCGTGGGCGCTGCGGTGGGCGTTGGCGAAGGCACCGAAGAGCGCGTGGAACTGCTCGTCAAGGCCGGCGTGGACGCCATCGTCGTGGACACGGCGCACGGCCACAGTGCCGGCGTGGTCGAGCGCGTGCGCTGGGTGAAACGGAACTACCCCCACATCGACGTGATCGGCGGCAACATTGCCACCGGTGCGGCGGCACTGGCCCTGGTGGAAGCAGGCGCCGACGCGGTGAAGGTGGGGATCGGCCCTGGTTCGATCTGCACCACGCGCATCGTCACCGGCGTGGGCGTTCCGCAGATTTTCGCGATCGAAGAAGTGGCCAAGGCGATCGCCGGCAGCGGCGTGCCCCTGATCGCCGACGGCGGCGTGCGTTTTTCCGGTGATCTCGCCAAGGCCATCGCAGCGGGCGCCGACAGCGTGATGATGGGTGGTGCATTCGCCGGCACTGAAGAGGCGCCCGGCGAAACCATCCTGTACCAGGGCCGCACCTACAAGAGTTATCGCGGCATGGGGTCACTCGGCGCCATGCAATCGGGCTCGGCCGATCGATATTTTCAGGAATCCGACCCTTCGGCGAACACCGCCAAGCTGGTGCCCGAGGGCATCGAGGGCCAGGTGCCCTACAAGGGCTCGGTCGTGGCAGTCATTTTCCAGATGGCCGGAGGGCTGCGCGCCGCGATGCACTACTGCGGTTGCGCGAGCATCGCCGAAATGCACGCGCGTGCCGAGTTCGTCGAGATCTCGTCGGCCGGCATGCGCGAGAGCCACGTGCACGATGTGCAGATCACGAAGGAAGCGCCGAACTACCGCATGGAGTGAGAAGGCATGAATCTTTCCACTTCACGCCTTCTCGGGCAACGAAGGAACGCTCGTTGAGCGACCCCTCCTCGGCCCCGGCGCTGCCGGCCGCAGCCAAGCAGCCGGCCGCGGCGATGCGCTTCATCATGGTGACGGTGCTGATCGACATGATCGCGATCGGCATCATGGTGCCCGTATTGCCGGCCTTGGTCGGGCAATTCACGGCTTCGCAGAGCGATCAGGCGTTTGCCTACGGCAGCGTCACCTTCGCATTCGGCCTGGCGAGTTTCCTGGGCTCACCAGTCATCGGCGCGCTGTCGGATCGGCATGGGCGCAGACCCGTGTTGCTGCTGGGGTTTTGCGGCCTGGCGCTGGGCTTCTTCGTCACGGCTGTGGCCACCGCGCTGTGGATGTTGATCCTGGTGCGCCTGTTCAGCGGCGCGATGCAGTCCAATGCCGCGGTGGCCAATGCCTATGTGGCCGACATCAGCGCGCCCGAACAACGCGCCAGGCGCTTCGGCCTGCTGGGCGCCATGTTCGGCACCGGTTTCATTCTCGGGCCCATGCTCGGCGGTTTGCTCGGCGGCATCAATTTGCAATTGCCGTTCTTCGTCGCCGGAAGCCTGTCGCTGTGCAACCTGCTTTACGGCTACTTCGTTCTTCCCGAGTCCCTGCCCGTCGAGAAGCGCCGCAAATTCGCCTGGCGTTCTACCAGTCCCTTTTCTTCCCTGCATTATTTGGCGCGCCTGCGCGGCGTCGGTTTGCTGGTGGGCATGATCGCTTGCACGGGATTGGCGCAGTTCATCCTCTATACCTGTTGGGTGCTGTACGGCAGCTTCAAGTTCGGCTGGGGTCCGGTGCAGAGCGGCTGGTCGCTGGCGGCGGTGGGGCTTGTCTCGGTGATCGTGCAAGGCGCGATGATCGGGCCCCTGGTGCAGCGCTTCGGCGTGAAACGCCTGGCCCTGGCGGGCTTGCTGTCCTCGACACTGGCTTACGCCATGTATGGCGCCGTCACCCAGGGCTGGATGATGTTCGTCGTGATCGCCTTCAACTTTCTGGGCTTCACGGTGCAGGCGTCGACCAATGCCATCGTCTCGGGCGCTGCCTCGGCAGACATGCAGGGCCAGGTCATGGGCTCGGTGAGTTCGCTCAACAGCCTGGCGGCGGTGATTGCACCCCTGATCGGTGCGCCATTGCTGGCCATGGTCTCGCACCTCGCTGCGGGCGACTGGCGCATCGGCACGCCGTTTTACTTCTGCGCCGCACTGCAAGGCCTTGCTTTGTTGTTCGCTTCGTTGCACTTTCGTCGCACGAGCGTTGCGCGAGCCCGCTCCCGTGCGGCAATCGACCCCGCGTCGTAAATCTCGAATCAACCTCCATGACGCACGACAGAATCCTCATCCTCGACTTCGGCTCGCAGGTCACCCAGCTCATCGCGCGGCGCGTGCGCGAGGCGCATGTGTACTGCGAGATTCACCCGAACGACGTGAGCGATTCCTTCATCCGCGAATTCGCTCCAAAAGGAATCATCCTGTCCGGCAGCCACGCCTCGACCTATGAAGACCATGAACTGCGCGCACCGGCCGCGGTGTGGTCTGCCGGTGTGCCGGTGCTGGGCATCTGCTACGGCATGTTCACGATGGCGGTGCAGCTTGGCGGCGAGGTCCAGGCGAGCGCCCGTCGCGAATTCGGCTACGCCGAGGTGCGTGCACATGGCCACACGAAGCTGTTGGCCGGTATCGAGGACTTCGCGACGCCCCAGCAGCACGCCATGCTCAAAGTGTGGATGAGCCATGGCGACAAGGTGACGGCCTTGCCGCCGGGCTTCAAGCTGATGGCGTCGACGCCGAGCTGCCCCATCGCCGGCATGGCCGACGAGCAGCGCGGCTATTACGGCGTGCAGTTCCACCCCGAAGTCACGCACACGCTGCAGGGTCGCGAGCTGCTGAATCGATTCGTCCTCGAAATCGCCGCGGCCAGGCCTGACTGGGTGATGGGCAATTACATCGACGAATGCGTGGCGCGAATCCGCGACCAGGTGGGCGCCGAGAAGGTCATTCTGGGTCTGTCTGGCGGGGTCGATTCGAGCGTCGCTGCGGCCCTGATCCACCGCGCGGTCGGCGACCAGTTGACCTGCGTCTTCGTCGACCACGGGCTGCTGCGCTTGAACGAAGCCGCCTCGGTGATGGACATGTTCGCCGGCAGGCTGCACGCGAGCGTGGTGCATGTCGATGCCGGTGCGCGCTTCCTCGGCGCGCTGGCCGGCGTGGCCGACCCGGAAGCCAAACGCAAGATCATCGGCCGCGAGTTCGTCGAGGTCTTCCAGGCGGAGGCGAACCGACTCAAGGGCGGTGGCGTCGCTTGGTTGGCGCAAGGAACGATCTACCCCGACGTCGTCGAATCCGGCGGCACATTGACGAAGAAGGGCGCGTCGATCAAGAGCCATCACAACGTCGGCGGCCTGCCCGAAACCTTGGGGCTGAAACTGCTCGAGCCGCTGCGCGAACTGTTCAAAGACGAGGTGCGCGAACTCGGCGTAGCGCTCGGGCTGCCGCACGACATGGTGCAGCGCCACCCGTTCCCCGGCCCGGGCCTGGGCGTGCGCATCCTGGGTGAAGTGAAGCAGGCGTACGCCGATCTGCTGCGCCGCGCCGACGCCATCTTCATCGAAGAATTGCACAACACCCGCGACAGCGCCAGCGGCAAGACCTGGTACGAGCTCACGAGCCAGGCCTTTGCGGTGTTCCTGCCCGTCAGGAGCGTCGGCGTCATGGGCGACGGCCGCAGCTACGAACACGTGGTCGCGCTGCGCGCCGTGCACACCAGCGACTTCATGACCGCCGACTGGGCCGAACTGCCCTACGCCTTGCTGAAGAAGGTGTCGAGCCGCATCATCAACGAAGTGCGCGGCATCAACCGAGTCGTCTACGACGTGTCGAGCAAGCCGCCGGCGACGATCGAGTGGGAGTAGGTTTCGAGATCGATCGGGGTCTATCGGGATCTATCGAAGAGTGGATCTAACGCGTTGATTCGAGGGGCGTGAAGGCGGTGGACGACCGGTCACTGCCAAGCTGCCGACGTTCTCTGGTCCGGACGAGGTTGAGATCGTGGACTATCACTGAAGGAGGATGGCGATGGGGCGAGTTGTCAACCGAATGCGCGCTGTGCATCCGGGCGAAGTATTGCGCGAGGAATATCTGACGCAGTTGAGTCTGAGCGTGAACGCCCTCGCCATGGCGCTGGGAGTACCTGCCACCCGCATTCACGAGATCGTGAAGGAGCGCCGTGGCGTCACTGCTGACACGGCCGAGCGGTTGGCACGCTACTTCGGGGGCGATGCCGCATCGTGGCTGGCGCTGCAAGCCGACTACGACCTGAAGACATTGGCCACTCGGGGCGACATTGCTCGCAAGGTATCGCCGCGCGAGGGCGCTCCTGTATAGCTCGCAAAGGTGATCCGGGAGACCAAGCCCGATTCCATGGCGGTGCTGGCAAAGATCACGGGTCGGCAACCGGGCAACCTGTCGCGTACCTTGAAGACGATGTCGCGTTACGGGCTGGTGGACCTTCGACGCGAGAAGACCCACATCAGGCCGGTTGTGAAGGCGACCGGATTCCGGATCATGGCAGCCGCCTGAGGCCGTGTGCTGGTCCCGGGTCGCGAAAGGCTCGTTGGGGCCCGGATAGACTGATTGCTGCGCGACGCATTCGAGGTTTTCGGTTTAACAGCATAGGTGACGGCAAGACTGCAGCATCAGGTTGTCGATTCCAATTGCGACAATGGCTTACCGGCGCAGGATTGATCGAATGGGAGTAAGCGAAATGCCCAGCCAAAGGCAAGATTTCGAAGCGACTGAATCGGCGATCGTGCGCCTGCCCGGCACAGCAGGCGGTGCGCCGCTGTCCAAGGCACAGAAGCTGTTCAACCACCTGATCGAGCGGATCGAAGCGCAGCGCCGGTTGCTGGCAGAGTGGCAGGAGTTCGTACCGAAGTTCGAGCAGCGTGTGGCCGGCGAGCTGGACCCATTGCAACAGCGTTGCGACCGGGGGCAGCTCGCATTGGCCACACTCTACGACGCTGCGGTCGAGAGCACCGGGTTCACGAAGCGCGAACGCGCCAAGCTGGCGATGCTGGTGCGCGACATTTGTTCGCAGCTTCTGATGGGCGGCGATCCGACGCAGGTGCGTGCCGAAATCGTCGCACTGCACGACAAATACAGCGCCACCAGCCACGCCGATCTCAAGGAAGAAGAGACCGAGCTGTTCAAGGACATGGCCGAGACGATCTTCGGCGTCGAGCTCGATGCCGATGAGGCATCGCGTTCGCCTGAATCAATTCGCGAGGCCTTGCATCGCAAGATGGCGCAGCAGCGCGCGGCTCAGGCTGAACCATCGGCACTGCCGCCCCGCAAGTCGGCCCAGTTGCTTGCCAGACAGGCCAGACAGGCCGAACAAGCGCAAGCCGCGACGCAGTCGGTGCGCGAGATCTTCCGCAAGCTGGCCAGTGCGCTGCATCCTGACCGTGAAACCGAAGCCGCTGAGCGCACCCGCAAGACGGCGCTGATGCAGCAAGTGAATCAGGCGTATGCGCAGAAGAATCTGTTGCGCCTGCTCGAACTGCAAATCCAGGTCGAGCAGATCGACGCAGCCGCCCTGGGTTCGCTCAGCCCGGCACGGCTTGGGCACTACAACCAGGTGCTGACCGAACAATGCGCCCAGCTCGAGCACGAGGTCGATGCCCTGGTGGCGCCGTTCGTGCGCCAGCTCGGCGGGTTCGGCCGCAGCGGTTTGACGCCGCAGACGGTGAACCGCTCGCTGGACGGTGACATCGCGGCGATGCGCCGCGACGCGCAATCCATCGAACACGACCTCAAGCGCTTCTCCGATCGCGCTGTGTTGAAGGCCTGGTTGAAGCACGTCAGGGTCGAACGCCAGCGCGACGCCGACACTACCCTGGACGGGTTCGACGAATTGTTCGACGCATTCAGCCACACGCGTTGAGCCGGGTCGGCCGCCACCATGCCCGATGCCTTGAACCCGCAAGACCTTGCCGGCATGCGCCTCGCGCTCGACCAGGCGCAGAACGCCTGGCTCGTCGGTGAAGTGCCGGTGGGCGCGGTGATCGTTCGCGCGACCTCCGCAGGCCGCCAGGTGCTGGCCACGGGCTACAACCGGCCCATCACGCAACACGACCCGACGGCGCACGCCGAGATCGTTGCGCTGCGCCACGCAGCGACGCTGCTCGGCAATTACCGCCTGCCGGATTGCGAGCTCTACGTCACCTTGGAGCCCTGCGCCATGTGTGCCATGGCCCTGCTGCATGCGCGCTTCGGGCGCGTCGTATTCGGCGCGCGCGACCCCAAGACCGGCGCAGCCGGATCAGTGCTCAACCTGTTCGAGGTGAAGCAACTCAACCACCGCACACAACTGATCGGCGGGGTTCTCGAAGCCGAATGCGGTCAGATGCTGAGCGCGTTCTTCGAAGAGCGGCGCGAGCAGTTTCGCCGGCGCCGCTCCGCCGCCGTCGACGCGGCGGGCGCGAGCGACGCTCCCATCCCCACCGGCGAAGCGACCGAGATCGTTCCCCCTGTTGTCGAAACATGAACGCAGCAAGCTCGACGCTGACCCTGTTCACTCCGGCTGGTGTGTTGCTTAACGGCAAGGGTGTGGCCCTGGCGGCGAAGCGCCTGAAGGCGCTCGGCTTCGATGTACAAATTGACTCCAGCGCCTTGCTCAAACACCAGC
>JBAQUQ010000038.1:0-11663 GCA_049297615.1 Burkholderiaceae bacterium
CCGTGGCGCTGCGCGTCGCGCCCGAGGCCGCCGCCGCAGCCGGCGCGGGCGTGCATCCGGTGCGCTTCACGATCACCGCTGTGGGCAGCGGCGCCACCCTGGTCGAAAAATCGACCTTCGTCGTGCCGCGTTGAACGCACTGGCGATGACCACCGCCCAGGAGACCCGCATGAGCAAACCCCATTCCCCGCACATCGGCGAACCTGACCCGAACCTGCCCTGGTGGCGCGTCGGCATGGTCTGGTTCGCGCTGGCCGGCCCGGCCATCGTGGTGATCGCGGGCCTGGTCACGGCAGCGATCGCCATGCACGGCGCCGACCCGGTGCTGCGCATCGATTCGTCGAGCGCAGTCGCCGAAACGCCCGCCGTCCAGGCGCGCAATCATGCCGCCACGCTCGGGCAGAAGGACTAGGGCGTGGCAAGCTTCGCGGTGCGCGCACTGACGGTTCTGTGGCCGGCGTTCCTGATGGCCGGTGTGACCGAGATGCTGGTCTTCGCCTTGGTCGATCCGCACGACCTGCGCTGGTTCGGTGCCGAGGCGATCGCCCTGAGCCGGCAGGCGATCTACACCCTGACCTTCCTGGTTTTCTGGGTGCTGTTCAGCGCCGCCTCGGCGGTGACGCTGTGGCTGGCCGCACCCAGGGCCTGAATCGCCTCGGGCCCGCGCTCATCTCAGCGGCGCGATCACAGGCGCTCGAAGACGGCGGCGATGCCCTGCCCGCCGCCGATGCACATCGTCACCAGGGCGTAACGGCCGCCGCTGCGGTGCAGCTCGTAGATCGCCTTGGTGGCGAGGAAAGCGCCCGAGCAGCCGATGGGGTGGCCCAGGGCAATCGCCCCGCCGTTGGGGTTGACCTTGCTCATATCGAACTCGAGGCCGCGCGCGACGGCGATCGCCTGGGCCGCGAAGGCCTCGTTGCTTTCGATCACGTCCATCTTGTCCAGCGTCAGGCCGCTCTTCTTCAGCGCCATCTTCGACGCCGGGATCGGTCCTTCACCCATGATTTCGTTGGGCACTCCGGCCACCGCGTACGACACCAGGCGCGCCTTGGGCTTGTGGCCGGCCCCTGCAGCTGCGGCTGCGTCGGCGAGCACGAGGAAGGCAGCTCCGTCGTTGATTCCCGAAGCGTTGCCCGCGGTCACCGAGCCGTCCTTCTTGAACGCCGGCCTCATCTTGGCCAGCGTTTCCAGCGAGGTATTGGCTTTCACGTGCTCGTCGGTGTCGAAGACCACCTCGCCTTTCTTGGTCTGCTTGACGATGGGAACGATCTGCGACTTGAAGCGTCCTTCGGCGATGGCCGCTGCGGCGCGGCGGTGCGACTCCACCGCCAGCGCGTCCTGCTGCTCGCGCGTGATGCCCCACTTCGTCGCCAGGTTCTCCGCCGTGATGCCCATGTGACCAACGCCGAAGGGATCGGTCAAGGTGGCCACCATGGTGTCGATCAGCTTGGTGTCGCCCATGCGCGCGCCGGTTCGCATCGCGGTGGAGAGGTAGCCGCCGCGGCTCATCACTTCCACGCCGCCGCCGACGCCGTAGTCGCAATCGCCGAGCAGGATGTTCTGTGCCGTCGTCAGAACCGCCTGCAGGCCCGATGAGCACAGGCGATTCACCGACATCGCCACCGAGTCCATCGGCAAGCCGGCCTGAATGGCCGCCACGCGCGCCACATAGGCGAAGCGGCTCTCGGTGGGAATGGTGTTGCCCACGGTCACGTAGTTGATCGCCTTGGGGTCCACGCCGGAGCGCTTGATCGCTTCCTTCATCACGCTGCCGGCGAGTTCGGCAGGCTCGATGTCGGCGAGCGCTCCGCCGAAGGTACCGATCGCCGAACGGGCGATACCCAGAACCACTACGTCACGCTTGCTCATGTTCGATCTCCTGAAAAAATGGATAGGGATGCCGTGCCGCCGCTGCGTGTCAGTCGGCGCGGACTTTCACATAACGTCCCGGGGCGGGCTCTATGGGTTTGTAGGTCCGATTGCCGAGCTTGGCACGCGCCGCGACCGATTTGCCGGCATGGGCTTTGAGCCATGTCATCCAATGCGGCCACCAGCTGCCCGGCACGGCGCTTGCCGAGGCCAGCCACTGTTCGGGGTCCTCCCCCAGCTTGCCGTCAACCCAGTAGTTGCGCTTGTTCTTCGACGCGGGGTTGATCACTCCGGCGATGTGCCCGCTGGCGCCGAGCACGAATTGCGACTGTCCTGTCACGAGCTGGGTCGTGCAATACGCCGAGCGCCACGGCACGATGTGGTCTTCCTGCGTCGCGAGCACATAGCTGGGCATGTCGATCTTGCCCAGGGCGACCCTCGTTGCGCACATCGTGAGCTCATTCGGTACGCGCAGCTTGTTCTCGAGATACATATTGCGCAGGTACCAGGCATACATGGGTCCGGGCAAATTGGTCGCGTCGGCATTCCAGTACAGCAGGTCGAAAGCGTCGGGCGACTTGCCCTTGAGATAGTTGTCGATGACATAGGGCCAGATGAGGTCGTTGGCGCGCAGGCTCTGGAACACGAAGCCGAGTTCGGCGCCGGGGTAGATGCCGCCGCTGCCGATCTCCTGCTCGCGCTGCGCCACGCCCTGCTCGTCGATGAAGACGCCCAGGTCACCCGGCTCTGTGAAGTCGAGCATCGTCGTCAGCAGGGTCAAGCTGGCGACCGACTCGTCGCCTCGCGCGCGCATCACGGCCAGCGCCGACGACAGGATCGTGCCGCCGACGCACCAGCCGAGCGCGTTGACCTGGTCGGCCGCACAGATCTTGCGTGCCACCTCGATCGCCTTCATCGCGCCTTGGCTCAGGTAATCGTCCCAGGTGATGCGGCCCTGTTCGACGCCCGGGTTGCGCCAGGAGACGAGGAAGACGGTGAGGCCGTGCTCGCAGGCAAAGCGCACCAGAGAGTTTTCGGGCTGCAAGTCGAGGATATAGAACTTGTTGATGCAAGGCGGAACGATGAGCAGGGGGCGCGCCGCCACCTGGGGCGTCAGCGGTGCGTACTGGAGCAGTTGGAACAGTTCGTTTTCGAACACCACCGAGCCCTTCGAAACCGCCACGTTGCGCCCGACCTCGAAGGCGCTTTCGTCGGTGATCGAAATGCGTTTGCGCTCCAGGTCTTCGCCCAGCTTCGCCAGGCCCGCGGTGACGCTCTCACCCTTGGACTCGAGGGCGAGCTTGATGACGTCCGGATTGGTCATCGCGAAGTTGGCCGGGCTCGCCGAGTCGATGAACTGGCGCATGAAGAAGCGCAGCTTGTGCTTGGCCTTGGCGTCGAGCTCGGCGGCCTCGACGAGGTCGGCCAGCAGACGCGCATTGAGCAGATAGTTTTGCTTGAGCAGGCTGTAGAAGGGGTTGTCGCGCCACTCGTTGGCGTTGAAGCGGCGGTCGCCGCGCTCGGGCACGACGACCGCTTGCTGCGGCTGGCCGCTCGCGCTGGCCAGTGAACCCGCCCAAAGCGCCGCCAACTGGCCCCAGTACTGGGCCTGCAGATTGGCCAGCGGCGTGGGCGGTGTTTGCCCTGCAGCGCCCACCGGGTGGCCAGGCCCGCCGATGAAGGCCTGCACGAAATTCTGGCCCGACTTGAACAGCCCCTGGACATATTCGTCGGGCACGTTGAAAGGCAAGGCCATCAGGGTCTCCTCGTCAGCAGGTCTGCTGCCGGCCGCAGCGACCCCTGTCGCGAATGGTCTCGCGACATGAGCCAAAGGACGACGGAAACTTTCTTCACCAGCAGTTCTCCTGAGGTCACGATGGCGCGACAAGATCCCTGATCTGCGCCAGCGCCGTCGGGTCTTCCATGGTCGTCAGATCGCCGGCATCGCGGCCTTCGCACACTGCCTGGATCGCGCGGCGCAGCAACTTGCCGGAGCGCGTCTTGGGCAAGACGCTGACGAAGCGCACGCGCGCCGGACGCGCCACGGCGCCGAGCTGGCTGTCGACGAGCTTCATGATTTCGCCCTCGAGCTTCAATGCGTCGTTCGGATCACTGATGCGCGCCGGGTCTCTGACGACCGCAAAAGCCATCGCCACCTGGCCCTTGAGTTGATCGGCCACTCCCACGACGGCCACTTCGGCGACTGCGGGATGGCTCGAAATGCTTTCCTCGATCTCGCGTGTGCCCAGGCGATGCCCGGCGACATTGATCACATCGTCGGTTCGCCCCAGGATGTAGTAGTAGCCCTCAGCGTCGCGCACGCCCCAGTCGAAGGTGCTGTACACCTGCTTGCCCGGAATCGTCGTCCAGTAGGTGCTGACGAAACGTTCATCGTTACCCCAGACGGTCTGCAAACAGCCCGGCGGCAAGGGACCTTCGATCACGACCACGCCCTTCTTGCCGGGCTGGGTGATCGCTTCGCCACTGCCCTCGTCGATGAGCTTGACGTCATAGCCGTAGACCGCCTTGCCCGGTGAGCCGAACTTGCTCGGCGCGCGCTCGACGCCATTGCAGATCGACAGGATCGGCCAGCCGGTTTCTGTCTGCCAGTAGTTGTCGATGATGGGCCTGCCCAAGGCTTGCGAGATCCACTTGGCGGTGGGCTCGTCGAGCGGCTCGCCAGCGAGGAACAGGGCCTTGAGGCTGGACAGGTCGTACTTGCTCAGGTAGGCCGGATCCTGCTTCTTGAGCACGCGCACCGCTGTGGGCGCGCTGAACATCACGCTGACCTTGTACTTCTCGACCAGGCTCCACCAGACGCCGGCATCGGGCTGCGTCGGCAGGCCTTCGTACATGATGCTGGCCATGCCGGCGATCAAGGGGCCGTAGATGATGTAGCTGTGGCCCACCACCCAGCCGATGTCGCTGGTGCTGAAGTAGGTCTCGCCCGGCTCGCCGAGGAAGATATGTTTGATCGATGCGGCCAGCGCGACAGCGTGGCCTGCGGTGTCGCGCTGCACGCCCTTGGGCTTGCCGGTCGTACCCGACGTGTACAGGATGTACGAAGGATGCGTCGCCTCGAGCCACTCGCAAGGCACCTGGGCGTCGCGATGCCGCTCGCGCAGGTTCGCGTAGTCGACATCGCGGCCTTCGACCTTGGCGAACCCGGCCAGGCCGCGGTCGACCATCACGACCCTGCTCGGCTTGTTGCTGGCGAGCCCGATGGCCTCGTCGAGCAGGTGTTTGTAGGGAACGACCTTGCCGCCGCGCATGCCGGCGTCGGCACTGACGATCACCTTGGGCGCGGCGTCGTCGATGCGACTCGCCAGCGCGTGGCTCGCAAAGCCGCCGAACACCACCGAATGGATCGCGCCGATGCGCACCGCCGCGAGCATCGCGAAACAGGCTTCGGGAATCATCGGCATGTAAACCAGTACGCGGTCGCCCTTGCCGACGCCCAGCGACTTGTAGATCGCGGCGAAGCGCTGCACTTCGGCGCACAGTTCACGGAAGCTGTAGATCTTCTCGGTATGGGTCTCGCTGGAGACGAAGATCAGGGCGTTCTGGTCGGCCCGGTCCGTCAAATGCCGGTCGACCGCGTTGTGACACAGATTGGTCTGCCCACCGACGAACCACTGGGCGAACGGCGCGCGCTCGTAGTCACAGACTCGATCGAAGGGTTTGTGCCAATCGATCAGCTGGGCCTGCTCGGCCCAGAAGCCTTCACGGTCTTCGATGGAACGGCGGTGGAAATCGGCAAATGAGTTCATGTGTTAACTCTCCGGCACCGTGCAGCGCGAATGCGTCATTGAAGATCCAAGGCCTGACCGTCGCCGTCAAGGGCCTGGGCGCAACCCGCCGAGCCCAGCGCTCGAATTCAGGTTGATGGTGCCGACTGTACCGAACCGCGCCAGCTCGCGCCGGAGCGCATCGGCACGAAGAATCAGACGCTGTACATCTCGACCTTTGGCACCAGATCGAAATCGGTCTCCATGCGAAGAACGTGGCGGGCTCGATGCCGGCCCACTGCGCCCACCAGGATCGCGAGCTGTTCCCTCAGGTCGGCGGGCTGTGTCGCGCACCAGACCTCGCCTGCCCCCAGCGCCCCATGCGTGCGCGCCAGGCGCCCCAGGTTGTCGGTCAGGGTGCGCAGCGCTTCGTCTTCGCCCAGGCTCAGCACCAGCATGTCGGCCAGGCTGTCGATGACCGACTCGTCCGAGCTGGCCGCGTCGAGCAACTTCGCCGCCGCCATCAGTGGTGCGCGATCGACCCCGAGCTCGCGCAAGAGCGCCAGGGCTCGGCCGACTGCGCTAAAGCAGCCCGCGTCGTCGCCGGCATGGCGCAGCAGTTCCGCGCTCACGCAGACGAAGCGCGAGCGAGCCTCGTTGGGCGTAGTCAGGGGCAGGCTGGCACAGGTGCCGCCCATTGCGTCGAGCGTGCGGCCCGCCGCATCGAGCTGGATCGCGTCGAGGTAAAGCAGGCGCTGCGACAGATCCGGCAGGTACGACAGCCGAGTCACGATTCGGCCTGCCCGGTAGCCGGGAAATTCCGGCGTGCCGGTCCAGCCGTCAAACGGCGCCACCAGGCGCGGCGTGCCGAGCCAGCGCACGCCGATGCAATTGGCGACGGCTGCCGGGATGTGCGGCTTGTTCATCGACGCAGGGCTGTTGCCGCGCCGGCCACGCCGATGAAGGGCAATCCTTCATCGGGAGCGGCCAGTGCGTGCTGATTCAGGCGCGCTTTCCCTTGGTCGACGCCGGCTTGTCGGTCTTTGCGGTCTTCGCGACAAACGCACCCAGGTTGGCTTCAACCGACTCGCCGGCCTGTTTGGCCAGGCGCTGCACGCCGTCGAAGGCTTCGTTCGCCGACAGCACGCCGGTCTTGAACATGTTGGCGAAGTTTTCGCTGCCGGCCGGCGCGTTCTTTACGGCGCTGTCGATGAATTCCAGCATTTGCTGGCGCGTTTGGGCGGCGCTGTCTTCGGCGATCTTGCTCAGCTCGGCGCTGGCTTGCGCAGCGATTTCGTAGACCTCGCGGCCGTAGGCGCTGGCCTTGTCGGCAACCGGGCTCAGTACATCGGCAGCCGGTACGAACAGCGATTGCGGGTCTTTGGCGCTGAGCACGGCGCCGCGCGCGTCGTCGAGCACGGCCTTGGTGGTTTGCAGGTTGAGCGCGACGACTTTCTCGACATTGTCGAGAGCTTTTTGGCTGACGCCGAGAAAGGTCTCGACATAGCGCTTTTGGGTGCTGGCGAATTGCTCGGTGGTGAACATCTGGGGACTCCTTGGATTGAACCGAAGACTGGCTTCGAAACTGTTATGCTGCGTTGCAACATGAGACGATTGTAGAGAGTACGGATCGACTTGCAAGCACTTTATGCTGCGCCGCAGCATTATAGAGGCAGGGTTCTAATCGACACGCCGGCGCGGCCCAGCCGTGATCCGTGCCAGGTGAGCGTTTTGCCCGAGGTCGTGCCGCCTTGAGCGAGATCAAGCCCAGCGCGACCCCGCGCAGGCACAGTCACCGGCACCATGTCCGCCGATACGTCCAGCCCCATCCTTTCTGAATCCCTGCTGCGCCGGCATGACGTTGCCGGCCCGCGCTATACGTCGTACCCCACGGCCGACCGTTTCGTCGAGACATTCGGGGCTGCGCAATATGAACAAGCATTGACGCAGCGCGCGCGCGCGGCTCGAGCCGGCAGCGACGCAGCGCTGTCGGTGTATGTGCACATTCCGTTTTGCGCACAGCTTTGTTATTACTGCGCGTGCAACAAGGTCGTCACGAGGCACCATGAGCAGGCCGGCGAATACCTCAAAGCATTGCAGCGCGAACTCGAGCTGCAGCTTGCTGTGCTGGGCACCGGCCAGGCGCTGACCCAGCTGCATTTCGGCGGCGGAACGCCGACCTTCATGTCGGACACCGAATTGACTTCGCTCATGGCGCTGCTGCGCCGTTCGTTCAGCTTCCGGCCCGATGCCGAGCTGTCGATCGAAGTCGATCCGCGCACTGTCGATGCGCAGCGGCTGGCGCATCTGAAGACATTGGGACTGAACCGGCTGAGTTTCGGCGTGCAGGACTTCGACCCCGACGTGCAGCAGGCCGTGCACCGCGTGCAACCGTTCGACTCGGTGCGCACCCTGATGCACTCGGCGCGCGAAATCGGCTTCGATTCGATCAATGTCGACCTGATCTATGGCCTGCCGCGCCAGACGCCGCAGTCCTTCGATCGCACCATCGCGCAGGTCGCGGGTTTGAGACCGGATCGCATCGCGCTCTACGCCTACGCCCACTTGCCGCAACGCTTCAAGCCGCAGCGGCGCATTCTGAGCAGCGATCTGCCGCCGCCAGGGGACAGGGTGCAGATGCTGGGCGCGGCGCTTGCCGGCTTCCTCGACCTGGGCTATGCGCACATCGGCATGGATCATTTCGCGCTGCACGGCGACGCGCTCGCTGCGGCCAAGCGCGAGGGCCGGCTGCACCGCAACTTCCAGGGCTATAGCACCCAGCCCGATTGCGACCTGATCGCGCTGGGCGTGTCGGCGATCGGCAAGATCGGCCCGACCTTCAGCCAGAACGTGAAGACGCTCGGCCCCTACTACGACGCCTTGAACCAAGGGCAGTTGCCGATCGAACGCGGCTTGGCGCTGAACCGCGACGACCTGCTGCGGCGCGATGTGATCATGGCGCTCATGTGCCAGGGACGCGTCGATTTCGCGACCATCGAAGCCGTGCACGGCGTCCTCATGCAGGAGGCCTTCGCTGCGGAACTGGAGCGCCTTGAGCCGCTGGCCGAGCAGGGTTTCGTCGAGATCGAGCCCAGGGCGGTCCAGGTCACTGCGCTGGGCTGGTACTTCGTGCGCGCGGTGGCGATGGTGTTCGACCGCTACCTCAACGCCAACGTATTGCGCGAGCGCTTCTCGCGAATCATTTAACCGGCCCGCTCGGGCGTTTGCCCACCCCAGGGCGAGTCGATGCCTGCGGCGTCCCGGCCGCGAGTTGATGCGCATCAACCCCGCACGCCCGCTTCGATCGTAGTCTGCATCGACGTGCCAAGCCGCTGGCGTCGACGGAGCATCGCGAGGTTCGCCATGACGATCACCCGGGGCAACTACATCCGCTGGTTTGCAGAGTTGGGGCTGGCCGACCTGGCCCTGGTGGGTGGCAAGAACGCTTCTCTGGGCGAGATGTTCTGCGAACTCACGCCCCAGGGCGTGCGCGTGCCCAACGGCTTTGCGATCACCGCGCAAGCGTACCGCCATGTGCTGGACCGGGCCGAAGCCTGGCCGCGGCTGCACGAAGCGCTCGACGGCCTGGATCCGAGCGACGTCGACGACCTCGCACGGCGCGCCCAGAGGGCGCGTGAAGTCGTCTACGGCGCGAAACTGCCCGACGACCTGGTCGCGCAAATCAGGGACGCCTATGCGCGGCTGCGCGAAGAATACGGCGAAGACCTGGCCGTGGCGGTGCGCAGTTCGGCCACCGCTGAAGACCTGCCCACGGCCAGCTTCGCCGGCCAGCACGAAAGCTTCTTGAACGTCAGCGGCGAAGCGCGCCTGCTCGATGCCGTGCGACAGTGTTTTGCCAGCCTGTTCAAGGACCGTGCGCTCAGCTATCGCATCGCCAACGGCTTCGATCACTTCAAAGTCCTGCTGTCGGTGGGCGTGATGAAGATGGTGCGCTCCGACATCGCTGCCAGCGGCGTGATCTTCTCGCTCGACACCGAATCCGGATTTCGCAACGTGGTCTTCATCACCGGCGCTTACGGCCTGGGCGAAACCGTCGTGCAAGGCACGGTCGATCCCGACGAGTTCTACGTCTTCAAGCCGACCCTCAAACAGGGGCATCGCGCCGTGCTGCGGCGCAAGTGCGGGGCCAAGGAAATCCGCATGGTCTATGCCAAGGCTGCCGGCCGCGAGACCACGCGCATCATGCCCACAGCCGTCGAGGACCAGGGCCGCTATTGCCTCAGCGACGCCGAGGCCCTGACCCTGGCCGACGCGGCGATGCGCATCGAAGATCATTACAGCCGCAAGGCCGGCCACGCCACACCGATGGACGTGGAGTGGGCCAAAGACGGCGGCGATGGCCTGCTCTATATCGTGCAAGCACGTCCCGAAACCGTTGCGTCGCGGCGCGCTCCAGGCGTGCTCGAAGAGTTCACGCTCGGCGTCAAAGGCAAAGTTTGCGCGAGCGGACGCGCCGTGGGCGCCCGGGTCGCCTCGGGCAAGGCGCGCGTCATCGCCGACATCACCCAGCTCGGCCAGTTTCAAACCGGCGAGGTGCTCGTCGCCGACACCACGATGCCCGACTGGGGCACGGTGATGAAGAGCGCCGCGGCCTTGGTCACGAATCGCGGCGGGCGCACCTGTCACGCGGCGATCGTCGCGCGCGAGCTCGGCATTCCCGCCGTCGTGGGCTGCAATTCGGCGACGACGTCGATCCGCACCGGCGACGAAGTCACGGTGTCATGCGCCGAGGGCAGCGTGGGCCGCGTTTATGCCGGGCTGATCCCAGTGGCCGTCACGCGAACCGACCTGTCGACGCTGGCACGGCCGCGTACCCGCTTGCTGGTCAACCTCGGCAACCCCGAGTTGGCGTTCCAGACGAGCTTCCTGCCGAACGACGGCGTGGGCTTGGCGCGGCTGGAGTTCATCGTCGCCGAGCACATCAAGGTGCACCCGATGGCCCTGGTGCAGCCACAGCGCATCGACGATCCGGCCGTGCGCGCTCAGATCGATCGCCTCACCCAGGGCTATGCGCGGCCGACCGACTACTTTGTTCGCGAATTGGCCGAAGGCGTGGCAACGATCGCCGCCGCCTTCTACCCTAAGCCGGTGATCGTGCGGCTGTCGGACTTCAAGACCAACGAATACGCCAGCCTGGTCGGCGGGCGATGGTTCGAGCCCACCGAGGCAAACCCGATGATCGGCTTTCGCGGCGCTTCGCGCTACGCGCACCCGGCCTATGCTGAAGGCTTTGCGCTCGAATGCGCTGCAATGAAGCGCGTGCGCGAAGAGATGGGCCTCAGCAACGTCAAGCTGATGATCCCGTTCTGCCGGCGCGTCGAAGAAGGCAAGCGCGTGCTCGCTGCGATGGCTGAGCATGGCCTGAAGCGCGGTGAGAACGCGCTGGAGATCTACGTGATGTGCGAGATCCCGAACAATGTGATCCAGATCGACGCATTCGCCAAGCTGTTCGACGGCTTCTCGATAGGCTCGAACGACCTCACGCAGCTCGTGCTCGGTGTCGACCGCGATTCCGACCTGGTCGCGTTCGACTTCGACGAACGCGACCCCGGCGTCAAGGAAATGATTCGCCAAACCGTCGAAGGCGCGCGGCGCAACCGGCGCCACGCCGGGATCTGCGGCCAGGCGCCGTCCGACTACCCCGAGATGGTGGAGTACCTGGTGGAACTCGGCATCGATTCGATCAGCGTCACGCCCGACACGCTGCTGCAGGTCACGCGCAATGTGCTGGCCGTCGAAAAGCGCCTGGGTCGCGCGCCTCGCGGATCCGGCCAAGATTGAGGGAGCTGGGATGAAACTGGCACATCCCGATTTGCGTCAGGGCTGCAACAGCGCGCCTGATGCTTTCGACCCAGAGGCGTCTCTGCGCATACAGTGCGCTGGCCAGCGTCATGGTGGCAGGGCGGCGGCGGTGCCCCCGTTCTCCGACCCACGCTCGCGGGGCGCCACCGAGCGCCACTACGCTCGGCCGCGTCATCACCGCCCGTGCCCGGCACGCTTGGGGGGGCGACCGCGAATCGGGCCTGCGCCCGGGGGCACCACCAC
>JBAQUQ010000039.1:0-5616 GCA_049297615.1 Burkholderiaceae bacterium
CAGGAGCACCGCGCCGGCCAGGACGGCCAGTGCATCGCGCCGGGACGGGCCCGCGGTCACCCGCGCCGCGCCGCAGTCATGTCCAGGCTGCGCTGTCAAGGCGTCTCCCCCTGTCAATAGCGCGCCCGCGCGGCCAGCAAAGCGGCGTGCACACGCACTTGCTCCCGGCCGAGTTCGCCCACCAGCGCCGCAACGCCTTCGAGCCGACCCAGGCGTGTCGCGCGCTCGATCTCGGCGCACAGACTCGACATGCGCCGCGCGCCGATGTTCTCGGTGGCCGACAGCAAGCGGTGCGCCAGGCTGGCCAGGCGCGGCGCATCGTCCGCGCGCGCAGCCTCGGCCAGGGCATCCAGTTGGCCGGGCACGTCGGCGACGAACAGATCGATCAACTCTCGCACCAGGCTGGGCTGGCTGTCGTCCTGCATCGTCTGCAGGTGGTCCAGGCGCGACACGTCGAGCACGTCATCCCGGCGCGCGGGGCTGGCAGAAGCAGCGCGGGCCAGTGTCGCCGCCTGCGTCAGCGCAGCGGCCAGGGCGTCGAGTTCGATCGGCTTGGCGACGTAGCCGTCCATGCCGGCAGCGAGGTAGGCCTCGCGATCCCCGGGCATGGCATTGGCGGTCATCGCGATGATGCGGGGCAGCCCGTGCTGGCCGCGCCGCTGCACGATCCAGCGTGCGGCCTGCAGGCCGTCCATTTCGGGCATCTGGATGTCCATCAGAACGACGTCGTAGACCTGGCGCTCGACCGCGTCGATCACCTCCAGCCCATTCGCGGCCAGGTCGGCGCTGTAGCCCAGGTGGCGCAGCAATTGCTGGGCGACGCGCTGGTTGATCGCGTTGTCCTCGGCCACCAGGACGCGCAGCGGCAGGCTGACCGCCAGGGGCTGTTGCGCCGGCGCTGGCGGCGCCGCCTTCGGTGCCGCGACGCGCCGGCCCTGCACCACGGCCACCAGGGTCGCAAAGAGTTGGCTGGCCTTGATCGGCTTGGACAGGTTCGCTGCCAGGCCCGCGTCCTGCTCGAACTCGAGCGCCAGCGCCTGGCGCTGGCCGAGCGAAGTCAGCATCACGATCGGGAGTTCCTCGGCGCTGCGGCGGCGGCGGATCTCGCAGGCGAGCTCGAGTCCATCGATCCCCGGCATGCTCATGTCGAGCACCGCGACGTCATAAGCCTCGCCGTGGCGCACCCGGTCGAGCGCTTCGAGCGCCGAGGGCAGCGTCGACGGAACCATGCCCCACAGCAGGGCCAGGCGCGTCAGGATGCGCCGATTCGTCAGGTTGTCGTCGACGATCAGGAGCCGCTTGCCCGCCAGCGCCGGAACGTTGCGCTGCAGGAAATCGGCGGGCTCGACCTTGTCCGCCGCCTTGGCCAGGACGGTGACATGGAACACCGACCCGTGCCCCAGTTCGCTCTGTACCGTGACGCTGCCGCCCATCAGTTCCGCCAGGCGCCTGCTGATGGCCAGGCCCAGCCCGGTGCCGCCGTACTTGCGCGTGGTCGACGCGTCGACCTGGGTGAACGACTGGAACAGGCGCGGCAGATGATCGGCAGCGATGCCGATGCCCGAGTCCTGGACAGCGAAGTGAACGCGGTGCGTCGGGCCGTCCACCGCTTCGCTGTGGACCGCGACAAATACCTCGCCCTGGTGCGTGAACTTGACGGCGTTGGACAGCAGGTTGACCAGGATCTGGCGGATCCGCGTCGAATCACCGACCAGGGCCTCGGGCGTGCCGTCCTCGATCAGATAGGCCAGGTTGAGGTGTTTCTCCTGCGCCCGTGGTGCCACCAGGTCGAGCGAGTCTTCGACGCAGCGGCGCAGGTCGAAAGCCTGTTGCTCGATTTCGAGCTTGCCCACGTCGGCCTTCGAATAGTCGAGGATGTCATTGATGATCTCGAGCAGCGCTTCGCCGCTGGCTCGGATGGTGCGTGCGAAGTCGCGCTGGTCGTCCGACATCGGCGTCTCGAGCAGCAGGGTTGTCATGCCGATCACCGCGTTCAGAGGCGTGCGGATCTCGTGGCTCATGTTGGCCAGGAACAGGCTCTTGGCGCGCGCTGCGGCCTCGGCCTCGGCCTTGGCGCGCTCCAGGGCGACTGACTGCTGGTGGCTCTCGGTCACGTCGGTCACCGTGCCGAGGAAGCCGTTGAGCGAAGCGTCGCCGTCGCGGCTCGCCACCGCGCGGCCCATGACCCAGATTTCGGCGCCGCCGGGGCGCAGGTAGCGATAACGCAAATCGAAGGGTGCACCGCCATGCACCGCCTCATGCCAGGCCTGCTGGACGCGCGCGCGGTCGGCCGGATGGATCGCGCGCAGCCAGCCGTCACCGGTGGCCTCGGCCGGCGTCATACCGGCCATCTCGCACCAGCGGTCGTTGACGTAACTGCGCCGCCCCCTTGCGTCGGTCTGAAAGATGCCCACCGGGGCGCTTGCCGCCAACTCGCGAAAGCGTGCCTCGCTTCGCTCCAGTGCCCGCCTGGCATGGCGCGCCTCGGTCACGTCGCGCAGGATGGCGGCGAAATACAAGCTCCCGTCCATTTCGACATGCGCGATCGAAGCCTCGGCGTCGAACAAGGTCCCGTCGGCGCGCCGCCCATGAATCTCGCGCCGCTCGCCCATGCGCCGCGCGGGCAGCTCGGAGCGCGCGAAATCGCGCAAGTGCCCTTCGTGCGCGCTGCGCGCGGACTCGGGCAGGAGCATCGCCAGGGGCTCGCCGAGCACGGCGCTGCGCCGGTAGCCGAACACCCGCTGCGCGCTTTCGTTGAACAGCACGATCTTCTGCGCGGCATCGACCACGATGACCGCGTCGTCCGCAATCGCGAGCAGGCGCTCGAGCAGGGTATCGAAATTCTTCGGCCCGAGTTTGTGCGGCAGGGAACGGCTCATGGCTGCCGCGATGGCCAGGAAGCCCGGCGCAAGGCGGGTCGGTGCAGTCAGGAAGGCTTGATCTTAGCCACTCCCCCGAAGCTGCCGACCCACAGCGTGCCGTCGCTTGTGGTGGTCATCGAGAACACCGCGTTGTTGAACAGGCCGTCCTGCGTCGTCAGGGTCTCGAACTTGGCGCCTTTGATCTTGGCCAAGCCGTTATTGGTGCCGACCCACAACTGGCCCTTGGGGTCGATGTGCAGCATGAACACATGATTGCCCGGCAGGCCCTCGGCGACGGTGTACTGGGTCCAGGTCTTGCCGTCGAAGCGCGACAAGCCGCCGCCCCAGGTGCCGGCCCAGACGATGCCCTGCGCATCGACCGCCATCGAGACGATGTAGTTCGGGTTGTAGGCCACGTCGATCTTCTCCAGGCCCATCTCCTGCTTCTGCTTGGCGTGGTGCTGCGAGACCTTGGACGGATCGCTCGTGTACTGGATGTCGTTCTTCACGCGCTCGTAGTCGGCGCCGAGTCCCTTGGCATGGTTCCAGTTCTGCCACTTGCCGTCCTTGAACTGCGCCAGACCGCCTTCGGTGCCGAGCCAGACCTCGCCGCCTTTGCCCTCGGCAAGGCTGTAGACCCAGTCATTGGGCAGGCCGCCCTGGGTGCTCGCCACGGTGTGCAGCTCCCACTTCGAGCGGTCCTTCAGGTTCCCGCCGCGCACCCGGTTCACGCCCGACCAGGTGGCGATCCAGACGTCGCCGTTCTTCGCCTTCAGCACGTCGTAGACGAAGGCGTCACCCAGTCCCTCGGGAATGTTATAGGTCTCCCAGGTTTGGGTTTTCGGGTCGAGCAGGGACATGCCACCGCCATAGGTGCCGATGACGATGCGCTCGTCGAGCTTGCCGACATAAAAAACGCCGTTCGACAGCAAGCCCGATTTCACATCGAAGAGCTTGTATTCGTCGCTGCGTGTGTCGTAGCGCACCGCGCCGCCGGAAGTGCCGACCCAGACCGTCTCGCCGTCGACAAAGAGCCGCTTCACGTTCTTGTTGCCCACGCGAAAGTGCGTGAACTTCGCCGTCGGGTCGGGGGCGATCTTGCCTTCGCGCTGCGGCTCGGCGGCGGGCGGGTGGCCCGCGGGCAGTCCCGCAGCATTGCGCATCGCCTGCGGCGCCGTGCCAGGCTGGATGGCTGCGAGCGGGGACGGTGCGCTGGTGGGCGCGCTGCTGCGCCCGAACTGGTAGGCCCCCACCAGTGCCGCACCGAGGCCGAGCACGGCGCTTGCGGCGAGCGCGGCGAACTTGAGATTGACTGCCATGGAATGCCTTTCAGTAGTTGCTGCCTGCCTCAACGCGCGACGCGCACCACGCCCTTGCGTGTGCCGACCCAGACGTCGCCGTTCGGTGCCGCAGCGATGGCGTAAACATTGCGTTCGAGCAGACCTTCGGCCATGCCCAGCGTGGTCCAGCTCTTGCCGTCGTAACGCGACACGCCGTTGTTGGTGCCCAACCAGAGCACGCCCTCACGGTCTTGCGCCATGCTGTAGACGATGTTGCCGGCCAGGCCGTCCTTGGCGGTGAAGTTGGTCCAGGTCTTGCCGTCGAACCGCGCCACGCCGCCTCCCCAGGTGCCGGCCCAGACCGAACCGTCCTGCGTCGCCAGGATCGAGAAAACGTAATTCGGGTTATACGTCGCCGGCCCCTCGGCGCCGACCGAAAGATCGTGCCGGGAACGCGTCCCCAGGCCGGTGTTGGCGCTGAACGGCAGCTGGTCGCTGTTTGGTGCGCCCAGGCCATCCTTGTGCGTCCACGATACCCACTGTTTGCCGTCGAACCTCGACACCCCTCCTTCGGTACCGAACCAGACGCGGTCCAGCGCGTCCACCGTGATGCCGTAGACCCATTCGTTGATCAGTTCCTTCACATAGGTCGAGAACTTGCCGGTCTTGGCGTCGACCTTGTTGACGCCGGCCCAGGTGCCGATCCAGAAGTCACCGCTTTTCTGTTGTGCAAACGAGTAGATCCAGTAGTCGGCCAAACCGTGCATCGGAAAGAAGGTCTTCCATTTGCCGTCCTTGTAGCGCGACACGCCTCCGGCATTCGTGCCGAACCACTTGCGGCCGTCGCGGTCCAGGCCGACGGCGAACACGTATTCGTTGGCCAGCCCCTCCTTGCGCGTGAAGGTATTGCGCAGCCTGCCGCTGGCCAGATCGACCTCGTGCACGCCGGCCGAGGTGCCCACCCAGAGCGCGCCGCGCGCGGCCTCGACGGTCAGCGCACGCACGTAGACGGCGGGGCCGACCTCGTAGACGTCCCTGACGCGCGCGCCAGCCTGGCTCCAAGCCGGCGCCGCGGCGCCAAGCGCAGCCGCGGCGAGCACAGCGTTGACCAGGCGGCAGGATTTCATCGGAAAGTCCGCAGATGAGCCACGATATCGAGCATCTCGCTGTCGCGCAGTTGCCCCCGGTAGGCCGGCATGGCGCCCTTGCCGCCGCGGATCGCACCGAGCAGGGTGAGGTCGGGCTTGAGCAGCGAATTCGGGCGCGAAAAATCGGGCGCCGTGGGCATTACCGGGCGGCCGGCGCCGCCGTGACAGCCGCTGCAGTGGTGCCGGTACAGCTCGGCGCCCTTGATGACGTCGGCCGCCTGCGCCGCAGGCAAGGCAGAGAGCGTCGCCGCCAGCACCCACAGCGGCCCGGCCCTCATGGCTTGGCTTTCGCCGGCGTGCCGGCACGCTGCTTGCGCAGCTCGGCGA
>JBAQUQ010000040.1:0-7367 GCA_049297615.1 Burkholderiaceae bacterium
CCCGGCCTGCGCAAGCACATGGTGTTCAACATGACGGGAAGCCCGACGACGAACGAGCGCTACTGTCACAGCCCGGCCGGCCACTCCTACGGCTCGAACATGACGCCGCAGAACATCGGCCCCGGGCGCCTGGACCACCGGAGCTCACTCGCGAATTTCCACTTCTGCAGCGCGTCGGCCGGATACGCGGGATTCGCAGGCGCGTGCTGGACCGGCTGTCGGCTCTACGAGTACCTGAGCGGGGACAGGCTTCGCTAGCGGGTGCGTCACACTTCCGGGGCCGCGTACAGGCCGACCGAGGGCCCTGCATCCACGAATTCGCAGCGAGTCAGTTCGCGGAACGCTTCGCGGCCGCTGCACCGACGGGCGACGAGCGCTCGAGCAACAGCCACCACAAGATCACATAGCTCACCTTCTGGCGGAACTGCGGGTCGTAGCGCTCGTCCCATCTTCTTTCTCCGAACAAACGCATCCAGGCATCAAGCTTGATCTCGATCCACTTGTGAAAGTGATGGGGGTCGCACAGCAGCAGCAACGGAACCATGCACAGCTTGCGCAAGGACCAGCGGATTTTGGGCGCCTGGAAGTGGTCGCGGTCGAGCACGCCCGTCAGCCGATAGTCCTCGGTCTTGTCCCAGCGTGCTTCTTCGTCGAACCAGTCGCATGACCATCGGGTGAGGCCATCGCGGCCCATGGGATAGAAACCCGAGTGATAGCGCGTCAGGAAGTAGGCCGAGACGTTCGCCTGCAACCCCCAGGTCCTGTCGTTCTGGTGCAGGCAGGAAATGAACACTCGCCCGGGCCGGGCCTGCGGACGCAGCAGGCGTGCGGCGAGTTCGAACATCCGACGGTAGATCTCACCCTGCTTCTCGAGGGAGTTGCGGTGCGTCGAGGGCACATAGTGCTCGATCGTGTCCATGAAGGTCACCGCGTCGAACTGCCCGAAGAGTTGCTCGCGAAGACGCGCATCACCCGAGATGTCCTTCCAGTTCCGCGCGACGATCTCGAGTCCCCTGTGCGTTTTCGCGTAGTTCGCCTGTTCTAGGGAGATGTTGACGCCGACGACGTCGACCCCTTGGCCTCTGGCGTAATCCAACCAATCGCCGTAACCGCAGCCGATATCGATGAGCCGATGTCCTGGTTTCAGACCGAGCTGAGCGAACATGAAGGCCCATTTGTCGGTCTGGGCGCGGTGCCCCGTCTTGGTCAGCTCGCCGTCGTACAGGTTGAATCCCAGGTCGCGGCCATGCCCGGAGACACGGTCGAGAAAGACATGTGCGAATTGGTAGCCCCTCTGCACGGCCACCTCGGTGTCGAGCAGCGAGCGGCCGAATCCGAAATACAGGATGTCTTCGAGGATGAGGAAGCCGGGCCAAAGCAACAATCCCAGCGGGTTCCAGACTGCACCGAGGGTGAGGCTGATCGCGATCAGCGCGATATTGAGCAGGCTGTTGCGGTCGAACAATGGCAACGTGAGCGCTGTGTCGCTCGTGTTGACGGCGTCCGTCGATCTCGGCGCCGGCAGCGCGGACGTGTCGACGCGTTCCATTGGCTCGTCTTGCATTGCCCTCGCTACCCAGTTAATTTCACGCTGCCGCTCGGTGTGTGAGCCGCCAACGGCGCACGACACCGAACTGGTATTGTGGAGGCGGGACCGGGCCCGCGCGCTGCCTAGAGTCTGACTGGCCTTGCTCGAGAGGCGCCGTTCACGCTTGCGACCTGCATGACCCAGCGCGGCGCTGTGCGGCCGATCGTTCACAGCAGCCGTCCGCCGAGCCTCTGGGAGACCTGCACGGCGGACGTCACTGCGCCTTCGTGCAGGCCGTCGCCGAGCCAGGCGCCGGCGTGGAAGGTATGCCGCTCGCCCTGGGTCTCGATGACTTCGTCCCGGTGACGCAGCGCCTCGACGGTGTAGAGCGGCGTGTGGTGCGCCTGCTCGTGCACGATGCAGTTTGGGTCGATCTCGTGGTCCAGGCCGTAGGCCAGGAAGTAGTGAACCGGATGGTGCGGCCCCAGGCCAGCGAGGCGGTTCAGGTAGGCGTTGTAGCCCGCGCCGCCGTCGGAGGTCTCGAAGAGGTCGAACTCCGAGAAGTACCCGGCACCGCGGCGTGCATACAGGCTCGCATCGGTATGGATCACGGTGTGGATGCGGTTCGCGCGCCAGCCCGCGAAGCGCTGCGTCTCCGCTGGCGTCGGGTCCGCGAGCAACTTGAGCAGCGCGTCGGGCGGCGTGGCGAAAACCACCGCGTCGAAGCGCAGCGTCTCGGTGGATTGCAGGCGGATCTCGACGCCGCCCGCCGCGCGGGAAACCGCTTCGATCTGCGTGTCGAGCATGTACCGCGCCTCCGTCGCCTCGGTGATCCGTCGCAGGTATTCGTAGGTCCCGCCGACGATCGCTGTCCAGTTCGTGGTGCCGGTGAACGCGCGCAACACGGGCACGGCCAGGGCCGCGGGGATGGCCTCGGTTTGCGCATACGGGATGGAGTAGGCGTACATCAACAACATGCGCAGCCAGGTTGCGTAGGTCCCGAACTGCAGATAGTCGCCGATCGCGTGTAGGTAGAGTTCGGCCGTCGACACGGCCTGGGTGCGCCGCTCGAAACGCCACTTCTGAGGTGCCACCCGAAGCGCGCGCGCGGTAGCGGCAAGGCGCTCGAACCAGCTGTCGCTGCCGAGTGCGATGTTTTCACGGGAGCGAAAGCGCCGGCCGTCGGCCAGGAACAGCGCCGTGGTGCCCGGCGCCGGGCGCCGCTCGAGCTCGAGTTCGTCCAACAGGCGAGCCACCCTGGGGAAGTGGTGCTCGTCGAACTCGATGACGCCGGCGTCGAGAAGAACTTCGGGCGGGATGGCGTCGCAGCGCACGTTCCCGCCCAGCGTGCGCACGTGGCCGCCGAGCTTGCTGCCGGCCTCGAAGACGGTGAGCTCGTGTCGGCCGCGCAGCAGGTAGGCCGTCACCAGCCCGGCCGCGCCACCGCCGACGATGGCGACTCTCATGCCGGCATGGCAGGCGCAGACGTCGAACGGGTCAGCGCCGGTTCACCGGGCTGCGCCAATCGCCGGGCGTCGAAGTCCGGGCCGCAGCGTGCGGCTGCGGGCACGGGCAAGATCGACAGCGACATCGTCGTGCAGGGCGGTCAGCCGGGTTCAATCGCTCTCGAGGCTGCGGGCGCGCCGCCCCTGCATGCCGGCGTAGAAGCGCTTGATGACCGCCATGTCGGCCTCGACGTCGCCGGTGGGGGTGAACTCGGGCCCCAGGCCGCTCAGCTTGCGCTGGTAGTCCATGTAGGCCAGGACGATCGGCACCTTGGCCTGCAGGGCGATGAAATAGAAACCCGTCCTCCAGTGCCGGGCTTTGGCGCGTGTGCCTTCGGGCGCCACGACCAGCTGCAGCGGACCGTCGGCGGCGACGATGGCCGCGGCCGAGGCAGCCACGACGTTGCCGCTGGTTTCGCGATTCACGGCAATCCCTCCCAACCAGCGCATCACGGGCCCGAACGGCCCGCGGAAGAGACTGTGTTTGCCCATCCAATAGATGTTCAGGCGCAACGCGAAAGCCACCATCAGCGTGTAGGGCAGGTCCCAGCCGCTGGTGTGCGGCGCCGCAATGAGTACGCACTTGGGCGTGTTCGGAGGTAGGGTGCCGAGCACTTGCCATCCCCTGGCGCGCAGGAAGGCCATCGAGAGCCTTCGCATGGCAGTGTTGACGACTGGCGTACTGAAGATCGTGCGATGCATGCGCATCCTGAACGCTGGGGCGGGTCGCCGAAGGGCGCCGCATTGTCCACCACTCAGATGCGGCGGCTGTTGGGTCTCGATGCGTGCATGCTTGGAGCGTCAGTCGAAGCGGCAGGCGGTGAGGCCAACGCGTCGACGTGGCAATCGACCGTCTTTTGAAATCTCCACTGGGCCCCTGAGCCCACCGGTGAGGGGTCAGTCGCGCCGCCAGCGTGCGACCCAGTGTTCCAGGAGTTTGCCGGCGGCCTCGCGCCCGCCCAGGCCGAACGAGAGCGCCACCGCCACCGCCGCCGCACCGAAGCTCAGGGCGAAGGCCAACTGCACCATCTCGTTAGCGATGCCCATCGCGCGCAGCCCCATGGTGATCACCACGCCGGGATGGAGATGCGCGCCAAGGCGGCCAGCCCCGACGAGTTCTCGCCGCTGGCCTTGCCGATCGCGTTGTGGCCCAGATTCGCCAGCCAGAATCCGATCGTGAGAATCAGCCCGCCCAGCACCAGAACCTTCAGGCGCGAGACGGATTCACAGACGCCGGCCACGGCTGACGCCAAGAACGGCAATCAGAGCATCGTTCGACTGACGGGTCTCGCCCCCGGACAGGCGCAAACCTTTGGATGACCGGGCCCTGATCGTCCAGTCGACGTCCGCGCAGGCTGGTTGTATCGTCGAGCCCGATTCTTGATGACGATGAGCGGCGTCGATGATCCGTTGCCCCTCCTGCGCACACGACAATGGCGACGCCCAGAAATTCTGCGGCGAGTGCGGTGCACGGCTGCAAGGCGCCGTTGTCGTTGACGCGCCGCAGGATCGGGCGCATTCCTACACGCCACGCCATCTCGCTGAAGAGGTGCTGACCTCCCGCTTCGCGGTCGAGGGCGAGCGCAAGCTTGTCACGCGCGCGATTTGACGCCGCTGCAGCGCGCCGCCATGGACAGGAAGCTCGGCCAGGCGTTCTACGGTGTGGGCGACTACGAGCAGGCCGTCGCCTGCAGTGCCCGCGCGCTATCGCATCTCGGCGTGCGCTATCCGAAGACGCGGTGGGGCGTGCGCGGCAGCATCGTGAGGTATCTGGCGGCACACTTCCTGCGCCGGCTGATGCCCGCCCATCGCAACTTGCCGTTCGCCCGCACGATGGATCTGGCGACTGCGCAGGAGATTTCCGCGACCTGCCGGTCTTTGGCGTGGCTCGACTACTTTGCCGACGAGGAGAGGTTTGTGCTCGACAGCCTGATCGAACTCGATGCCGGCGAACGCAGCGGTGACGTGCTTGCACGTGTACGCGGCCTCGGCTTGCTTGCTGTTGTGCTTTCGATGTTTCGGGCGTTGGCCCTGGCGCACCGTCGAGCCGGCGAGGCCACTGCGATTGCACAAAGCAGCAACGACGCCGCCTTGATTTCACATGCCGCCCTCGCACAGGGCTGGATCGACTTCGCGACAGCGCCCGTGGACAAATGCAAGGCATCGCTCGAGCAGTCGGCATCGGCATTTCGCAGCATTGGTGACATCCGCGGCTGGGCAGGTGCGACGGTCTACCTCTACTGGGTGCACTATTGGCTGGCGAACTTGGCCGTGGTCACGCGGACCGCTGCCGAGATGGTCGAGATTGGCGAAGGTGCTGGCGATCCTCACGTCGTGTGCTGGGGCTACAACGGCCTGGGCGCTGCGAGTGCCGCGATGGGTTCGCTCGAAGAGGCGATGGAGCACTTTTCGAGGGCCCGCGATCTGTCCATCCAGATCACGTCCTATCGTTTTCAGGCAGGCATCGAGGGGCAGTTGGGAAAGTGCCGGATCAGGCAGGGACGCCTGAGCGAGGCCGCCGCATTCCTCGAGGAATCGGTACGCCTGATCCAAGGCAAGCACCTGCGTGGCATGTGGTCGTCCGACACTTTGAACGGTCTTGTCGGACTTTGGCTCGCCAGGGCGGCTCGGCTACCGGGCACCGAGCGGCGTGGTGCCCTTCGCGAGGCTCGGCGGTGGTGCCGCAGGGCGCTGCGCTGCACCAGGCACGCGGTGGGTTGGCTGGCCGAGACGCAGCGACTGCGAGGCACGCTGGCATGGCTTTGCGGGGAACCGGTCACGGCCAAGGCGCACTGGAAATCGAGCCTTGCGACCGCCGAGGGTGCAGGCATGCCCCTCGAGCGGGCCCGCACCTTGCTCGAGATGGGAGCCTGGCTCGGTGATGCCGGTCTTGCTGAGGAGGCGCGGCACGTGTTCGAGCAGACCGGCGCCAAGGTCGACCTGGCCTTGTGCCTGCATGTCCTCGCACGTGCGGCGGCAGCGGTGGGCACCGACGCCGACTCAGCCCTGCGGCGCTACGGCCAGGCAATCGCCGCACTCGATGCGGTCAATGCCGAGTACAACCTCGGCCTCGCTTGCCAGGAGCGCGCCAGGCTGCTGACGAAACTCGGCAGCCACGACAGGGCCCACGCCGACCTGGCCAGGGCTTCGCAGTGCTTCGCGACTGTCGGTGCCGACGCGGAGAAGATCTGAGAACAGGCGGTCAGAACGTTTCGCGCGCGCCGTCGGCGAGGACCCAGTCACGATGGCTCAGCGAGATGCCGCGAGTGCGTTCGGCCTCGAGGCTGCGGTCATGTTGCGCCAGCCCGGCCGCGAGGGTGCGGTAGCGTCAATCAAGAAGGCTCCGTTGACCGCCCCGCCAGCAGCCCCTCCAGCGGGCCTGCGCTCGGGTGCGGCCTGCGAGGAACGCCCCCGGTTCGAGCGCACCCGCGACAATGACCCGATTCCCAACCACCGTCGAAGGCCCCCACCATGCTGAAGTTCTACTACTCGCTTGCGCCCAATCCGATGAAGGTCGCGCTGTTTCTCGAAGAGGCCGGCCTGCCGTACGAGGCGATTCCGGTGGACACGCGCAAGGGCGAGCAGCACGCTGGCGCATTCACGGCCTTGAACCCGAACGCCAAGGTGCCGGTGATCGTGGACGGCGCGATCACCGTGTTCGACAGCAACGCGATCCTGTTGTACCTGGCGGAGAAGACCGGCAAGTTCCTGCCGCAGCCGCAGGACCGCGGGCCGATGCTGTCGTGGCTGATGTTCACCGCCTCGGGAGTTGGGCCCTTCACCGGTCAGTGCGTGCACTTCAAGCACTACGCGCCCGAGCCCGTCCCGTACGCGCTCAATCGCTACGACTTCGAAGCCTGGCGGCACTGGAAGATCCTGAACGCTCATCTGGCCGGCCGGCCGTGGATGGTGAGCGAGCGCTACACGCTGCTCGACATGGCGGTGTGGGGCTGGGCCCGTGCCGTGCCTTTTGCGCTCGGCGCCCAAGCCTGGGAGCAACTTCCCCATGTGAAGCGGCTGCTCGACGCGGTGAATGAACGCCCCGCAGCGCAGCGGGCCGCTGCGCTGAAGGACCGGCACGCCTTCAAGACCGAGATGGACGACGAGGCGCGGCGCGCGATGTTCCCGCAGAACGAGCGGCTCAAACTCTGAGCTGTGCCATGCGGATGCGCGAAGCCGCTGCCACCTGCCCGGGCTTCCCGGCAGCAGCGCGGTTCGGTTAGGCTTGGCGCATGGACACCTTCTCGCAAGCGCTCGATCGGGTGCTGGCAAGCACTCTGGAGCGGCTGGTCGCGCACCTGCCGCAGTTGCTGGGCGCGCTTGCGCTGTTGTTG
>JBAQUQ010000041.1:0-4925 GCA_049297615.1 Burkholderiaceae bacterium
GCACCCGCATGTCGGCGACCTGCGCGGCCGTGGCCTGTTGCGCGGCATCGAACTCGTCGCCGGCCGCGCCACTAAGCTGCCCTTCGACCCGGCACTGCGCCTGCACGCGCGCGTCAAGGCGCAGGCGATGCAGCGCGGCCTATTGGTCTACCCGATGGGCGGTACCATCGACGGTCAGTACGGTGACCATGTGCTGCTCGCGCCGCCCTTCATCGTCACCGACGCCGAGCTCGACGCCATCGTCGAGCGGCTCGTGCCGGCGATCGACGCCGCATTGGCCGAACTGCCCGCCGCAGCGCGAATGGCCTGATCGATCCCGCCGCCGGCCTCTGTGGGGCCGGCAAGTTTTCCCTAGCTTTAGGAGTCACGAACATGAAACATCCGGCCCTGCATACGTTTCGTTTGGCACTGGGTGCCGCTGCGCTGGCGCTCGCCTTGCCGCATGGCAACGCCCTGGCGCAGCAAAAATTCATCACCATCGGCACCGGCGGTGTCACCGGCGTTTACTACGCTGCCGGCGGTGCGATCTGCCGCCTCATGAACAAAGACCGTGCCCGGCACGGTATTCGCTGTTCGGTGGAATCCACCGGTGGCTCGGTGTTCAACATCAACACCATCCGCGCCGGCGAACTCGACTTCGGCGTGGCCCAGTCCGATTGGCAATACCACGCCACCAAGGGCACCAAGGTGTTCGACAAGGACGGGGCGTTCAAAGACCTGCGTTCGGTGTTCTCGGTGCACCCCGAGCCGTTCACGGTGCTGGCGCGCAAGGAAGCCAATATCGCCAGGTTCGAGGACCTGAAGGGCAAACGCTTCAACGTCGGCAACCCGGGTTCAGGCACACGCGCGTCGATGGAGGAATTGCTCAATGCGATGGGCTGGAAGATGGGCGATTTCGCGCTCGCCTCCGAGCTCAAGGCCGATGAGCACGGCGCCGCGCTGTGCGACAACAAGATCGACGGTTTCTTCTACGGCGTGGGCCACCCCTCGGCGAACATCCAGGACCCGATCACCACCTGCGGCGCCAAGCTGGTGGCGCTGAGCGGGCCGGCGATCGACAAGCTGGCCAACGGCGCGCCCTACTACGCCAAGACGAATATTCCCGGCGGCCTCTACCCGGGCAATCCCAACCCGACACCCACCTATGGCGTATTGGCGACCTTCGTCACCTCGGCCAAGGTGCCTGACGCCACGGTGTACGAGCTCGTCAAGGCCGTGTTCGAGAACTTCGACGAGTTCAAGAAGCTGCACCCGGCGTTCGCCCACCTCGATCCCAAGCACATGGTGGCCGACGGCAATTCGGCGCCGATGCACCCGGGTGCGATGAAGTACTACAAGGAAAAGGGCTGGCTTTGAGCGTCGATTGATTCGCGCCGCGCGTGACAGCGCGCGGCGCGGCCCCCCTGCCCGGCGCAACCTGGAGGCTGCGAATGTTCGGCAACAAGGCCAAGCCGCCTGAAATCGACGTCAACCAGCTCGTCGCCGAAAACGACGCAGGCGGACGTGCTCCCGGCCCGGCGGTGAGCCGCCTGATTCTCGGCGTGTGC
Organism: Burkholderiaceae bacterium; assembly: GCA_049297615.1. Lineage (GTDB taxonomy): Bacteria > Pseudomonadota > Gammaproteobacteria > Burkholderiales > Burkholderiaceae_C > JAEMQF01. Next base: position 1,548 of record JBAQUQ010000041.1, read on the forward strand.
CTGTGCTGGAGCCTGTTCCAGTTGTGGATCGCGTCGCCCCTGCCCTTCTCTCTGGGCATCGGCGTCCTCAACGACACGCAGTCGCGCGCCATCCACCTGGCTTTCGCGGTCTTTCTGGCCTATCTCGCCTACCCGGCACGGGGCCGCTCGCCGCGCCACCGCGTGCCCCTGCTCGACTGGGTCTTCGCAGTCGTCGGTGCTGCCTGCGCGAGTTACCTGTTCGTGTTCTACCGCGAGCTGGCCACACGCCCGGGCCAGCCGATATTGCAAGACCTGATCGTCGGTGTGCTGGGCATGGTGCTGCTGCTCGAAGCGACGCGCCGCGCGCTCGGCCTGCCGATGGTCATCGTCGCCGTCGTGTTCCTGATCTACACCTTCGGCGGGCGCTACATGCCCGACCTGATTGCGCACAAGGGCGCTTCGCTGTCGCGTGTGATGTCGCACCAGTGGCTGACGACCGAGGGCGTGTTCGGCGTTGCGCTGGGCGTCTCCAGCGGCTTCATCTTCCTGTTCGTGCTGTTCGGCTCCCTGCTCGACAAGGCCGGCGCGGGCAACTATTTCATCCAATCGGCCTTCGCCCTGCTGGGCCACATGCGTGGCGGGCCGGCGAAAGCGGCCGTGGTGTCGTCGGCGGCCACCGGAATCATTTCCGGATCGTCGATCGCCAATGTCGTGACCACGGGCACGTTCACGATCCCGCTGATGAAGCGGGTCGGCTACCGCCCCGACCAGGCCGGCGCGGTCGAGGTGTCGAGCTCGGTGAACGGCCAGCTCATGCCGCCGGTCATGGGAGCGGCGGCCTTTCTGATGGTCGAGTACGTCGGCATCCCCTACACCGAAGTCATCAAACATGCCTTCCTGCCGGCGATCATCTCCTACATCGCGCTGTTCTACATCGTCCACCTCGAGGCGCTGAAGGGCAATCTGCAGGGGCTGCCGCGCCGCTCGCAGGCGAGCGCCCTGCAACGCCTGCTGTCGTTTGGCATGACGGTGAGCGGTTTCGTCGTGCTTGCCGGTGCGGTCTATTTCGGCATCGGATGGATGAAGGCCGCCTTCGGCGCCGCTGCCATCTACCTGATCGGCCTGGTCGTGCTGGCGTCCTACATCGGCCTGCTGTGGGTCGGTTCGCGCCAGCCCGTGCTCGAGCTCGACGACCCCGACGCACCGGTGTTCCAGCTGCCCGAGACCGCTGCGACGCTGAAATCCGGATTGCACTATCTGCTGTCGGTCGTGGTCCTGATCTGGTGCCTGATGATCGAGCAGATGTCGCCGGCGCTGTCGGCGTTCTGGGCGACGATGTTCATGATCTTCATCATGCTCACGCAGCGCCCCCTGATTGCCCTGCTGCGCGGCCACGGCGCCTATGGCGCCGCCCTGCACGGCGGATTCAAGGACCTGGTCAAGGGCCTGGAAGCGGGTGCGCGCAACATGATCGGCATCGGTGTGGCCACGGCCGCTGCCGGCATCATCGTCGGCACCGTCTCGCTCACCGGCATCGGCCTGGTGATGACCGAAGTCGTCGAGCTCTTGTCGGGCGGCAACCTGATGCTGATGCTGATCCTGGTGGCCGTCGTCAGTCTGGTGCTGGGCATGGGGCTGCCGACGACGGCCAATTACATCGTCGTCTCGACCCTGATGGCGCCGGTGGTGGTGGAACTGGGCGCACAGAGCGGTCTGCTCGTGCCCCTGATCGCCGTGCACCTGTTCGTCTTCTACTTCGGCCTGATGGCCGACGTCACGCCACCGGTCGGACTGGCCTCCTTCGCTGCCGCCGCGATCGCGCGCACCGACCCGATCAAGACGGGAGTGACGGCATTCTTCTACAGCATGCGCACCGCGATCCTGCCCTTCCTGTTCATCTTCAACACCCAATTGCTGCTGATCGGCATCGACGGCCCCTGGCACCTGACGCTGACGGTCGTCAGCGCCACCGCGGCGATGCTGATCTTCGCAGCGGCCACCCAGGGCTATTTCCTGGTGCGCTCGCGCTGGTGGGAATCGGTCGCCCTGTTGCTGGTGACGCTCACACTGTTTCGGCCCGGCCTGTGCTGGGACCTGGTCTATGCTCCCTACCAGGACATGCCGGCCGGGCAACTCATGAAGCTGGTCGAAAAGGCGCCTGCCGGCGCAGCGCAGCGCATCTGGGTGGAGGGCTCCAACCTGGACGGCAAGGACATCCGCAAGGGCGTGCTCCTGCCGCTGGGCGACGCGGGCAGCGCGCGCGAACGCCTGGGCAGGGTCGGATTGACCGTCGTGCCGCTGGGCAGCGAAATGCAGATTGCACAGGTGAAGTTCGGTTCACGCGCCGAGAAGCTCGGCGTGGAGCCGGGCTACCGGATTTCGAGCATCGAGATCCCGGCCGATCGCCCCGACAAGGAGTGGATGTTCCTGCCCGCGCTCGCCTTGCTGGGCATCGTCGTGTTCCTGCAGCGCCTGCGCATGCCGCGCAAACACGCCGACATCGCCGGGCTGAAACCTGCCGCCTAGAAAGCCCTGCGCCCGCACGCGGCTCAGAGTCACCGCCCTGGCCCCGAGAAGGATGAACACCGATGATGCCAACCCGCGAAACACTTCAACGCGAACGAACCGACGCGGTTTTGTCCCTCTCCGCGGCCCGGCTCCAGCCAGCGCAGAGCTCCCTGGTCGAGGCCTTCGGGCGCGAATATTTCCGCCGCCTCGACCCCGACGACCTGCTCGCGCGCAGCACCGAGGATCTGCTCGGCGCCATGCTGGCGCATTGGCAATTCGGCGCCCGGCGACTGCCCGGCCAGACCCTGGTCCAGGTGCTCAGCCCGGCGCTGGCCGAGCACGGCTGGGTGTCGCGCCATAGCGTGATCGACATCGTCAACGACGACATGCCCTTCCTGGTGGACACGACGACGATGGAGATCAACCGCCAGGGATTGGCCCTGCACCTGATCGTGCACCCGATCTACGCGGTGCAGCGCGACGCACAAGGCCAACTGGTCTCGATACGGCCGCGCAGCGAGGCAGCGGAGGCCCCCGGCACCGGGCGCGAGTCGTGGATCCACATCGAAGTCGACCGCATCATCGAGCCGCTCCAGCGCGCCGATCTGGCGACCGGCCTGGAGCGTGTGCTGGGCGACGTGCGCGCCGCCGTGCAAGACTGGCAACCGATGCTCGCGCAGTTGCGCAAGGCGATGGCCGAACTGCAGGCCGCAGGCACCGCGCCGGGCGGCCTGGCGGGTGAGCAGCGCGCCGCCCAGGTGCAGGAGAGCCTGGCTTTCCTGCAGTGGCTGGCCGAAGACCACATGACGTTTCTGGGCTACCGCTGTCATGACCTCGTGACCGAGGCCGGCGGCGACGCGCTGCGCCTCGTGGCCGGCAGCGGCCTGGGCGTGTTGCGCGAAACCGCGC
>JBAQUQ010000042.1:0-4615 GCA_049297615.1 Burkholderiaceae bacterium
TGCCTGTGCGACGCGCGCGCCGACATGCCGCCCGCCGCTGCCGCGCCCTGGCCCGAGCGCATCGCGATCGCGCAGCAGCAGGGCTGCGCGGGCCTGGCCGCATCGACCCTCGAGCGCTGGTTCGGCAAGGCGTTTCTCGAGGCGAACCCGGCCATCAGGAAATCCTTTCTCGACACCGCCAGCGCCACGCCGGCGCAGGGTTTCATCGGCTGCGCGCAAGCGATTCAAGGCCTGAACTACATCGAACAACTGGGGCGCATCCGCACGCCCACCACGCTGATCGTCGGCGCCAATGACGCTCCCCTGCCCCAGGTCATGCGCGAACTTCAAGGCTTGATCCGAGGCTCGACGCTGGAACTGATCGCAGGCGCGGGCCACCTGCCCAATGTCGACCAGAGCGCGGCGTTCAATGCCGCCCTGCTGCGGCACTTGCAAAAGACCGCCTCACCCGCAGGCGCCCAGCAATGAGTGCGCGAACGCCGCCATCGAGCCGGACGGCCGGATTACGCTGTTCGTCATCCACTGCCCGGGGCCCGCTTCGCTGCCAAGATGGCAATCGGATACGAAAAAACGACTTGCTCCCGCTCCAGACGGGTCTGAACGCCCAAGTTATCGTTATCGACTGAATCGCGCACCAGCCTCTCCACCTCCTGGGCATCGCCGGCGTTCGGGAACGATGCCTTGAGCAAGTGATCGAGCCGAACCTTCATCTTGTAGAAGGCCAGGGAAGGTTGCCGAAGCCCGGCGGTCTCGAAGAGTCCGCCCAGCTCGGCCAGGGACAAGGCGCGAACATGCGAGGGATCTCGCAGGCGCTCCATTCGATTGAAGTTTCTCGCGTGCTCGGCATTGCCCGAGGCAAACACATCCATCAGCACGACTTTCCCGCCGACCTCGCAGACGCGAACCATTTCCGACAGCACCCTCGCAGGGCAGTCAAAGTGATGGAACGCATAGCGAGAAGTCACCACCGAGAACGACTGATCCTCGTAGGGCAGTCGCGTGACATCGCCAACACGCCAGTCTATGTTGCGCAAGCGTTTCTCGTCCTGCAGGGTCTTGGCCTGCTCGATCATCGCGGGCGTCAGGTCGATACCGGTCGCGGACTTGACCACGGCGGCGAAATGGCACACGACGATCCCGGGACCGCAAGCAACATCGAGAGTGCGATCGTTTGCTCCGGCGCCAGAGGTGATGAGCAGCAGATCCAACGCTTCTTCGTCGCGAATTTGCTTCGCGGAAGCGAATGCGACTGCCTGTCGGGTGAATTGATCAACGACGATTTCTCGCTGGGACCTTGTCACTAGCGTTCTCCGTCCGCTGAGTCCACGGGTTATGTGGATGGACACTCACGGTCAAGGCCTACTGGGGGCTGCCTTTGGCTCGCATCCGGCGGCGGGAAGGCATTGCGAAAGGTGAACGCCTGGGCGCTTGGACCTTTGGCGCGCAGGACGTCGAGCTTGGCGAGGGCTTCCTCGACGCTGGGCCGATGACCGCTGGCCACCCACCACAGCACCAGGAATGCCTCGCGCATGGGTTCGAACCACTCGCGGCGCCGGCGCATCGACTCAACGTGAGCCGAGGTGTAGACGTAGGCACTCAGCGATTCGACATCGCGCCACACCGACATGTTGAGCAGCATGTTTTCGTTCTCGAAGGGACGAATGGCGGTGGCATTGCCCGCCTCGGTCTGGAGCCGCCACACGAAGCCGGGCGATGCTTCGGCCAAGGCGTTGATCCGATCCAGGGCCGCGGCAAACTCTGCCATGACGGGAGAGTCCATGGGTCCCTTGATGACACCGATGTTCAGTTGGGCAAGCTGGTACGACGGCATGCAGACTCCCTTGGAAAACCGGCAAAGCTTAGCGTCTTTCAAAGGCGGGGTGTCATCGTTGCGGGAGCGAATCACATGCTACGGCGGGCCCGCCTTGAAACCGATAGCAAGTGCGCCCTCTGACCAGGCCCATGCACGTCGTGCGACGGGGGCCGTCGGCGGCGGTGCGGTCATAGTCCAGGCGCTCGATGCCCATGCACGAGCATTCTCGATACCAGCCAGGCATTCCGCCGCCGAAGGCGCACTCGCGATGCAGCAACATTGAGGCCGCCCCCAGCGCAAGGGCCGCGGCCGCCGCTATGCCGATTCGTGTGGCTCTCATGGACAACCTTGAGCCAAGCCCTTCAAGCAAGCGTGGACGTCCGTGCGCGTTTGCACGACTTTGCAGTCGAAGGAGACTAAAGATCGGACCCGCAGGTGCCGAAAGTCAGCATGACATCCGACCACCCGAAGGGAACCCGATGAAAGTTGACCACAAACCCGCCATCAAATCAGAGCTGCCGAATCTGGAGTCGGCGAGCCGTCTGGTTCGTGAACTCCACAACGAAGCTGACGCGATCATAGCCAGGTTCCACGCCATCCATGCGGCTGGGATCAACCCTGAGCCCGGCCCCACTCAGGGACTCACGGCGCGCGTTCTGCAGTACGTTCACGGCATGCCCGAGCGTCACAAGCACTTTCAAGAATATGCCTCGATGATGAGAAGGCGTCTTCAGCTCAGCTGACACAGTCGGCGCGTCGCGAGCGCCACGCACCGCTCGCTGGGCGGCGCGCAGCACTCATAGAGCTGCGTGATCGAGACTGCGAATACGCGGTCGACGTCTGGAAGGTTCATGTTGGGCTTCGCCTGCGGCGCTGCAGCCTCTCGTTGGAATTCAGCAGCCGCCGATGATCATCTGCTGGACTGAAGGGTTGTGCGTCATCCTTTGGAGCATCCACCTGTTCCTTGCCTGAGTTCCACGATGACCACATGCGTAGGCGTTTCGCCGACGTTTTCCCCAATGTTTGTTTGCGCCTCGGACCACCGGACATCGCCCGCATTGAACTGCCGGGTGATCACCCTACCGTCTTTTGTCCCCGTCGGCTTGGATTGCATCTTGGGCGACTGCGAGGGATGAAAAGACCATCAGTAAGGCGAGGAACAAGCTGCGCGCAATCTGAATCTCTCTGTAGGGCAACGGGTAGTGAGGCACGCGTTCGCTTGTGCGGCCCAGTCAGGCTCTCGAAAAAACCATCGCCCCGGTCTGCCCGCGTGGCAGGCCACTGCGGCTCCGCTTGAAAGACGGATTGGGCTCCTTGCTCACAGCAGCAAGCCGCTGTGCCTGGCAAGGGACCATTTCGCTCGTACCGCGAGATGGGCTGGCAGCGCCATACTATGTTGTGGATGCCCGTGCCCACTGCACAAGCGCGAAAACAATGCCACCGCCGAACAGAACCCCGAAGATGAGCTTGTTGTGCTTGGCCAGCCATTGCGGAAGATAGATGTCGAAGTTGTCGCGCCTATCGTTCGTGAAGCGGGCAGCCAAAGAAGTGAGTGGGCAGCGCCAGCCATTGGCCACCAGGAGCGCAACCTCGAAGAAAACGACGGCGGTCAGCCATGCCGCTGCCCGGTGATTGCCTTGCCAGGAAACGACGGGAATCGCGACAATGCAGCCGGCGAAGAACGCCCAGGCAATCGTGTGCACGACCTTGACTGCTATGAGCACGGCGCAAGGGCTATCGATGAGTGGCCGCGGCGGCATGGGGGCGAGCTGATGAGCCCAGGGCCGGGGGCAGGCAAGCAGCTATTTCGGAGGCAAGGACCGCGCATAGGCCACGCCTTTGCTCACCCACTTTGACAATACGCTCTTCTGAGTGAGAGCGCTCGATGCGACGAGCAGCCAGCCCTTCATCGGGCGGCCCGTGAGGTCAAAGATCCGCGTGCCGGGTTGCTCGAGCGCTTCTTCGGCTTCGCCGGGATTGATTCGCACGATGAGGTCGGAACCGTGTACGCCGACACTCATATTGCCGTGAACGAGGAAGGCGACGCCACCGAACATCTTCTTCTCGAGCACGCCCTCGACGGCGGCAAGCAGTGGGCGAACGCGGGCAGCGAGAGTTTCATCAAAGGCCATGGTCGCTCCTGCAGTGCATGATCCGAACACCTGACTCGGCAATGCACCCGCTGTACCCCTTAGCGCGGCTTGGCGTCCATCACGAAACCAGACTGCTTTGGACGCGACCGGTGCCCGGCACTGAACGAGGGCGCTTGCGCCTTGCAGCGCCTGATGCTGCGCTCGGCGATGATGGAGCGGGTGATGGGAATCGAACCCACGTATGAAGCTTGGGAAGCTGCCGTTCTACCATTGAACTACACCCGCAGCACTGACGGATTCTAGCGGCTGATACCGCGTCGGACAGTTGTGCGTCAGGGCCACTGCGATTGCCGAAATCAGCACGATTTCCGATCGTGAGACGTGGATCTGAGCTCGGGAACCAGCGCCTTTCCGGCTCTACCGCAGCGTCGCGCAGTGGTGCAATGGGTGGGCATGGACGAGCACCCCCGCGTGGCAGCCCTCGTGGCTCGGCGCCTGCCTGCTGGCGCGGCACACCGCAGCGCGCTCGTCTTGTCGGTGGCCGCACACGCCTTGCTGCTGGCGAATTGGTCCGGCGTCGCCGCGCCCAAGCCTGCGGCCCCCATCGACAACGGCCGATCTCGCGCGGTGATCGCAATGCAGATCCGCACCCCGCCTGCCGTGCAAGCTCCCGAGCCTGCTGTGTTGGCCGCAGCGGCCCGCGCCACGC
>JBAQUQ010000043.1:0-9705 GCA_049297615.1 Burkholderiaceae bacterium
GATCAGCAAGGCGCCGTGCTGGGTGCAGAGCTCGCGCAAGCGGCGCATGAAGGGGACGCCGGCACGAACGAAATTCATGTTGCCCGCGATGGGCTCGATCACGACGCACGCCAGCGTCGGCCCGTGCAAGCTGAACGCTTCTTCGAGCTGGACCAAATTGTTGTATTCCAGAACCAGGGTGTGCTGCACGACTTCGGCGGGAACACCGGCGCTCGTGGGGTGGCCGAATGTCGCCAGGCCCGAGCCGGCCTTCACCAGGAGGGCATCGGCGTGGCCGTGGTAGCAGCCTTCGAATTTGACGATTCTGCTGCGGCCGGTGGCACCGCGCGCCAAGCGCAGCGCACTCATTGCGGCTTCGGTTCCGGAGCTGACGAGCCGCAGTTGGTCGACGCCGGAGACGACGCCGAGGATCTCCTCGACCAACTCGATTTCACGCTCGGTCGGAGCCCCGAACGACAAGCCTTGCGTGACGGCGCGCTGCACCGCCTCGAGCACGGCGGGATGCCCATGGCCGAGGATCATCGGCCCCCATGAGCCGATGTAGTCGATGTAGCGATTCCCTTCGGCGTCGAACATATAGGCGCCGCTGGCCCGGGTGATGAAACGCGGCGTCCCGCCCACTGCACGAAACGCACGCACGGGTGAGTTGACACCGCCGGGAATGACGCGCTGGGCACGCTCGAACAGTTCGATGTTGCTGGGGTTCATGGTGCGGGTGGAGCTTGCAGGGTTGCCCAATCCAAATTCGGCACAAGGGGCGCTGTCGGCGCTGTCGCAGGCGAGCGGTGTTCTCAGTGCACGTGGCGCGGGCTCTTCGGCGCTTTGTCGTCGTCTTCGCCGTCTGATGGCGCGCCGTCTTCTTCTTCGTCCGGCGGTATGGCCCAGAAGAACCGATCCGGAATCACATTACCCATGCCCGGGCGGAACCCGGCGTCGAGCGCCTGATCGAGGAACGCCAGCGCTTCACCGACGGCGGCATGCAACTCCGCACCCGAAGCCAGCAGCGCGACCAGCGCGGCCGACAAGGTGTCACCGGCACCCACGAAGCTGACTTCGAAGCGTTCGAACTTCTCCCCGGTGATGGCGCCTTGCGACGATGCCAAGACGTTGTCCAGGAACTGATCGGGCAGCGGCACACTGCTCACCAGGACGAACTTCGTGCCGTGCGCGGCTGCGGCCACGGCGAGTTCGCGCGGCGACGCGGGCCGGTCGCTTTCCCAATCGGGAAGCAGGAAGTCCGTCAAGGTCTGGTGGCTGCCCACCAGCACTTGGGTTTGCGGCAAAACCAGTTCGCGAAATGCGTCGTGATAGGCCTGCTGCGCGTCTTCTTCCAGCCACGACAAATTCGGCAGGTAGGCCACGAGAGGTACATCGGGGTAGTCGGATATCACTTCGGCGACGGCGCTCACGCCTTCGGCCGAACCCAGGAAGCCGATCTTCCACGCCCCGATCGAGAGATCTTCGAGGATCGTGCGCGCCTGTTCGACGATGACTTCGGCGTCGATTGCGTGGTGATCGAAGACTTCGGCGGTATCACGCATGACGATGCTGGTGACCACGGGCAGCGCATGCGCGCCCATCGCCGCGATCGTCGCAACGTCGCCCGCGATGCCGCCGGCTCCGCTGGCGTCGCTGGCGTTGAAGCTCATCACGCAGGCTGGGGCGGGTTGCTCCTGCAACGCGGTGCTATCGGCTTCGGCTTGCGGCGATTCGGAGGTCATGAATTTCGGGCTCGAAAACGCACAAAGAGGGGCTTGACGAGTTCCCGGCGAACCTCAGGCCAAATGTGAAGAATGTGGCGCAGGTGCCTGTGGCAGCATCATTTTGCGACAACCTGCGTGGCTACAATCGGCCTGCATTGTAGTAACCCTGTAGGGTGCCGTGACCGAACCCAAGACCTGGATGTGCCTGATTTGCGGTTGGATTTATGACGAGGCTGCGGGTGATTTGGAACATGGTATCGCGCCGGGAACGGCCTGGGCTGCGGTCCCGATGAACTGGACTTGTCCGGAGTGCGGAGCACGCAAAGAAGACTTCGAGATGGTGCAGATTTGATGGGAAGCGGCGGCTCCACTGCAGCCGGGCCTTAGTAACTGAGGAGAACGCTCGGTGAGCAACCAAGCCCCAACCGGTGCCGCCGGCATCAAAGTCCTGGTCATCGACGACAGCAACACGATACGGCGCAGCGCGGAGATCTTTCTCAGGCAAGGAGGCCACGAAGTTTTGCTCGCCGAGGACGGGTTCGACGCTCTGGCCAAGGTCAATGACCACGACCCGGATCTGATCTTCTGCGACATCCTGATGCCCAGGCTCGATGGGTATCAAACCTGCGCCATCATCAAACGCAACGCCAAATTCGCCGACCTGCCGGTCATCATGCTTTCGTCCAAGGACGGCTTGTTCGACAAGGCGCGGGGCCGCATGGTCGGCTCCGAAGACTATCTGACCAAACCGTTCACCAAAGACCAGTTGCTGGCTGCCGTCGAGCAGTACAGCCGCGCCGGCCGGGTCCACGTGGCCTGATGCAAAAGGGCCGCGAGACCGCTTTCCATGGAAGACTGCCGCATGCGCGGCTAGAGAGGGCAAGACCATGACAGTCCAGAAAATTCTGGTGGTGGACGACTCCAAGACGGAGCTGCACTTCCTGTCGGATCTGCTGAGCAAAAAGGGCTACGCCGTGCGCACCGCCGAAAACGCCGAGGAAGCGATGCGCCGGCTCGGCGAAGACACGCCCGACGTGGTCTTGATGGACGTCGTGATGCCGGGCCAGAACGGCTTTCAACTGACTCGCGCGATCACCCGCGACCCACGCTTTGCCAAGGTCCAGGTCATCATGTGCACCAGCAAGAACCAAGAGACCGACAAGGTCTGGGGCATGCGTCAAGGCGCGCGCGACTACATCGTCAAGCCGGTCGACGCCGAACTGCTGTTGGCCAAGATTCGGGCCTTCGATTGAACTGCCGAAGCGAGCCGACTTGCGCAGTCAGCGACGGATCGATTTGAATGGCCAACAAGGAAGCGCTGCGCGAACTCCAAAGTCGTTTGTCGGAGCGGCTGTCGGCGGTTCGAACCCAGCAGACCGGTAAGTCTTGGCTGGCGGTCGAATGCGGCGGGCGCGGCCTGCTGTTTCCGCTGCGCGAAGCGGGTGAGATCTTCCCCATGGCAGGACTGCAGCCCGTGCCTCACACTCAGGCTTGGTTTCTCGGCGTCGCAAACTTGCGCGGCCATCTGCACGGGGTGGTCGATCTGGCGCGCTTTCTCGGCCTGGATGCGACCCAGGCAAACCGTGAACAGGCAAGGCTGGTCGGCTTCAACCCACAGTGCAATCTGAATTGCGCCATGCTCGTCGACCGCTTGTCGGGCCTGCGCAGCGAGGAGCAGTTGACCGCAGAGAAGGACGAGGCCACCTCGCGCCCGCCGTTCGTGGGCACGCGCTACCAAGATGCCGCCGGGCGCATCTGGCAAGAACTCAATCTGTTGGAATTGGCAGGCCACGAATTCTTTATGAGGATCGCCGCCTGAGTCTGCTGGGCGTCATGGGTTGACGCGATACGCAATTCACGAGGAATTTATGAGCTTGCTGAAAAAGATCAAAGGCTTGGGCCACAAGCCTGAAGAGGCGCCGCAGTCGGCCGCAAGGGTTCCCGAACTGCGCCTGGCGAAGTCCGGAGGCAAGAGTGCCGCGGCCGAGCGGATCAGGCCCGTAAAGGCCAGCCGTGCATTCACGCCATCCAGATCGGCCACGGGCCAGGCACCGACGTTTGCCGATGCGACCCAGCCTCAGGGACCGCGCTTCGATTCGTCGATCATTTCAGAAGCTTCGCCCTCGCAGATCACTGAGTTCCCCGACACCCATCAGCAATCGCGCATGCCGGGGTCGGAACTCGTTGGCAGCGGCCTGCCATTGATCGGCCGCAAGACCTCGTCCGAGCAGCGTCGCATCCTCATCGGCATCGGCGTGCTCGGGCTGCTCGGGCTGATCGTCACGACAGTCTTGGCGTTTTACAACGCGAGTCGGAATTCGGCGCAGTTGGGTGCCAGCGGCCAGGCCGAAGTGCAGTCGCAGCGTTTGGCGAAAGCCACGCTGCAAGCCCTGTCGGGCAACGTCAAGGCTTTTCCGGAAGTGCGCGAGAGCGTTGATGTATTGATGCAAAACGTTCGCAGTTTGCGCACCGGTGCTGGCCAAGTGGCCGCCGCACCGGCACGCGTTCAACCTGGGCTCGAATCAGTATCAGCATTGGTCGACCGAGCGGAGAAGGCGGCCAATACCGTCATCGCCCAGCAGAAGAACCTGACGATGGTCGGGCAGTCCCTGCGCGCGATCAACCGTCAGTCGTCAGAACTGCTGGAGATTGCCGAGACGATTTCGGCGTTGAAGCTGCAGCAAAACGCCACCTCGGCCGAGCTGTTCGCTGTGGGGCAGGTGGTCATGTTGACGCAGCGCCTGGGGAAAAGCGCCAACGAGTTCATGACCATTGAAGGCGTGAGCCCGGAGGCTGTTTTCCTGCTCAGCAAGGACTTGAACCTGTTCCGCGAAATTGCCCAAGGTCTCTCTGATGGAAGTGCCGAACTGCGCCTGCCGGGAACCAAGGACGCGGAAACCAAAGAACGCCTCGTGGCCCTGCTCAAGTTGTACGAAGAATCGCGCGCCCAGGCCACGGCCATCATGGCCAATTTGCCCGGCCTCATTGCGGCGCGTGAAGCGCAAGCCGCGATCATGGCCGACAGCGAACCGCTGCGCAAAGGCTTGAGCGACGTGAGCAGTCAGCTGGAAAAGGAATCCGCATTCAACGACGCAACATTGATCTTCATGCCGCTTTCGGCGCTCCTGCTCGTGGCGGGCGCGGCGGGCATGCTGCGCTTGTACGTTCGCGACCAGGCCTCGCAAGCGGCGCTCGCGCAGAACCGGCGTCTGGAGGCGGAGCGCCAGGAACAAGAAGCCAAGCGCGTCAACGACGCCAATCAAGCGGCCATTTTGCGCCTCATGAACGAGCTTCAAACGGTTGCCGAAGGCGATTTGACGCAACAGGCGACGGTGACGGAAGACATTACCGGGGCGATTGCCGATTCGGTGAACTACACGGTCGAGGAGTTGCGTTCGCTGGTGACCCAGGTGCAGGGCACGGTGGGCCGCGTGACCGAGACCACGGCACGCGTGGAGGCCACTTCCACCGAATTGCTCGCGGCGTCGTCGGAGCAACTGCGCGAAATCCGCGACACCGGCGAGTCGGTATTGCAAATGGCCGGGCGCATCAACGATGTGTCCTCGCAGGCGCAGGAAACCGCCCATGTGGCGCGCCAATCGCTGCAAGCGGCGGAGTCCGGCTTGCGCGCCGTGCAAAACACGATCGGCGGCATGAACCTGATTCGCGACCAGATTCAGGACACGTCCAAGCGCATCAAGCGGCTGGGCGAATCGTCGCAGGAGATCGGCGAAATCACCGAGCTGATTTCCGACATCACGGAACAGACCAATGTGCTGGCGCTCAACGCGGCGATCCAGGCGGCTTCGGCGGGCGACGCCGGCCGCGGGTTCTCGGTGGTGGCCGAAGAGGTGCAACGTCTGGCGGAGCGCTCCGGCGATGCGACGCGGCAAATCGCCGCCCTGGTCAAGACGATCCAGAGCGACACCCAGGATGCCGTGGGCGCCATGGAGCGCTCGACCCAAGGCGTGGTCGAGGGAGCGCGCCTGTCCGACGCCGCCGGCAACGCGCTGGGCGAAATCGACCGCGTCTCGCGCCAACTGGCCGACCTGATCGGACAGATCTCGAACCAGGCGCTGAGCGAGGCTCGCCTGGCCAATGTCGTCGCAGCCAACATTCAGCATATTTTCGCCGTGACCGAACAGGCCGGCGAGGGGACGCGTTCGACGGCGCAAATGGTTCGAGAACTCTCGAAAACCGCCGAAGAACTGAAACAATCGGTCGCGCGCTTCAAGGTCGCTTGAAGGAGCAACCGGCAGGCGTCGCAGCAGCCCCGGCACAGCCTCGAAGAATGAAGCCAAAACGATGAGCGAGACATCCGACGACTTGAGCGCCCTGGCGTGGGTGTATGAGGAGGTGCGGCGCTCGCTCGAGACCGCGCACAAGGGCCTGCGCCGATTTGTCAAAGAGAGCGAGGCGAGTGCGAACTCGGACGTCGACGCGGTCGATCCCTCCGTGCTGCGCGGCGCACGCATGAACATTCATCAGAGCGTCGGCGCCCTCGAACTCGTCGGTCTGGGCCCCCTGGCGGCCGTGCTCAGCGCGAGCGAAGCAGCCGTCGCGCTTTTCATCGCCAAGCCCCACAAACTCAACGCCAAGGCCGTCGAAGACATTGAACGCGCATCCTTCGCCCTGCTCGATTACATCGGCCGCGTCCTGGGCGGCAAGACGGTGTCGCCGTTGTCGCTGTTCCCGCAGTATCGGGCTGTCCAAGAGGACGTCGGCGCCGACCGGGTGCACCCCGCGGACCTGTGGGGCGTGGCATGGCGCTGGCTGGATTTGCCTGCCGATGGCACGGTGCAGCCGCGCCCACCCAATGCCGCGACGCGGGCCGGCATCGAGAAGGAGTTGCTGGCCCTGATACGTGCGGCCGAGCCGCGCGCCGCCGCCAGACGCCTGAGCGATGCATTTGCCGGCATTGCGAAGGCGGCCAGACACTCGAAAATTATCATCTGCTGGAAGCTCGCCGCCGCCGTTTTCGAGGCCCAGGCGCACGGCCTGCTGGGCTTCGACGTGTACAGCAAACGCCTGGGCTCGCGCCTGTTGGCGCAGTTCCGAAGCTTGGCGCGAGGCGAAATCGATGTCTCGGAACGGCTCGCGCTGGACTTGCTGTTCTTCTGTGAACAGTCGCGCACCGCGACGGGGGCGACACCGAGGCTCGCCGCGGTTCAAAAGACTTACGGTCTTGCCAGCGGCGAGCCGGTCGACTACACGACAAGTCATCTGGGTCGCTACGACCCGGCCTGGGTAGCGCAGGCGCGTAAACGCGTCACCGCTGCCAAGGAAACGTGGTCGGCAGTGGCGGGTGGCGAGATGCACCGCCTGAGCGGTTTGTCGGAACAGTTTTCGCTGGTCGGCGATTCGCTCAAGAGGCTGTTTCCCTTGGGTGAAGTTCTCGCCAAGGTTTTGCACGATGCGGCCGGCGTCGCGCTCGACTCGGGCGCCGCGCCGCCGGCCCCACTGGCGATGGAAGCAGCGACTTGCCTGCTGTACGTCGAAGCCGTTCTCGAAGACGCCGACTTCGACCACCCGCAGCAGCCGCAGCGCGTGCAACGCCTGGCGCAGCGGCTCAACGCAGTGCGCCAGGGCAAGGCGCCCGAGCCGCTCGAATCCTGGATGGAGGAACTGTACCGGCGCGTATCCGACAAGCAGACGATGGGCAGCGTGGTTCAGGAGTTGCGCGCGTCGCTGTCCGAGGCCGAAAAACTCATCGACCAGTTCTTCCGCGATACCGGCGACCCCAAGCCCTTGATCGACGTGCCCAAGTATCTCTCGGCGATGCGTGGAGTGCTGTCCGTGCTCGGCATGGACCACGCCTCGGCGGCGCTCGCCAAGATGCGTGACGAGGTCGATGGCCTGGCGACGACCCAAGCCGACCTGCCCCACGCTGCCCAGGCCGGGGTGTTCGACCGATTGGCGGGAAATCTCGGCGCCTTGGGATTCCTCATCGACATGCTCAGCGTGCAGCCGCAAATGGCCAAGTCGTTGTTCACCTACGACGCCGCCGATGGTTCATTGAAGCCGATCATGGGCCGAGGCGTCGATCGATCGGCCCTGTCCGTGCACGCCGCGCAGGCCGGTAGCGCCCTCGAACAGCAACTGATCGATCAGGCGCGCCAGTTGGCCCGCGACGCAAGCCAGAAGGAAGTATCTTCGGCCGACTTGGTGCTGAGCCTGGAGCGGCTGTCCCGGGGCGCGAGCGCGGCCGACCGAAGTGGCTTGGCGCAGGCGACGCGCGACGCGCAACAGGCCTTGGTTCGCGCCGTGGGGGGCGCTGGAATTTCCGCCGCACGCGACCAGGTGTCCAAGACGATGACCGAGTTCTTGTCGCCGGGCTCGAGTGTGCGCACGCTGGAGCGCGGGGTCGCGCACAAGCCGGCGGCGCCCACTGCCACGCCAGCGCCGA
The DNA here is from genome assembly GCA_049297615.1 of Burkholderiaceae bacterium. Lineage (GTDB taxonomy): Bacteria > Pseudomonadota > Gammaproteobacteria > Burkholderiales > Burkholderiaceae_C > JAEMQF01. The sequence continues at coordinate 8,110 of JBAQUQ010000043.1, forward strand.
AGGCGATTTCAGAGGCTGTCCAGGACGATGAACTGCGCGAGGTGTTCCTGGAAGAGGCGCGCGAAGTCATCGGTGACGCCACAGCGGCCCTGGCCGAATTGAACGAAACGCCCGGCGAACTGCCGATTCTGACGACGATCCGGCGTGCCTTCCATACGCTCAAAGGTAGTTCGAGAATGGTCGGGTTGAAAGACTTCGGCGAAGCGGCGTGGACTTGCGAAAAGCTCTACAACACTAGCTTGGCCGAACAGCGCGAGGCCGATCGGGACCTCTTGCAATTTACGGCTTGGGCGCTCGAATACCTTGCTAGCTGGGTCGAAGAAATCGCCGCGCGACGCGCCCACGAACACAGCAGTGCGGTCGTGGCGCAGCGTGCGCTGACCCATGCCGAAGCAGGTGAGGCGCGCGATTCCCGGCGCGACGGTCTGAGCAGCTCATCGCCTGCGAAGAAGGCAGCGATTTCGGTGCCTGGGCCGCTCGCCGCGCAGGCCGCGCCGGCGGCCTTCACGCCGAGCCTGCCTGCAGTGCAGCCCGTGCCGCCGACGCTGGAGTTTTCATTCAGTCTTGACCTGCCCCCCAGCGACGATTCGCTACCATCCACAGGCTCGGCGCTTCGTGCCGAATCTGCGCAAGCCGAAGTGCAAGCGCTGTTCGACCCATTCGACCTCAATGTCACGGATACGCTCCCGTTGCCGCAGACGATCGAAGCTGCGGCGGCCGATATTGCGATCGATCTGATCGACCTCGACCTGGGCCAGGAGTTTTCCGCGGCGACACCGGCCAAGCCGAGCGACCCCGTACGTGTCATGGTCGCGGCTGAACCGCACGCTCCCGATCTGGTGCCCGAGCCGATCGAACTGCCGGAACTGCGCGAGCTGTCGGCAACGGCCGCTGCTGCACTGGACGCCCCGCCGTCCGTGCCGATTCCCTTGCCCGAGGTGGTGCAGGACGATGCGTCCGAGGAAGAAGAAACCGACGCCGAACTGGTCAAGGTCATCGGCCCACTGCGCATCAGCATCGCGCTGTTCAACATCTATCTGAACGAGGCTGACGAACTCTCGCGTCGCCTCACCACGGAACTTGCGGAATGGGCCATGGAATTGCATCGCCCGATCGGCGAGATTCCGATCGCGCTGGCGCATTCGCTGGCGGGCAGTTCGGCCACGGTGGGATTTGCCAACCTGTCCAATCTCGCGCGCACGCTCGAGCACGCCCTGACCCGCTCGCAGGCCATCGGCCGGGGTACGCCGCAGGAGGCACGACTGTTCGTCGACGCTGCTGAGGAAATTCGGCGCTTGTTGCATCAATTTGCTGCCGGGTTCTTGAAGGATCCATCCGTCACGCTGTTGTCGCGATTGGACGAGCACGAGTTGAGTTCGGCGCGCTGGCTCGAGGCCGTGACCGCTGCCGCCGACATGCTGCCCCCTTCCCGCTCCGGCGCTCTGGGTGGCTCAGCCGCGCCCGGCACGCCCGCAGCAGCTGCGATGCCTGAGGCCTTCGCGGTCACGCCCCCCCCGGCGCCAGCTGCGATAACGCCCGAAACGACGCCCAAAGCAAGCCCCGCATCCGATGTGCGGCGCCTCGCCAGCGCAGCTG
>JBAQUQ010000044.1:0-2518 GCA_049297615.1 Burkholderiaceae bacterium
TGAAAGCCGGATTCGCCTGGCTCAACTCGATCATCGTGCGATCGACCAACTCCACGGCCGTGGGGGTGAGTTTGACGATGTGCTGCGCCGCCTGCATCGCCGCGCGAAACGTCGGGAAGTTGACGACCCCGAGCACCTTGGCACGCGGTGGCTCGGTGAGTTGCAGCGTCAGGTTGCGTGTGCAGGCGAGCGTGCCTTCCGAGCCGACCAACAGGTGGGCGAGATTCACCTCGCCGTGCACCGTATAGGGACGCTCGCTTTGGTTGTCGAAGATGTCGAGGTTGTAGCCGCCGACGCGGCGCAATACCTTGGGCCATTGCGCACCGATCTCGGCGCGGTGCTGCGTGGCAAGGCTGCGCACGAATTCGGCGATCTTTGCCGCATGACCCGTCAATTGCGCGACCGGGCCGAATTCGAGCAGCTCGCCGCTGGACAACCACGCGCTCGCGCCGACCACGTTGTGCACCATATTGCCGTAGGCGATCGAGCGGCTGCCGCACGAATTGTTGCCTGCCATGCCGCCCAGGGTGGCCTGGGCGCCGGTGGACACGTCCACGGGGAACCACAGGCCTTGCTTCTTGAGCTGGGCATTCAGATGGTCGAGCACGAGGCCGGGTTGAACGACGGCGCGGCGCTGCGCCACGTCGACATCGAGCACGCTGCGCAGGTACTTGCTGTGGTCGATCACCAGCGCCGCGCCGACGGTCTGGCCGCATTGGCTGCTGCCAGCGCCGCGCGAAAGCACGGGCAGCTTCAGCTCACGCGTGATGTCGATCGCCGTCGTGACGTCGCGCTCCGTCCGCGGCACGAGTACACCCAACGGCATGATTTGGTAAATCGACGCGTCGGTCGCGTAGCGCCCGCGCGAAGCGGCGTCGAAATACACCTCGCCTTGGGTGTGGCTGCGCAGGCGCCGTGCCAGGGTTTCGCTGACCTCATTCGGTGCTGCGGCGCGCGTGGATGGCTGCGATTCGGCGGTAGCGATCGACATGAATTCCCTCTGTGCACGGGGATTCTTGCATGCAAGAATAGCGACGACCGAGGACGCACCATGCTCAAGCTCGATTTCCATCCCGCAGGCCGCCACTTCCTGCAAATCCCCGGCCCCAGCCCGGTGCCCGACCGCATTCTGAGGGCGATGAGCCTGCCCACCATCGACCATCGTGGGCCCGAGTTCGGCGCGCTGGGCTTGAAGGTGCTTGCCGGCATTCGCGAAATCTTCAAGACGCGCCATCCGGTTGCGATCTACCCGGCTTCGGGCACCGGTGCCTGGGAGGCCGCGCTCGTCAACACCTCGAGCCCTGGCGACCATGTGCTCATGTACGAGACCGGCCACTTCGCGGCGCTGTGGCACAGGCTCGCCACGCGCCTGGGATTGAATTGCGAGGTGCTCGCATGGAATGGCAACGACGACGACCTGCCGCAGGCGCCGAGCTGGCGGCGCGGCGTGCAGGCCGACATGATCGAAGCGCGGCTGCGCAAGGACTCGGAGAAAAAAATCCGGTGCGTGTGCGTCGTGCATAACGAAACCTCGACCGGCGTCACCTCCGACATCGCCGCCGTGCGCAAGGCGATCGACGCCGCGAGCCACCCGGCCTTGCTCCTGGTCGACACGATTTCCGGCCTGGCCTGCGCCGACTATCGGCACGACGAATGGGGGGTGGACGTGAGCATCAGTGGCTCGCAAAAGGGCTTGATGCTGCCGCCCGGGATCAGCTTCAATGCGCTGTCGCCGCGTGCGCTCGAGGCGGCCAAGACCGCCAAGCTGCCGCGCTCGTTTTTTGCGTGGGACGAGATCGTCGAGATGAACAAGGGCGGCTACTGGCCGTACACGCCGAACACGAACCTGCTGTATGGCCTGCACGAATCGCTGGACATGATCCGCAATGAGGGCCTGACGAAGGTCTTCGCACGCCACCAGCGCTGGGCGGCCGGCGTGCGCGCCGCGGTCAATGCCTGGGGATTGCCGATTCAATGCGCGGACCCTGCGGTGTATTCGCCCGTGCTCACAGGGGTCATGCTGCCCAAGGGCGTCGACGCCGACGCCGTGCGTGCCTTGATTTACGAGCGCTTCGACATGTCACTCGGCACGGGCCTGGGCAAGGTCAAGGGCCGGATGTTCCGCATCGGGCACCTCGGCGACAGTAACGACCTGACCCTGCTGGGCACACTGGCGGGTTGCGAGATGGGGCTCGAGCTCGCCGGAGTCAAACTCGAGGCGAGCGGCGTGCAGGCGGCGATGGCTCACTTCGCCAAGCCACTGCTTGCGCAGACGATGCAAGAGGCGGCGTGATTCGCGGTGCGAACGCGAATTCGAAGGGACGTTGGGGCGCGAGGGGCCGCGCGACTCAGCTGCGCGCAGGGGTCGCTGCCCCCGGCGTCGCTGTTGGCACGACCGCAGGCGCGCGCACCACGCGCGTCTTGCCGCTGGTGGTGATCAGGATCACGGCTTCGCCGGGAGTGAACAGCTCGCCGCCCTTGGCTTGAACCAGGGTGCGCCGCTCGCCGTTCTTCAGCT
>JBAQUQ010000045.1:0-2360 GCA_049297615.1 Burkholderiaceae bacterium
GGCCGGAGAACGTACCCCGGGCCACCTGCCCGCGCTCGAGGCAGGCGTGCGCGCAGCGGCGAACGTCAGCACGCGAAGGGCGGGCGGCGCACCAACGCCTGCTACTCGCGCGGCCAATCCAGCGCCCCCGAATGCGTCACCGCGCCCAGATGCGCGGGCCCGACGAGCTTGGCGTATTTCTCGAGGACGCCCGCGAGGCGCTCGCTGGCTCGCGGTTGCCAGGCGGCGCGGCGCTGCGCGATGTCGGCTTCGCTGGCCAGCCATTGCAAGCTGCGCGCCTGGCCGTCGATGCGGATGCGGTCGCCGTCCTTCAACAAGGCGATCGCCCCGCCGAGCGCGGCTTCGGGGCCGATGTAACCGACCATCAGGCCGCGCGTCGCGCCGGAGAAGCGCCCGTCGGTGAGCAGGGCGACTTTCTCGCCCATGCCCTGGCCGTAGACGAGGGCGGTGACGCCGAGCATCTCGCGCATTCCCGGGCCGCCGCGCGGGCCTTCGTTGCGGATCACGAGCACGTCGCCCGCCGCATAGGCGCGCGCGGAGACAGCGGCGAAGGCATCTTCCTCGCACTCGAAGACGCGTGCCGGGCCTTCGAAGACACTGCTCGCCAAGCCGGCGACCTTGATCAGAGCACCGTCGGGCGCGAGATTACCTTTCAGGACGACGACGCCGCCGGTCGGCAGGATCGCCATCGCGCTGCTGCGCACCACGTCGCCGTCGGGTGCGGCGGCACTGGCCAATTCTTCGGCGAGGCTGCGGCCCGACAAGGCGAGCGCGTCGCCGTGCAGATGGCCGGCGTCGAGCAAGGCCTTGAGCACGACGCCCACACCCCCGACGCGGTGCAGGTCGATCGCCAGGTACTTGCCGCCGGGCTGCAAATTCGCTATGAGGGGTGTCCGGGCAAAGACTTCGGCGACGTCGTCCAGGTTGAAGCGCAACCCCGCTTCGTGCGCGATGGCCGGCAGGTGCAGGCCGGCATTTGTCGAGCCGCCGGTGGCGGCCACCGCCGCGGCGGCGTTCTCGAGCGACTTGCGCGTCACCAACTCGCGCGGCAGCGGCCCGCCGACAGAGACGATTTCGGTGGCACGCCGGCCCGCCTGGCGTGCCAGCGCGAGGCGCTGCGAATACGCGGCGGGCAACATCGCCGAGCCCGGGATCGCTAGCCCGAGCGTCTCGGCGACCATCGCCATCGTGTTCGCGGTGAACTGCCCCGGGCACGAGCCGAGCGTGGGCGCGCAGGCGTGGCCGAGTTCCTCGAGTTCCGGCTCGGTCATCGTGCCGTTCAACACCGCGCCGACGCCCTCGTACGCGGTGAGGATGGTCACGTCGCCGTCGCGCCAGCGCCCCGGCAACATGGCGCCGCCGTAGACGAAGACGCTCGGGCAGTTCAAGCGCACCATCGCCATCATCACGCCGGGCAGGGTCTTGTCGCAACCGGCGAAGCCGACGAGGGCGTCGTAGCAATGCGCGCGCATGACGGCTTCGATCGAGTCGGCGATCAGCTCGCGCGACACCAGGCTCATGCGCATGCCGCGATGGTTCATCGACACGCCGTCGGACACCGAGATCGTCGTGAACGGAACCGCGATACCCTGCGCCGCCGCAACGCCCAGGCGCGCCGCGTCGGCTTGCGGCCCGAGCGACATCGAACAAGGCGTGTTCTCGCCGTGCTGGCTGACGATGCCCACCATCGGCTTGCCGAAGTCGGCGTCGGCCATTCCCACGGCGCGCAGAAAGGCGCGGTGCGGCGTGCGGTCCAGGCCTTGCTGGATGAGCCTGGAACGAAGCGGTTTTGGCGATTCCGTCATGTCACTCGATTTGGCGATAAAAATAGGTGGTGGCGCACAGCCCGCCATGCGGCAGCAATGCATAGCCGGGGATCACGCCGCAACGCTGCCAGCCGTGCCGGGCGTAGAGCCTCTCGGCGTCGGCGCTGGCGGTGTCCAGGACCAGGAGCGACTTGCCGCATTCGCGCCCGAGCTGCTCGGCCGCGCGCATCAAAGCCGCACCCAAGCCGCGGCGTCGCGCCCGCCGGTGCACGAGCATCTTCGACAGGTCGGCGCGGTGCGGTTGATTCTCGGGCTGGTCCAGCAGCAGCTGCACCGTTCCGACGACGCCGCCGTCGTCTTCAGCCAGCAGCAGGGCGCGTTCGCCGCGCGCCACGGCCGTTGCCACGCCGGCCCAAAACGCGAGCGCCTTGGGCAGCGGCAAGGGGTGCATGAAGCTCACCGATGCGCCGCCGTCGACGCAGTCGATCAGCAATTCGGCAAGCCCCTGCAACTGGGCGTCGGTCACGCTCGGCAAACGCTGAATGCGGCATCCATGGGCGCGCTCTGCGGTGCTCATGTCATCTCCTCGGATTC
>JBAQUQ010000046.1:0-14375 GCA_049297615.1 Burkholderiaceae bacterium
GCTTCGGGCTCAGCGTTTGTGCCGAGGCTGGGCGGCGCCCAGTGGCTTGACCGGTGCCTTGACTTCCAGCGTCTCGCGCTTGCCGTCCTTGCCCTCGATGACGAAGGTCAGTGCCACGCTGTCGCCGTCCTTGATCTGCTGTTTGAGGTCGAGCAGCATCACATGGACACCGCCCGGCTCGAGTTTCACCGCCTTGCCCGCCGGCAGCTCGAGGCCGCTGAGGGCGCGCATCTTCATCACATTGCCCTGCATCGCCATTTCGTGAATCTCGACGACGCCCGCGACCGGCGACTTGACCGAGACGAGTTTGCCGCCCTGCGCTGAGCTCATCTGCATGAAGGCGCCGGTGGCGTTTTGCTGGGCCACGGTGGCGCGCACCCATGCCTCTTTGATCGTGGTCTGGGCGCTCGCCGGCGCTGCGCCGAGGGCCAGGGCAGCCAGCGCTGCGAGACGATAGTGGGTCATCGAAATCCTTCGGTAGACAACGCAGCATGCTAAGGCCGGATCGACGGCGACCACCCGAGGCAGGCGCAGGCACGCATGGACGCTTGTCAGATTCGACCGAGAATACCGGTTCGACGCATTCACGCGTCCGGCAGCCCCTCCCGTCATGGCAAACATTCTGCAAAACCTCCCCATCGGCCAGAAGGTCGGCATCGCGTTTTCCGGCGGTCTGGACACCAGCGCCGCATTGCTGTGGATGCGCAACAAGGGCGCCGTGCCCTACGCCTACACGGCCAACCTGGGCCAGCCCGACGAACCCGACTACGACGAAATTCCGCGCAAGGCGCTGCTCTACGGTGCCGAACGCGCCCGCCTCGTCGACTGCCGCGCCCAACTCGTCGCCGAAGGAATCGCTGCGCTGCAAAGCGGCGCGTTCCACATCTCGACCGCGGGCCTCACCTACTTCAACACCACGCCGCTGGGGCGTGCCGTGACCGGCACGATGCTCGTCGCGGCGATGCGCCAGGACGATGTGAACATCTGGGGCGACGGCAGTACCTTCAAAGGCAATGACATCGAGCGTTTCTACCGCTATGGCCTGCTCGCCAATCCCGAGCTGAAGATCTACAAACCCTGGCTCGACCAGGCCTTCATCGACGAACTCGGCGGCCGCGCCGAAATGTCGGAATTCATGCGCGCGAGCGGATTTGCCTACAAGATGTCGGCCGAGAAAGCCTACTCCACCGACTCGAACCTGCTCGGCGCGACGCACGAAGCGAAAGACCTCGAACAGCTGAGCAGTGGCATCCGCATCGTCCAGCCCATCATGGGCGTGGCGGCCTGGCGCGACGAGGTCGACGTGAAGCGCGAAGAAGTGCGCGTGCGCTTCGACGAGGGCCAGCCCGTGGCGCTGAATGGCCGTGAATTCGCCAACCCCATCGAGCTGCTGCTCGAGGCGAACCGCATCGGCGGCCGGCATGGGCTGGGCATGAGCGACCAGATCGAGAACCGCATCATCGAAGCGAAGAGCCGCGGCATCTACGAAGCGCCGGGCCTGGCACTGCTGTTCATCGCCTACGAACGCCTGGTGACCGGGATCCACAACGAAGACACGATCGAACAGTACCGGGACCATGGCCGGCGCCTGGGCCGCCTGCTCTACCAGGGCCGCTGGTTCGACCCGCAGGCGTGTCTGTTGCGCGACGCCGCGCAACGCTGGGTGGCGCGCGCGATCACCGGCGAAGTGAGCCTCGAGCTGCGCCGTGGCAACGACTATTCGCTGCTCGACACACAATCGCCGAACCTGAGCTACAAGCCCGAGCGCCTGACGATGGAAAAGGGCGCGTCGAGCTTTTCGCCGCAAGACCGCATCGGCCAATTGACGATGCGAAACCTCGACATCGCCGACACGCGCGAGAAGCTGATTGTCTACAGCAAGGCCGGCTTGCTCTTGCCTGGCGCGGGGGTGGGTTTGCCGCGCCTGGCCGATGACGGCAAGGCGCGGGGCGGGTCTGACGCGGCGCCTGCCGAGATGTAGCCTGCTAGAGCGCCGCCCTGGTCGGATCGCCCAAGGCATCCGCCGCCGCGAAGCGCCCGGCGCGCCGCCCCGACACGAAGGCCCAGGCCAGGTGGTGGCCATGGCCTTTGAGGAGCAAGCCGCCTTGCCCAGTCGCACCTGCGGCGTACAGGCCGGGGATCGCTTGCTGTGCCATGTCCAGGACGCGGTGCTGGCTGTCGACGAGCAGGCCGCCCTCGTTGTGCACGAACACCGCGCGCACCGGGCCGAGCGCAATCCACGGGCCGGCGCCATGGTGGGCACCCGGCCCAAGGCTGTGCGCCAGCGCCGAAGGGTTCATGTCGAGCCGGCTCGCCAGGGCGTCGAGCGACTCGCTTTGTCTGAACACGTCCGGGCGATTGCGCCGGTAGTCGTCGATGTAGGCATAGGCGATGCCCGGCGCGGTGGAGACGAAATGAGGCCACTTCGAAAAGCGCGCCGCGAGCGCCGCGTCGAGGATGATGTAGGCGAATCGGTCCGGTTGGTCGGGGACGCGCCAAGCGGGCCGATCGCGCTCGTCGCCGAAGCGTTCGCCGCGTGCATTGACCAGGCGCGCGCCGGCCTCGAACAGCGCGGTCGAAGGCGCGAGCGCCGTGGTCAGGAATTGCATGACGAAGGGCCGCAGGATGCGGCTCGGCAAATGCTCGAGGGCCCAGGCCATGCAGGAGGCCAGCATCGGCCAGGGCGGCAACCTGCGCATGAGGGTCTCGCGCGCCGGGGCGATGAAGCGCAGCTCGGGGCCGAGCGCCAGGTCGCCATTGACGATCATGGCGCCGAGCGCCTCGGCCAGACGCTGGCCGTCGCCCGTGGCGGTGGGGTTGACGCCTTCCACCTTGGCGGCCTGCGCGCCCATGAAGCGCGCTTTCAGCTCGGGGCTGTTCGTGAAGTCACCCGCCGCAAGTACGACGCCGCCGCGCGCGTCGACGCGATGCGCCCGCCCTGCATGGCTGCCCTGGACCGCGCAGACGCGCCCGCCTTCGCGCAGCAAGGACGTGGCGCACCAGCCGGTGCGGATGTCCACGCCAGCGCGGCGCGCGCGCCGTTCGAGGTGATAGATGAAGGCACGCGAATTCGGCAGCACGTTGTGCATGCGCGGCTGGCGGTGCGGCGGCTCGGGCATCGGGCCCATGAAGCGCAGGCCCGAGTCGAGCAGCCACTGAAACGCCGCCGGCACTTCATCGCACAGAATGCGGCGCAGCGCATCGTTGTCGCGCGCCGCGAGCTCGCCGGCGAAGGCGGGCATGTCGTCGAAGTGGTCTGCCGGCTTGTCGGCGATGCCGCGTTTGCGCTGGTGCGGTGTTTGGGTCGCGCTGATCGAGCCGATCGACCAGGCCGTGGAGCCGCCGAGCTGGGCGTTCTTTTCGAGCAGCACGACGCCGGCACCGCGCTCGCGCGCCTCGATCGCCGCGGCCAGGCCGGCGCCGCCACCGCCGAGCACGACGACATCGACGAGGTCGGACACCGCGTCACTCCTCGCCTCAGCGAACAAAGGCCTTGCCGAAAGCCGGCTCCTTGAACGGAATCGGCGGCAACTGCCAGGTGCCGGTGGAGGGCGGGCGCACATCAGCGTCCACATGCACGTCGATCACGCAGGGGCGGCGATTTCGCAGGGCTTGCTCGAGCGCGCCGCGAAGGTCGAGGCTGCGCGTCACCGTCACGCCGTCGGCGCCGCAGGCGCGCGCCCAGGCCGCGAAATCGGGGTTGTAGGGCCTGGCGCTGCCCTGGCCCTGGTAGAACGCCGTGCCATGCTCGCGGCCGTCGAACAGGCCGTATTGCAGGTCGCGAATCGCGCCCCAGGCGAAGTTGTTCCACACCACCCAGATGCACGGCAGTTCGTACTCGACGGCGGTGCACAACACGTGAGGCGCCATCGTGAAGCCGCCGTCGCCGACCACGGCGACGCAGGGACGATCGGGCGCGGCGAGTTGCGCGCCGAGAATGCCGCACACGCCGAAGCCCATCGACGAATAGCCCCAACTGTTGAGCATGCTCTGCGGGCGGCGCGGCTTCCAGAACTGCATGAACCAGTTGTGGTGCACGCCCGAGTCGAGCGCCAGGATCACGTCCTCGGGCAGGACGTCTTGCAGCGCCTGCACCAGGTATTCGGGCCGCAGCGGCGTGGTGTCGGCGCTGAAGTTCGGGCGCACGAACGCCTCCCACTCGGACTGCCACAAGGCGACCTCGGCGCGCCAGGCGGCGTATTTCGAGGCCGACAGGCTATTGCCGGCCAGCACGGTGCCCAGCAACTGCCCGGCAAAGACCTTGGCGTCGGCGATGATGCCCAGCGTGGGCGGGTAGTTGCGGCCCAGCTCCTGCGGATCGATGTCGACGTGCAGCAGCTTCGCGGCGGGAAAGTTCCACGAGTAGCCCGGCTGCCAGGTGGACGAGGAACGGTCGTCGAAACGCGTGCCCAGCGTGATCACCAGGTCGGCGTGACGGCCCGCTTGATTGGCCGGGTAGGCACCGTTGCGGCCGATGAAGCCGAGTGTCAGCGGATCGCCCGCCGGCACGCAGCCCATGCCGTTGGGCGAGGTGATCACGGGGATGCCCAGGCGCTGCGACAGCGCGGTGATCTCCTCGCCGGCCTCGGACAGCGTCGCGCCGTGGCCGATGAAAAATACCGGCCGCCGCGCCGCTGCCAAGAGCTCGACGGCGGCCCTGACGTCCGCTTCGCTCGCGGCCGGACGGTGCGAGCCGAATTGATGCGAGGGGGCAGGCAAGGCAACTTCGGCTTCTTCCTGGAACACGTTGTACGGAATGTCCAGGTTCACCGGACCGGGGCGGCCCGTGACCATGGTGTCCATAGCCTGGCGCATGGCCAGGGGCAGCATGTCCACGCGAGTGGGCTGGAACGAGCGTTTCACGACTGGCCGCAGCACCGAAGGGAAATCGGCCTGATTGTGTGCGTAGAGCTCCTGGAACGGCGCGCGATTGGCCTGCGAGGTCGGCACGTTCGCCGTGATGGCGAGGAAGGCCGACGAGTCCGACAGCGCGGTGGCCAGCGACATCACCAGGTTCGCCGAGCCCGGACCGGTCGAGGTGAGGGTGGCGACCGGCCGGTGCCTGACGCGGAAGTAGGCGTCGGCCATGTGGCCGGCGCATTGTTCGTGGCGCGGCGAGACCAGCTTGATCTTGTCGCGCACTTCATACAGCGCGTCGAGGATGCCGACGTTGCCATGGCCGCAGATGCCCAGCACATACGGCACTTTCTGCTGGATCAGGGTTTGGGCGATGAGTTCGCCGCCTTTCATTGTGGCCATGGGGGTCCTCGCTGTGTGCCGGTGCGATCAGGCGCTCGTGATCGTGATGATGCGCTCTTCCGTCATCTCGTGGATGGCGTAGCGCGGGCCCTCGCGGCCGAAGCCGCTGTCTTTCGATCCGCCATAGGGCATCAGGTCGACGCGTGAGCTCGACGTCTCGTTGATGTGCACGCCGCCGACCTCGAGGCGCTGCGCCGCGGCGAAAGCCGCGTCAAGCCGGTTCGTGAAGATGCCGCAGGCCAGACCATAGGGCGTGGCGTTGACGCGCGTGATCGCTTCGTCCAGCGTGTCGAACGGGACGATGCACATCACCGGGCCGAAGATTTCGCACTCGCCGACCTTCATGGTCGCGTCGATTCCGCACAGCAGGGTCGGCGGCACCAGGGCACCCCGGCGCGGCGCACCGACCAGGCGCACCGCGCCCGCCGACACCGCCTGGGCAATCCAGCTGTCGATGCGAACCGCCGCCGCTTCGCTGATGACGGGACCGACCACCGTGGCCGGGTCCTGCGGATCGCCGCAGATCAGCGCACCCACCATCGTCACGAGCCGGGCCTTGACCTCTTCCACGATGCTCGCGTGCACCAGCAGCAACTGCACCGAAGTGCAAACCTGGCCCGCCTTGCGGTAGGCGGCGTTGACGATCTTGGGCAGGGCCGTGGCCAGACGCGCGTCGTCGCAGACGATGGTGCAGGCGATCGAGCCGAGTTCCATCTGGGTGCGGCGCAGGCCTGCGGCGCGCTGGATCTGGCGTCCGACTTCGGTGCTGCCGGTGAAGGCGAAGAAGCGCACGCGCGCGTCGTCGAGCAGGCAGCGTGCCACGTCGGCGCCGCCTTGCAGCAGCGACAAGAAGCCGGGCGGCAGGCCCGCGTCGACCAGCACTTGGACCAGACGCGCCGCGCTGAATGGGGTCTGGCTCGACGGCTTGAGCACGACAGCGTTGCCGGCCGCGAATGCCGGGGCGATCTTGTGCGCGACCGTGTTCAGCGGCGAATTGAACGGCGTGATCGCCGCCACGACGCCCAGCGGCACGCGCAGCGTGAACGCGAGGCGCCCGGCCTGCTGCGGCGCGCCCTCCAGAGGGATCACGTCGCCGGCCAGGCGGCGTGCCTCGGCGGCCGACAAGCGCAGCGTTTCGATGCAGCGCCGCACTTCGCCGCTCGCGTCGGCGCGCGTGAAGCCGGCCTCGAGCTGCATCGTGCGCACGAATTGATCGGCGCGCTGCGCCAGCTGTTCGGCGGCGCGGTCAAGCACGCTGCCACGCTCGTAAGCGACCGGAACGCCGCGCTGGAAGGCCGCGTGTGCGGCGCCCACCGCCTGCTGCACCTGATGGCCAGCAGCTGCGTTGAAGCTCGCGAATGGCTCGAGGCGGTACTTGTCGAGCACGTCGACGCGTGTGCCTTGGCCGGTCGTCCAAACGCCGTCGATCAAACATTGCGCCGGCATCTCGCTTCGGCTGGCAGTCATCGCGAGTCCCCGCTGTCGCCGGCAGGCGTCGTGAGGACGAGAAACACCAGGCCCGTCAGCCCGGTATTCGTAAAACTGTGGCGCACGCCGGGCGGCACATACACGTAATCGTGCGCTCGCATCAGGTGCTGCTGCGCATCCAGAGTCAACAGCCCGACGCCTTCGAGGACGTAGTAGATCTGCTCCTGCACCTGGTGCACATGTTCACCGACATAAGCAGCCGGCGCGTAGTGCGAGATACGGAAATCAATGCGGCGCGTGTCGACCTTGCCGGGGCCGACCAAGGCCTTGGACAAGGCGCCGCCGAAGTGGCCGGGGAATTCCTGCCACGCCACATTGGCCATCTGTTCGACGAAGGCGCGCGGCGCCTTGCCGGCTGTCGAAACGCTGTGGGACGGGTTCTTGGTCTTCATGGTCCACGATCTCCTTGCGCGAAGCAAGATTGTCGGCCAGGGCCGTGCCGCTGTGCCACAGCGCCGCGCTCACAGGCGAAGTCCTTGGCCTGGCCCTTGGGCCTGCCGGTGATCGCCTGGGCCTGCCGCAGCCATGGGCCCACAGCCGCAGGAATGCCGGTCCTACAATGTCCTCGTCATACATGGAGCGAGGCCATGACCCCGTGACCGCGCACGATGTCCTGATCGTCGGCGGCGGCAATGCCGCCCTGTGCGCCGCGCTGACGGCGCGCGAAGCCGGCGCTTCAGTGCTGCTGTTGGAGGCCGCGCCGCGCGAATGGCGCGGCGGCAATTCGCAGCACACGCGCAATCTGCGCTGCATGCACGATGCGCCGCAAGACGTCCTCGCCGACGCCTATCCGGAACAGGAGTATTGGCAGGACTTGCTCAAAGTCACTGGCGGTGCGACCGACGAGACGCTGGCACGCATCGCGATTCGCGATTCATCCGTGTGCCGCGATTGGATGCGCCGCCACGGCGTGCACTTCCAGCCGCCGCTGTCGGGTGCCTTGCACGTGGCGCGAACGAATGCGTTTTTTCTCGGCGGAGGCAAGGCATTGGTGAACGCCTATTACCGCAGCGCCCAGGCCCTGGGCATTCAGATTCGCTACGAGACGCCGGTCGATCGAATCGAGGTTCAGGACGGCCGCTTCTGCGGCGCTTACAGCGGCGCGCAGCGCTTCGAGGCGCGTGCCTGCGTGCTCGCCAGCGGCGGCTTCGAGTCGAACCGCGAGTGGCTGCGCCAGGCCTGGGGCCAGGTCGACGGGGTTTGGGTGGCCGACAATTTTCTGATCCGCGGCACGCGCTTCAACACCGGCGTACTGCTGCGCCAATTGATCGACGCCGGCGCCGACAGCGTCGGCGATCCGACCCAGGCGCACATGGTCGCGATCGACGCGCGCGCACCCCTGTACGACGGTGGCATCTGCACGCGGCTGGACAGCGTTACCCTGGGCATCGTCGTGAACCGCAGCGGATCGCGCTTTCACGACGAGGGCGAAGACTTCTGGCCCAAGCGCTATGCCGTCTGGGGCCGGCTGATCGCGATGCAGCCCGGCCAGATCGGATACTCCATCATCGACGCGAAGGCCATCGGCCGGTTCATGCCGGCGGTGTTTGCCGGGGCGAAGGCCGCGTCGCTCGAAGAACTGGCGCAGCAACTCGCTCTGGACGGCGCGGCCCTGGTGCGCACGGTGGCTGCGTACAACGCCGCGTGCCGCCCCGACCACGACGCGCATTTCGACCACAGCGTGCTCGACGACTGCGCCACGATGGGCCTGATCCCGCCGAAGACGCACTGGGCCCGGCCCATCGATACACCGCCCTTCCAGGGCTACCCGCTGCGCCCCGGCGTCACCTTCACCTATCTCGGCCTGAAAGTGGACCGGCAGGCGGCCGTGATGTTCGCCGGCGTCCCCTGCAGCAACCTGTTTGCCGCCGGCGAAGTGATGGCGGGCAATGTGCTCGGCAAGGGCTATACGGCAGGCGTGGGCATGAGCATCGGTACGGCCTTCGGGCGCATCGCCGGGAGCCAGGCGGCGCGTGCGGCGTCATCTTCGGGGACCCGGCATGCTGCGCCTTGAGGCCCTGGTGCGCGACGCGACGCGGGCGGCGGGCGCGCCGCTTCCACCAGCCGAGGAAGAGGTCGCGCGCCAAATGCAGATCTGCAATGCCTGCCGCTATTGCGAAGGCTATTGCGCGGTGTTTCCAGCGATGACGCGCCGCCTCGAATTCGGCCACGCCGACACTCACTACCTGGCCAACCTGTGCCACAACTGCGGCGCGTGTTTTCACGCCTGCCAGTACGCGCCGCCGCATGAATTCGGCGTGAACGTGCCCCAGGCCATGGCCAGAGTGCGCGCCCAGACTTACCGCCACTACGCCTGGCCCAAGGCGTTCGGCGCTGCGTACCGGCGCAACGGCCTGGTGGTCGCGCTGGTGCTGGCGGCTTCACTGGCGCTGTTTCTGGTGCTGGCGCTTGCTGCCAAGGGCTCGTTGTTCCATGAACCCTTGCAAGGCAACTTCTACGCGGTGTTCCCGCATTCGATGCTGGTCGGGATGTTCGGTGCCGTGTTTGCATTCGCGGCCCTGGCCTTGACCCTGGGCGTGACACGCTTTTGGCGTGAGTTGAATGGGAAAGAGATGGGCACGGGGACTGCAGGCGGCGCTGCACTGGGCGAAGCCACGCGCGATGCGCTGGCGCTGCGCAATCTGGGGGGCGGCCATGGCCAAGGCTGCAACGAAGCCGATGATCGCTTCACGCTGGCGCGGCGCCGCTTTCACCACCTCAGCTTCTACGGCTTCATGCTGTGTTTCGCTTCGACCTGCGTCGCCACCCTGTACCACTACGCGCTCGACCAGCCCGCGCCGTATGCGTTGATCAGCCTGCCGGTGCTGCTGGGCAGCGTCGGCGGCGTGGGCTTGCTGCTCGGCCCGGCCGGCCTGTTGTGGCTGAACCTGCGCCGCGATTCGTCAACCATGGATCGCGCGCAACAAGGAATGGATCGCGGCTTCATCGCCTTGTTGTTCTTGACGAGTGCGACCGGCCTGGCCCTGTTGGCCTGGCGCGACAGCGGCGTCATGGCCCTCTGGCTGGCGCTGCACCTGGGCGTGGTGATGGCCCTGTTCCTGACCCTGGCCTATGGCAAGTTCGCGCACGGCGTGTACCGCTGCGCCGCCCTGCTCAAGTGGGCCATCGAGAAGCGCCAGCCGAACCGGCTGATCCTGGGCGGCGATTGATCGATCGGCTGCATGCCGTCCGTCGCGACGCCATGCCGCTGCGAGCAGGTTGTGCTTGCCGCCGAGCCTGGTGTTTTGTACAGTAGCGCTATGCGTGATCCCTGCGAGCCTCAATTGCGCCTCTGGCCGGATGCACCAGCGGCCGAGCCCGGCGTGCACCCCACCGAATCGGCGTACTGGCGTGGCAGCCTTGCCAGCCGCTCGCGCTCGCGCGAACAGCAAAAGCAGCTCGGCCAGTTCATGACGCCCGCGGCGATCGCACACCTCATGGCCGAACGCCTGACGACCGGGCGCGACTGGAGTGGCCGCAGCGTGCGCCTGCTCGACCCCGCGGCCGGCAGCGGCGTGCTCGCCGCGGCCCTGGTCGAAGCAGTCTTGGCGTCGAACGCGCCGCCCTGTCGCATCGAGTTGCTGTTGTGCGAACTCGATGCGTCGATGCTGCCCCTGTTGCAGGCCTGCGCGCGCGAGCTCGAGTCCTTGTGCGCTCGGCACGGCGTCGATTTCGAGTGGCGCGTGCAGGGCGGTGACTTCCTTCTGTCGGCGCTCGCCCGGTCTGGACACGCCAGCGTCGATGCGGTGATCGCCAACCCGCCGTACTTCAAGCTCGCGGGCCACGACGAACGTGCGCGAGCCTTTGCCGGTGCCGTACACGGCCAGCCCAACATCTATGCGCTGTTCATGGCCAGCTGCGCCGCGCTGCTCAGACCAGGCGGCGCGTTCTGCTTCATCACGCCGCGATCCTGGACCAATGGCGCCTACTTCCGCGCGCTGCGTGCACATCTGCTGGAGCGGCTGGCGATCGACGGCCTGCATCTGTTCGACAGCCGCGAAGCACATTTCCAGGCCGATTCAGTGCTCCAAGAGGCCTTGATCGTCTGGGCCACCGCAGGGCGGCCGCAAGCAGCCGTCGCGGTATCGAGCAGCCACGGTGCCGGCGACCTGGACTTCGCGAAGCTGCCTCTGTGGCCGCATCACCAGGTGATCGGCGCAGCACCCGAACGCATGGTCACGTTTCCGGATGCCCAGGCCCAGCACGACCTCACCGGCCTGCACCTGCGTCTGCACGACCTGGGCTTGAAGGTCAGCACGGGCGCGGTGGTCGGCTTTCGCGCTGCGGCGCACTTGCGCGCAGAGAAAGCGTCTTCGACCGTGCCGATGTTATGGATGCCGCATGTGCGCAGCATGCGCATCGACTGGCCGCGTCGGCATCGCGCCGCGCACATCGACGCCAATCAAAGCAGTGCCTGGATGCTCCTGCCCAACCGGCCGATGATCTTGTTGCGGCGCTTCAGCCCGAAAGAAGATGCCAGGCGCATCACCGCTGCGCCCTACCTCGGCGACCTGCCGGGCGAGCGGATCGGGTTGGAGAATCACCTCAACGTGATTCACCCTGTCGCGGGGCGGCTGAGCATCGCGGCGGCGCAGGGGCTCGCGGCGTATCTGAACTCGCTGCCGGTGGACCGATATATTCGGCGTTTGCTTGGCAGTACGCAGATCAATGCCCTCGAGTTGCGCTATCTGCCGGTCCCCGACCTGACAACGCTGGAAAGCATCGGCCGCGGCTTAGCCGGGGCCGCGTCGGTCGACGAGGCCGTGGACACGGCCCGCCGGCACGGTGCGTCCACCCGGTCGGCACGGCATGCCTGACTCGGGTGTTGCATCGCTGCCGCAGTTGCCGGCACTCATCGGCGTCGATGCAGTGCGCCAACGTCTTGCCGCGATATTTCCGCAAGCGTTTCCCGATCGCGGCATCCTCGTGGGCAAGATGGCCGCGCGTGTGATCTTCGTCTTCCTTTACGGCGGTTTCGTCGAAGGCAGTCCCCGCTTGCTGCGCCCGAGCCTCGTGTACTTCTTCACCGCCGAGCAAGCGCGCCGTATCAAGCACACCGAGCGGCTGGCGTGGCTTGCGACAGCGTTCAAGCCAGGCCAGCGAACATCAGGCAAGCGTTGGTATGCCGATACCAGCCGTGAATCGATTCGCGACGACCTGATTCGCAATCGCCTGCTCGCGATGGGCATCCTCGGTCGCAAGGAAGGTGTGGCCACGACATCGAGCGCCCCGGTGTACTTTCTGCGCGCGTCGTTCGCCGCGTTGTTCGACCCTGCGCTGAGCGGGACCGCGGGCCAGACGGCCATCGACGCCTGGCGCACGGCGCATCTGGCGCCGGGTGTGCTTCAACGCATGGCACTGCAAGCGCAGGGCGTATTGGCCAGACAAGGCGATGTGTTCATCGACTTGCCCGACGGCACCCGCATGCGTGTCGCCGCAGGCCCTTCTTCGCCGATCTTGAAGGCGATGATCGAACAGTTTGCGCCGCGGTGGCTGCGCAAGCCCGTCGTCTTGTGGATCAGCGCCAGTGATCAAAAGTCTCAACCGCTGTTCGTACAACGAGCGCAAGCTGTTGGACTTGTTTTCGACCCGAGCAAGCAACTGCCCGATTTGATCCTGGGCGACCTTGAAGACCCTGTGCGCTTCGTGTTCTGCGAGATCGTGGCGACCGACAGCCCGGTGACGGCAGAGCGCAAGGCAGCCCTGACGAAGATTGCGAGTCGTTCAGGCATCGACGCGCACCATCTCCACTTCGTCACCGCGTTCCAGGACCGCGAGGCCGCGGCGCTGCGCAAGACCTTCAGCCGCATCGCCCCTGACAGCGACATCTGGTTCAGCACCGAGCCCGACCTGATCGTCCAACTTCGCGCGTCCAAGCGCGGGGGTTGAAGCGTGGCGTTCGGGCTTTTGCGCCGCGACGGCACGGGTTGTCGCGATCGCGGCCACCTGGCCGGCTACCCAGCCCACGCATAATGATTGCGCGAACACGCTCGCGCCGTAGGGTGCGGCGCAGCGTGGCAGCGTAGAGCCCCGACAAGCTTTCGCGAAAGGCTAGCGCAATGATCCTCCCGAAACCCCGCAAACGACTGATGAAGGACGCGGACGCCGCGCGTCTGAATGCGTTGCCCGACAGCGCCTTCGCTTCCATGGGCGTCGACCGCGCCCGCCTGGCCGCCTTGCTCGACGCGTTCAAGGGCCAATTGGTGTTCCCCGGCCAGCCCGGCTACGAGCAGGACCGCCAGGAATCCAATCCCGCGTTCCAGGCCTATCCCCTGCTGATCGCCTATTGCGAGGCGTTCAGCGATGTCAGTGAGATCCTCGCTCTGGCCAGACAGTTCGACCTCAAGGTCGCCTGCCGCTCCGGCGGGCACAGCACGGCGGGCTATTCGGTGAACGACGGCATCGTGCTCGACACCAGCAGGCTCAACGATGTGAGCGTCGACGCCGTCGCGAAGACCGCCACGGTCGGGCCGGGAACGAACTTCGAAAAGCTCAACGCCACGCTCGATTCCTACCGCCTGCATGTACCCGGCGGCGGCTGCCCCGAGGTCTGCGTGGGCGGCTACATGCAGGGCGGCGGTTATGGATTCACCTCGCGCGAGTTCGGCATGCATTGCGACAACGTGCTGTCGGTTCTGGTGATGCTCGCCGACACGAGCATCGTCAAGGCCGACGCCGCCAATCACGCCGATTTGTTCTGGGCCATCCGCGGCGGAACCGGCAACAACTTCGGCGTGTTATTGCAGACTACCTATCGCTTGCTCGAGCTGTGGCAGATCTGGGGTTTTGGGCTGCGCTGGAGCCTGGACGACGCGCCCGCCGCACTGGTGGCGATGCAGCAGGGCTTCATGCGCTCCGGCGCCACGTCGCGTCTGGGCTATATGACCGTGATCACGCTGCAGCAAGACGGGGGCCAGTGGCTGCTGATGCGCGGCGTGTACGACGGCACGCAGGCGCAGGCCCTGCAGGAACTGGCGCCGATGTTGGCCACGCGCGGCGCGCACTTCGACATCGCCTTGCAGCGCAATTCCTACTACCGGATCAACACCCTCCTGCTCGAAACACCGCCCTGGGAAATTCCCTATGTGCCGCCGCAACCGCCGAACACGACGATCAAGGAAGACAAGCAGGCCGGCTACATCGCGCGGCCGGTGCCGCTGGCGCATTGGCAAAAGCTCGTCGCCTATTACCGCAGCGCACCGATGCCGTTCAACACCGTGGTGCTCGAGCCCTACGGAGGCCGGATCAATGCCCAGCCGGTGTATGCCAATGCCTTCGTGCATCGCGACGTCGACATGGACTTCTTCGTCGACACCTTCTGGGTGGACGACGCGGACCGGCCGCGCGCCGTGCAGTGGCTCGACGGCTTCATGCAGTTGATGGCGCCCTATTTCAACGGTGAGGTGTACCAGAACTACCCGCGGCGCAATACGCCGAACTTCCGCCAGGCCTATTGGGGCGGCGCGTTCCCGGCCCTGCTCGCGTGCAAGCTGCGCTACAACGACACCGCCCTGTTCGACTATGAACAGAGCATTTCCCCCGGGCCCTATGAGCCCGCCGACGGCGCCGCTGCCGCGCCGATTCCGCCTGCCTGCGCCTTGACGCCCGAGGCGTATTCGGCGCCGCTT
>JBAQUQ010000047.1:0-64963 GCA_049297615.1 Burkholderiaceae bacterium
GAGGCGCAATGAAAAAAGGGCTGCCGGAGGCAGCCCTTCGATTCACGGCAAGCCGATTCGATTTCGGCCCGAGGCATTGAACATTACATGTCCATGCCACCCATGCCGCCCATGCCGCCGCCCATGCCGCCGCCCATGCCGCCGCCAGCAGGAGCGTCGTCCTTCGGCGCTTCGGCGACCATGGCTTCCGTGGTGAGCATCAGCGAGGCGACCGACGCGGCGTTTTGCAGCGCAATGCGCGTCACCTTCGTCGGGTCCAGGATGCCCATCTCGATCATGTCGCCATACTGGCCGTTCTGGGCGTTGTAGCCGTAGTTGCCCTTGCCGGCCAGTACCGCATTGACAACGACGCTCGATTCGTCGCCGGCGTTGGCGACGATGATGCGAATCGGCTCCTCGATGGCACGCAGGATCAGCTTGATGCCGGCATCCTGGTCGGGGTTGTCACCCTTGATCTTTCCGGCGGCCTGCTTGGCGCGCAGCAGGGAGACGCCACCGCCCGCGACGATGCCTTCTTCGACAGCAGCGCGCGTGGCGTGCAGCGCGTCCTCGACACGCGCCTTCTTCTCCTTCATCTCGACTTCGGTGGCTGCGCCGACCTTGATCAGCGCCACACCGCCGGCGAGCTTGGCAACGCGCTCTTGCAGCTTCTCTTTGTCGTAGTCGCTGGTCGCCTCCTCGATCTGCACGCGCACTTGCTTGACGCGCGCTTCGATGTCGGCTGCGGCACCGTTGCCGTCGATGATGGTCGTGTTCTCCTTGGCCACTTCGACGCGCTTGGCCTGGCCCAGATCGGCCAGCGTGACCTTCTCCAGCGTCAGACCCACTTCTTCGGCGATGACCTTGCCGCCGGTCAGGATGGCAATGTCTTCCAGCATGGCCTTGCGACGGTCACCGAAGCCCGGCGCCTTGACGGCGCAGACCTTGAGGATGCCGCGGATCGTGTTCACGACCAGGGTGGCCAGGGCCTCGCCTTCCACTTCTTCGGCAACGATCAACAGCGGGCGCCCGGCCTTGGCCACCGCTTCGAGCGTGGGCAAGAGTTCGCGGATGTTGCTGATCTTCTTGTCGAACAGCAGCACGAACGGGTTGTCGAGAATCGACGCCTGTTTGTCCGGATTGTTGATGAAGTAGGGCGACAGATAGCCGCGGTCGAATTGCATGCCTTCGACGACTTCGAGCTCGCTGTTCAGGCTCTTGCCGTCTTCGACGGTGATCACGCCTTCCTTGCCGACCTTGTCCATCGCGTCGGCGATGATCTTGCCGACCTCTTCATCGCTGTTTGCCGAGATCGTGCCGACCTGGGCGATTTCTTTCGATGTCGTCGTAGGCTTGGACTGCTTCTTGAGCTGCTCGACGAGGACCGTGACGGCCTTATCGATGCCGCGCTTCAGGTCCATCGGGTTCATGCCGGCGGCCACATACTTCATGCCTTCGCGGATGATGGCCTGGGCCAGCACGGTCGCGGTGGTGGTGCCGTCTCCGGCGATGTCGCTGGTCTTGGAAGCGACTTCCTTGACCATCTGGGCGCCCATGTTCTGGAGCTTGTCTTTCAGCTCGATTTCCTTGGCCACCGATACACCGTCTTTGGTGACGGTCGGGGCGCCGAAGCTGCGCTCTAGCACCACATTGCGGCCCTTGGGACCCAGCGTCACTTTCACTGCGTTGGCCAGGATGTTCACACCCTCGACCATACGGGCACGGGCGTCACCGCCGAATACCACTTCTTTTGCTGCCATTTGATTTCTCTCCTAGATTCTGGTTAGCCGGCTTGCGCCGGAGGATTCTTTTGTCTGCGGCCGGGCCTTCGGCCCTTGACTTCGCTGCGCGAAGTTAGCCTTCGACGGAAGAAGCAAGCGCGCTGCGCTTACTTCTTCTCGACGACGGCGAAGAGGTCTTCTTCGCGCATCACCAGCAGTTCATCGCCGTCGACCTTGACGGTCTGGCCGCTGTACTTGCCGAACAAGACACGGTCACCGGTCTTGACGTTCAGCGCGATGAAGTCGCCCTTTTCGTTGCGCTTGCCGGGGCCCACCGCGAGCACTTCACCCTGGTCGGGCTTCTCGGCTGCGTTGTCGGGAATCACGATTCCCGAAGCGGTCTTGGTTTCTTGTTCTAGGCGTTTAACGATCACGCGATCGTGCAACGGACGAAGTTTCATGGCATCTCCTTGATGAATCGGAACTCGAAAATTACGAGGGTTTAGACTGAGTGTGCGCTCATTCACTTATCTGACAACGATCCTGCGGCGTGGGAAAAGTTGCCGTTAGCACTCAACATAGCCGAGTGCTAGCAGGCGGAGTATATAGGTCCACGCCGAGCGTTTTCAAGCGCGACACAATCCGGCATGGGAATTCCGCAGCCGCGCAGCCGGCTCGCCTTGTATTCGAACCTGATCCGTTGGGACCGGCCGGCGGGCACCTTCTTGCTGCTGTGGCCGACCCTGTCCGCCCTTTGGATCGCAGCGCGCGGTTTTCCGGGTTGGCATTTGCTCATCGTGCTCACGGCCGGCACTTTGCTGATGCGCAGTGCCGGGTGCGCGCTGAATGACGTGGTCGATCGCGACTTCGACAAACATGTCAAGCGCACCGCGCAGCGCCCGGTCACGAGCGGCGCAGTCAGCGTCAACGAGGCATTGCTGCTCGGCGCTGTGCTCGCCCTGCTGGCCTTTGGTCTGGTCTTGACGACCACGGTCTCAGCCGTGGCCTGGAGTTTTGTGGGGTTGGCCTTGACGGCCTTCTACCCATTCACGAAACGATTTTTCTCGATGCCTCAAGCCGTGCTCGGCGTGGCGTTCAGCTTCGGCATCCCCATGGCATTTGCAGCGGTCCTTGGC
The DNA here is from genome assembly GCA_049297615.1 of Burkholderiaceae bacterium. Lineage (GTDB taxonomy): Bacteria > Pseudomonadota > Gammaproteobacteria > Burkholderiales > Burkholderiaceae_C > JAEMQF01. The sequence continues at coordinate 2,837 of JBAQUQ010000047.1, forward strand.
AATCATTCCTGGGCGGTGGCCGACATCGTCGGCGCCGTCCCGCCGCTGGCCTGGTGCTTGCTCCTGGGAAACCTGTTCTGGGTGCTGGCCTACGACACCGAATATGCAATGGTGGACCGCGACGACGACCTGAAGATCGGCGTCTTGACCTCGGCCATCACGCTCGGGCGTTTCGACGTCGCCTCCGTGATGTTTTGCTACGCGGTCTACCTCGCGCTTTGGGCGTGGTTCGGTGTCCACGCCGGCCTGGGCTGGCTCTACGGGGCGGCAATCTGCGGCGCTGCGTTGATCGCCGCGTGGCACTTCACGCTGATTCGCGGCCGGACGCGCGAAGGGTGCTTTCGTGCCTTTCGCCTCAATCACTGGCTTGGATTCACCGTGCTCTGCGGCGTCGTGCTGGACTACGCGCTGGCCGACTCGCTTCAGGGGTAGAGGCCCCGTTCCTCGCGCGCAAGCAGGATGCGCTCGCAGGCCACCGCAAACGTCGCAGTGCGCAAGCTGATCTTGTGGCGGGTCGCGGTGTCCCAGATCTTGCGCAGTGCCTCGACCATGATCTTGTCGAGCCGAACATTGATTTCGTCTTCGCTCCAGAAGAAGCTGCTGAAGTCCTGAACCCACTCGAAGTAGCTGACCGTCACGCCGCCCGCATTGCAAATGACGTCGGGCATGACCAGCACACCGCGCTCGGCGAAAACGTCGTCGGCTTCCGGCAAAGTCGGCCCATTCGCACCTTCGAGGACGAGTCTGGCCTTGATGCGATTCGCTCGGCCTGGGTCGATCTGCCCTTCGAGCGCCGCCGGAATGAGAATGTCGCAATCGACGTCCCAGAAGGCTTCGTTGTCGATTGGTTCACCGCCGGCGTGCTGCGCGATGCAGCCATCGCGGTTGAGCGTCTCGTTGACCTTGGCGATATCGAAGCCTTTGGCATCGATTCGCGAGCCGGAGTGGTCTTGCATCGCCACCAACTTCGCGCCGGCAGCGACGAACAGCTCGGCCGCCGTGCTGCCCACATTACCCATGCCCTGCACGGCGACTCGCGAGCCGCTCAGGTCCATGCCGAGATGCTGCGCCGCCTCGCGGCCCGTGATGAACACGCCGCGTCCCGTGGCTTTGACACGGCCCAGCGATCCCCCCAGGTGAATCGGCTTGCCGGTGACGACACCGGTGGCGGTGGCGCCGGTGTTCATCGAGTACGTATCCATCATCCACGCCATGATCTGCGCATTCGTGTTGACGTCGGGCGCAGGGATGTCGGTCTGCGGGCCGATGATGATGCCGATCTCGCTCGTGTAGCGCCGCGTCATGCGCTCGAGTTCCTTGCGCGACAGCGACTTCGGGTCGACGCGAATGCCGCCTTTCGCGCCGCCGTAAGGCAGGCCGACCCCGGCGTTCTTGATCGTCATCCAGGCGGCCAGGGCCATCACTTCTTCGAGGGTCACGTCGGGGTGATACCGCACTCCCCCTTTGCCGGGCCCGCGCGACAGGCTGTGCTGGACGCGATAACCCTCGAAGTGGCGCACGCTCCCGTCGTCCATTTCGATCGGCACATCGACGATCAAGGAACGCTTCGGGTGCTTCAGCGACTCTGCCCAGCGCGCCAGGCTGCCGAGGTAGGGAAGCACCCGGTCGACCTGGGTGAGATAGGTGTGCCAAGGGCTGGCGTCACCCGGTGAGATATAAGACAAGTAGCTCATGTTTGCACCTTGGGCGCTGGACTCGATCAAACAACAGGCGAATCGCCGCCGAACTGATCGCCCAGCTCCTTGGCTCGTTGTTGCGCCGCCTTCAACGCTGCCACAAAGGCAGACTTGACGCCATGTGCTTCCAGGCAAAGCAGAGCTGCGTGGGTCGTGCCGCCTCTGGAGGTGACCCGCTCGCGCAGGGTTGCGGGCGTCTCGGGCGAAGCCTGGGCGAGCGCCGTGGCGCCGGAAAACGTGGCGAGTGCGAGCTTGCGGCCGACGTCGCCACTCAAGCCCATCTCCGTCGCAGCTTGCACCATCGCCTCGATGAAATAGAACACATAGGCCGGGCCGGAGCCCGACAGCGCGGTCACGGCGTCGAGATCACCTTCTGCTTGAACCCACAGCGTCACCCCGGTGGCGCCGAGCACCTGCTCGGTCAAGGCGCGCTCGGCAGCTGTCACCGCCGCCGGCGCATACAGGGCTGCTATACCTCGTCCGATCAGGGCCGGCGTGTTGGGCATGGCACGTACCACCCGCGTAGTGTCCAATGCGCGGGCGATGGCCGCGATACGAATGCCGGCCATGACGCTGAGTTGCAATGCCGCGCCAATATGCTCGCAGCAGTCTCGGGCCGCCGCCGCGAACACTTGCGGCTTGACGGCCCAGACGACGAGATCGGCACCGGCAAGGCTCGAATCGGTAGCCGCCTGGCTCGACACCCCGAACTCGCTGCGCAGTTTGCCGCGCTTGTCGGCGTCGGGGTCAATCACATGCAACGCAGCCGCCGCATGGCCCTGCTTCAACAAACCGCTGATGACGGCGCCGGCCATATTGCCGCCACCGACGAAGATGATGCGTTGCATCACGCCAGTGTACGCACCCGGTCGCTCCGATGATTGCTGCGCCGATCGCTGCTCCGATCGATCACCCCGGGTCGGCGTCCGGGCGGGGCGATGGGTGGGCTTGCTCGCGTTCGCCGAAGATTGCGGTACCCACACGAATCAGGGTGGCGCCCTCCAAAATTGCGGCCTCGAGGTCGGCTGTCATGCCCATCGACAAGGTATCGAGTGCCAGACCTTGCGCGTTCAGGCCCTCCCACAGCTCGCGCAAGGCACGGTGCGGGGTGCGTTGTGCGGCGAGGTCCGGCAGCGCTTGCGCAATCGCCATCAAGCCCCGCAGGCGCAGGCCTGGCAGTTGCCGTACGGAGCGCGCGAGAGCGGCCACTTCGCCGGGTGCCACTCCCGATTTGCTGGGCTGTGCACCGATGTTGACTTGCAGGCAGACTTGCAAGGGCTCGCGCCCGGCGGGGCGCTGCTCACTCAGACGCCGTGCCACCTTAATCCTATCAATGGTGTGGACCCAATCGAAATGCTCGGCGATCGATCGTGTCTTGTTCGCCTGCAAGGGGCCGATCATGTGCCATGTCATGTGGCTTCGCAGGTCGGCCAGGGCGTCGATCTTCGCGCACCCTTCCTGGGCATAGTTCTCGCCGAAGTGGCACTCGCCAGCTTCATAGGCCTCACGCAGCGCAGCCGCCCGGGCGGTCTTGCTCACGCACAGCAATGTGACGCTTCGCACGGGCCGGCCCGCCGCCAGGCACGCCTGGGCGATGCGCTGTCGAACCGTGCCGATGTTGTCTGCGATCCTCGTCATAATTCGCCCGGAGTATCGCGTGCGCGCGGCACCTCGCGCTCGACGCGTCGACCCGGCTGCCGATCAACTTTGCGGACATCATGGACATCACCCAACTGCTCGCGTTTTCGGTCAAGAACAAGGCGTCGGACCTGCACCTTTCGTCAGGTCTACCGCCGATGATCCGGGTGCACGGCGACGTGCGCAGAATCAACATCGATGCCTTGGACCACAAGCAGGTCCACGACATGGTGTACGACATCATGAACGATTCGCAGCGCAAGTCCTACGAAGAGGTCCTCGAGTGCGATTTTTCATTCGAGATCCAGGGTCTGGCGCGATTTCGCGTGAACGCGTTCAACCAGAACCGCGGGGCCGCGGCCGTGTTCCGCACGATTCCTTCGAAAATCCTCACTCTCGAGCAGCTCAACACGCCGAAGATTTTTGCCGAGCTGGCGATGAAGCCGCGCGGCCTGGTGCTTTGCACCGGCCCCACCGGTTCGGGCAAGTCGACCACCCTGGCCGCGATGGTGAACCACCTCAACGAAAACGAATTCGGCCACGTCTTGACGGTCGAGGACCCGATCGAATTCGTGCACGAGTCGAAGAAGTGCCTGATCAACCAGCGCGAAGTCGGCCCGCACACCTTGAGCTTTGCCAATGCGCTGCGCTCTGCCTTGCGTGAGGATCCGGACGCCATCCTGGTGGGTGAAATGCGCGACCTGGAAACGATCCGGCTGGCCTTGACGGCTGCCGAGACCGGGCACTTGGTGTTCGGTACGCTGCACACCTCGAGTGCCGCCAAGACGGTAGACCGAATCGTCGACGTTTTCCCCGCGGCGGAGAAGGATATGGTGCGCGCCATGCTGTCCGAGTCGGTGATCGGCGTGATTTCGCAGACTCTGTGCAAACTCAAGGACGGGTCGGGTCGGGTCGCAGCACACGAGATCATGCTCGGTACGGCGGCGATTCGAAACCTGATCCGGGAAAACAAGGTCGCCCAGATGTATTCGTCGATCCAAACCGGCAACAACATGGGGATGCAGACGCTGGACCAGAACCTGGCCGACCTGGTGCGCCGCAATGTGGTCACGCCGGCGGAGGCGCGCACCAAGGCCAAGTTCCCGGAAAACTTCCCCGGCTGATATTGCGGACCGGGCGCCGATACTGAACCGGCTCGCCGTTGCCGACCCGCCGCGGCGCCCTTGCCCCACTCTCACAGGACAGCCAAATGGAAAGAGACCAAGCCTCCAAGTTCGTCAACGATCTGCTGCGCCTGATGATCACGCGCGGCGGCTCGGACCTGTTCCTCACGGTTGACTTTCCGCCCGCCATCAAGGTCGACGGCAAGGTAACCAAAGTCTCGCCGCAGCCGCTCACGGGTCAACACACGATGGCGTTGGCGCGCTCCGTGATGAACGACAAGCAGGCGGCGGAATTCGAAAGAACCAAGGAGTGCAATTTCGCCATCGCCCCGCAGGGGGTGGGTCGCTTTCGCGTGAATGCCTTTATTCAGCAGGGCCATGTGGGCCTGGTGCTCAGAACCATCCCGCAAGTGCTGCCGACGATCGACAGCATGAACCTGCCGCAAATCCTCAAAGACGTCGCCTTGACGAAGCGGGGCCTGGTGATCTTGGTGGGCGCTACCGGCTCGGGCAAGAGCACGTCGCTGGCGGCGCTCGTCGACCACCGCAACGAAAACTCCTATGGCCACATCATCACGATCGAGGACCCGGTGGAGTTCGTGCACATGCACAAGAACTGTGTCATCACGCAGCGCGAGGTCGGCATCGACACCGATGGCTGGGCGCAGGCGCTGAAGAACACCCTTCGTCAGGCACCCGACGTCATCCTGATGGGCGAAATTCGCGATCGCGAAACCATGGAACACGCCGTGGCGTTTGCCGAGACCGGCCATCTGTGCCTGGCCACATTGCATGCCAACAGTTCCAACCAGGCGCTGGACCGCATCATCAACTTTTTCCCCGAAGAACGCCGTTCCCAGTTGCTGATGGACTTGGCGCTCAACCTCAAGGGATTGATCTCGCAGCGGCTCCTGCCTCGCCAAGAGGGCAAGGGCCGGGTCGCTGCGGTGGAAATCATGCTGAATACGCCCTTGATTTCCGATCTGATCAACAAGGGCGAAGTGACCGAGATCAAGGAACTGATGAAGCGCTCGCGCGAACTCGGCATGCAGACCTTCGACCAGGCCCTGTTCGATCTCTACGAGAACCAGTTGGTGACCTACAACGATGCGGTGCGCAACGCCGATTCCGTGAACGACCTGCGCCTGCAAATCAAACTTCACAGCCAGCGCGCCCGCAACGTCGACCTGGCCGCAGGCACCGAGCACTTGACCATTGTCTGAAGGCGCTCGCGCCATGTCGAGCAAGTCCTACGACGCGGTGACGCCGCGGCGCGTCGCCTTCATCGGACTGGGCGTGATGGGTTATCCGATGGCCGCTCACCTGGCGCGCGCCGGCCATCGCGTCACGGTCTACAACCGCACGAACGCGAAAGCGCAGGCCTGGGTCGCCGAGCATGGCGGCGCACTTGCATTGACGCCCAAAGCCGCGGCCATGCAGGCCGACATCGTTTTTTCATGCGTCGGCAACGACGCCGACCTGCGCAGCGTTGTGCTGGGCGATCGCGGCGCATTCGGCGCGATGCTACCTGGCGCGGTCTTTGTCGATCACACCACGGCTTCGGCCGAGGTGGCCCGCGAACTCAGCGCCAACGCGACCACCCGTGGCGTCAGTTTTATCGATGCGCCGGTCTCGGGCGGCAACATCGGCGCCGTCAACGGCACTTTGACCGTCATGTGCGGTGGCGACGCTGCCGGATTTGAGACGATGCGCCCCGTGGCGCTGGCCTACGCGAAGGCCGTGACCCGAATCGGCTCGAGCGGCGCGGGTCAGCTCGCCAAGATGGTCAATCAGACCGCGATCGCCGGCCTGCTGCAAGGCCTGTCGGAAGCCATTGCCTTCGGCGAGAAGGCGGGCCTGGACATGAAGTTGGTGCTCGACGTGATCGGCAAAGGAGCCGCCCAGAGTTGGCAGCTCGACAACCGCGGCCCGACGATGCTCGAGGGCCGATTCGACTTCGGATTTGCCGTCGACCTGATGCGCAAGGATCTGCGACTCTTGTTCGACGAAGCCAAGCGCAACGGCGCCCGCTTGCCCGTCACCGCCCTTGTCGACCAGTTCTATGCCGACGTGCAGGCGCAAGGCGGAAGCCGCCTCGACACGTCGAGCCTCGTCCAGCGCCTGCGATAGGGACGCCCGGGTACCTTACTTGGTCGCGGCTTTGGGTTGAATCGCCTCGAGCTCGGCCTCGCTCAGCAAGTCGAAGACTCGCACGACCTTGACCACGCCGCTGACGCCGCGCGCCACATTGGCCGCCTGCGTGGCTTCACGCTCCGTCACCCGCCCCAGCAAGTAGACGATGCCACGCTCAGTGACCACTTTGATCGAGTTCGCGTAAAGCCCTTTCGTGTCGACGATGCTCGCCTTGACCTTGGCCGAGAGCAGCGCATCGTTGGACCGCATGCTGAGCGAGGCCGAACCCATGACGGCCAACTCGTTGACGACGAATCGTACGCCGTCAACGCGCGACACCGCCTGTTCGACGGCTGCCTTGTCGGACTCCGTGGCAACGTCGCCCGTCAGCAGTACGAGCCGGTTGTAGCTCGTGACGGTGACCTTGCCGCGCTCGCCGAGCAGTTCGCCAATCCGGCTCCCGGCCTTGCCATCGATCAACTGGTCTTCGAGCTGGGTCGCCGAACTTCTGCGATCGCTGGCGACCAATGTTCCGCCGACGACCGCGCCGCCCAGAAGCAGGGCCGCGCATCCGCCCAGATTGAATGCGCCGAGTGTCCCGGCCAAGGTGAACAAGGCGCTGCGCCGCCAGAGACTCGTCATGAATTCTCCTGTTCGCCCAAGAGCTGGTTGTCCACTGCATCACAAAGGCAGTGCAGGGTCAGGATATGCACTTCCTGGATGCGCGCCGTGCGCTCGTGCGGCACACAGATGTGCACGTCGGTGTCGAGCAAAAGCTCGCGAATCTTGCCGCCGCCGCGCCCGGTCAGCGCCACTACGCTCATTTCCTTGGCATGCGCGGCCAGCACCGCGGCGACGACGTTTGCCGAATTGCCGCCGGTGCTGATGGCGATCAAGACGTCACCCGGCGCGCCCAAGGCCTCGACCTGCTTGGCGAAGACGGCCTCGAAGGAATAGTCGTTTCCGATCGCCGTGATGATCGAGGTGTCGGTCGTGAGTGCGATCGCCGCCAAACCCGGGCGCTCGCGCTCGAAACGCCCGACGAATTCAGCCGCGAAATGTTGTGCGTCGCTGGCCGAGCCACCGTTGCCGCACGCCAGCACCTTGCCCCCGCCGGTGATGCAGGCGACCAGGGTAGCGACCGCCTGCGCGATCGGCCGGGCGAGCATCTCGGCGGCCGCATATTTCAAGTCGGCGCTGTCGAAGAACTGTTTTTGAATACGCTGCTCGAGCATGGCTGGAATGATATGGCATGGCCAGGCAGGCGCGCCCGCAACCGGGGCCACACCGTCACTGCGCATCGAACGCGGCGCGCAACCACTGAAGGTGGCCAGCGTCGATCGCTACCACATCGAAGCGGCATGGCGGCAATGTGCTCAGCCCGCGAAGGAAATGTGTCGCAGCCAGCACCACGCTGCGGCGCTTGGCGCTGGCGATGCTCGCCGCTGCGCCGCCTGAGGAATTCTGTCCCCGCAACCGCACCTCGACGAACACCAGGGTGCCGTCCGGCTCGCGCATGATCAGGTCGATCTCGCCGCCGCGGCTTCGCGGCCCCCGCGCGACCCGATAATTGCGCCGCACGAGGCTCAGGCCCTGCCGCTGCAAATGCGCCAGCGCTTGTGCCTCGCCGGCGTCACCCGTTTCCTTTGACGTCATGCTTGTGATGGCCACACCGATCGCTTCGTTGATGCTTCAGGCGGCCGCTGCCGCCGCTGGCGGGCAAGACTACCCGGCAGGCGCACTGTACGTGGTCGCCACGCCGATCGGCAATCTGGCCGACCTGACATTGCGCGCGATCCATGTGCTGTCGCTCGTCGACGCGATTGCCTGCGAAGACACGCGCCACACGTCAGTGTTGCTGCAAAACCTGGGGCTGAGCAAGCCGCTCTTGGCTTTGCACCGACACAATGAACGTGAAGCGGCCGCCGTCGTGGTGGCGCGTCTCACGCGCGGCGAGCGCATCGCCTATGTCTGCGACGCCGGAACGCCCGGCGTGAGCGACCCCGGGGTGTTGCTGGTGGCTGCCGCCGCAGCGGCCGCAGTGCGCTGCGTGCCGGTGCCGGGTGCCAGCAGTGTTGCGGCGGCACTCAGCGTGGCTGGCGATGTGCGTGGCCAAGGCTTCGTGTTCCTGGGTTTCCCACCGGCACGCGGCGAGGCGCGCTCGCACTGGCTCGAGAAAATCGCCGCTCACGAAGCCACCCAAGTGTTGCTCGAGGCACCGCATCGGATCGAACCGCTGGCCAATTCGCTCGCCGCGACTTGCGCCCAGCGGTGCGTGACGATAGGCCGTGAATTGACCAAACAGTTCGAGACGGTGGCGACCATGCCCGCCGCCGATTTCCCCGGTTGGCTGCGCGCCGATCCGAATCGATGCCGCGGCGAATTCGTCGTCATCGTTCATGCGCTGCCCGCAGCACCAGGGGCTGCCCACAGAATGCGCGACGATGCGCTGCTCCACACCTTACTGGCCGAATTGCCGCTCAAGCAGGCGGTGGCGCTGGCGGCGAAGTTGAGTTCAGCCTCGCGCAATGCCTTGTATGAGCGAGCCTTGGTTTTGAAAGCCGAGCAAGCTGGCAAGGACGGGTGAAACTGCGCTCCCCCGGCGCGCAGCTCATGCGCCGACTCCGGTGACTCAAGCGCCGCGGCGATAGCGCGCAAGCGTCAACCCATGCAGGTCGATTTGGGGGGGTCGGCCGCCGAGCACATCGGCCATCACGCGGCCCGTGCCCGCGGCCATCGTCCAGCCGAGAGTGCCGTGACCGGTGGCGAGGTAGAGGCCGCGTGGCCCGGCGGCGCCAAGCAAAGGCGTGCCGTCGGGTGTCATGGGCCGCAAGCCGCACCAGAACTGCGCTCGAGAGGCGTCGCCGCCGCGCGGGAACAAGTCGGACACGACGTATTCGAGGGTACGGCGGCGCGCGCCGTGCAGAGTCAAGTCCAATCCTGCCAGTTCGGCCATGCCGCCGACGCGAATGCGTTCCCCCAGCCGCGTCAAGGCAACCTTGTGAGTCTCGTCCATCACGGTCGATTCAGGGGCAGCGTTCGCGTCGACGATCGGCAAGGTGATCGAGTAGCCCTTGACCGGGTAGACCGGAATCGAAACGCCCAAGGGCGCGAGCAACAGCGGCGAATAGCTGCCAAGGGCGACGAGCGTCGCATCGGCCTTCACCGTGCCGTTCTCCAGGGCTACGCCGTGTACCTGCCCGCCGACATGCAACAGGCGATCGATGCGCACGCCATAGCGAAACTTGACGCCGTGTTGTGCGGCCAAGGCGGCGAGCGCCTGCGTGAACTTGAAGCAGTCGCCGGTTTCGTCGTCCGGTAAGTGAAGGCCGCCGACGAATTTGTCGCGCACTTGCGCCAACGCCGGCTCGTGAATCAGGCAGCCCGCAGCGTCGAGCAGTTCATGCGCGACACCGTATTCGCGCAGGATCGCCATATCCGCGGCGCTGGCGTCGAATTGTTTTTGGCTGCGAAACAGTTGCAAGGTGCCGCGCGAACGCTGTTCGTATTCGATGCCGGTTTGAGCGCGCAGCTCGATCAGGCAGTCGCGGCTGTACTGTGCCAAGCGCAGCATGCGGCTTTTGTTGACGCGGTAGCGCGCCGCAGTGCAGTTGCGCAGCATTCCCAGGCCCCAGCGCAACATCGCGAGATCGACCCGCGGGCCAATCACGAGGGGGCGATGGCGCATCAGAAGCCATCGGATCACTTTCAGCGGCACTCCCGGGCCGGCCCAGGGCGCGGCATAGCCCGGTGACACCTCGCCGGCATTGGCGTGGCTGGTCTCCATGGCAGCGCCGCCGCAGCGGTCTAGAACCGTCACGGCATGGCCGGCTAGCGCCAGGTAATAGGCGCAGCTCACGCCGATCACACCACTGCCCAGTACCGCCACCTGCATGTTCGGCCTCCTTGGCGCGCGAGGATAGCCGCAGTCGGGGCAGGCGTTCGCCGTGCGCATTCGACGCCGCCCCAGATACCGCCACAATGCGTATGCGCCTGCGCTGTGACCGCCTCGCCCGACATGACTTTGCAACCCGCCTTCGTCCCTCCCGCCCGATTCGACGACCCGGCTGCGGCTTTGGCCCAGGTGCGCAAGATCTATGACACGAATGTCGCCCACTTGCGCGACTGTTTGCAGCGCTTCGTCGCGGGCGAAACGCAGGATCCTGGGGCAGTCGAGGCAGTGCAGCGCCGTGATGGGCGAACCGAGGCGCGCGAACAGCATGGCAAGGGCGACCCGCGTGGCCGGGTGCGTGCCTGCTACCCGTTCGTACGGGTGCGCACCGCGACGGTGGCGCGTGCCGACTCACGGCTGAGCTACGGCTTCGTCGCCGGCCCGGGTGCCTATGAGACAACGTTGACGCGCCCGGACCTGTTCGCGAACTACTACCTCGAGCAGTTCAAATTGCTGCTGAAGAACCACCATGTCTGGCTCGAAGTCGGCACCAGCAACCAGCCGATTCCCGTGCACTTTTCGCTGGCCGAAAACGACCATCTCGAAGGCTCGCTCGACGCGGCGCGGCGCCTGCTGATGCGCGACCGCTTCGACCTGCCCGACCTCACGGCGATGGACGACGGCATCGCCAACGGCACATTCCAGCCCGGCCCGGGGCAGGCGAGTCCTCTGGCCCTGTTCACCGCGCCGCGCGTGGACTACTCGCTGCACCGCTTGCGCCATTACAGCGGGACCGCGCCGGAGTATTTTCAGAACTTCGTGCTCTTCACCAACTACCAGTTCTACATCGACGAATTCGTGCGCCTGGGCCACGCAGCGATGGCGGGCTCGGGCGCCGCGCAGGGATACGTCGCCTTCGTCGAGCCGGGCAACGTGATCACGCGCCGCGCCGGATTGGCGCCGCAGCCCGGAGATGAGCTCGGAGTCGCGCCGCCACGCCTGCCGCAAATGCCCGCCTACCACCTGAAACGCGCCGACGGCAGCGGCATCTCGATGGTCAATATCGGCATCGGGCCGGCGAACGCGAAGACCATCACCGACCACATTGCCGTGCTGCGCCCGCATGCCTGGATCATGCTCGGCCATTGCGCCGGATTGCGCAACACGCAACAACTCGGCGACTATGTGCTGGCCCACGGCTACGTGCGCGAAGACCATGTGCTCGACGAAGAGTTGCCGCTGTGGGTGCCAATCCCTCCGTTGGCCGAAGTGCAGGTTGCGCTCGAAGCGGCGGTCGCCGAGGTGACCCAGCTCAAGGGTTATGAACTCAAGCGCGTCATGCGCACCGGCACGGTGGCGAGTACCGACAACCGCAACTGGGAGCTGCTGCCCTCAGTGGACGCGAGCAGCACGCCGCAGCGTCGCTTCAGCCAGAGCCGCGCTGTTGCGCTGGATATGGAGAGCGCGACCATCGCGGCCAACGGATTTCGCTTCCGCGTGCCCTACGGCACTTTGCTGTGCGTCAGCGACAAGCCGCTGCACGGCGAGATCAAACTGCCGGGCATGGCCAACCATTTCTACCGCGAACGAGTCGACCAGCACTTGCGCATCGGCATTCGCGCCATCGAATTGTTGCGCGAGCAGGGTATCGACCAGCTGCACAGCCGCAAGCTGCGCAGCTTCGCGGAAGTCGCGTTTCAGTAGGAACTGCCCCGGAGGCTTCGATGAATTTTGCCGCAGCGCAGACGGCCCGTGTCGTCCTGATATGTGCAGCCCTGATGGGGCTTGTCGGAGGCGCCCAGAGCCAGGGCGCTGGCCAGGGCGTCGATTCACTCAACGATGGTCCGTTTCGCACTTCCACGGACGGCGAGGATTCGAACCTGCTGCTCGAGGGGTACGACCCAGTGGCCTATTTCACCCAGAACGATGCCGTCAAGGGCGACCCTGCGATCCGCACCGGGCGCCTGGGGGTGACCCTGCGCTTCATCAGTGAGGCGAACAAGGCCGAGTTCCTGCGCAATCCGCTGCGCTACTTGCCGCAGTTCGGCGGCTTTTGCGCGAATGGCATCAGCTACGCCATCCCCTGGGGCGGCGGCGGCGGCCCGAACACCTGGCGCATCTATCGCGGCAAACTCTACGTCTTCGGCGGCCAGGCGTCGAGGGACCATTTCGAGATGGATACGCAGCGCAATCTGGAACTTGCGCACAACTACTGGGACGACGAGGTCGCGGGCTCGACGGCAATCTTGACGCGCTACAAGCGGCTGGTTTTTCGCGTGCCGCACTACAAGACAGGCAAAGAGTTGCAGAACGAGTGGGAGGCCAAACTGGCCGCCAAGACCCTGCCCGTGATGCCCGGCGCGCCGCAAGTCGTGCCGGCCAGGTAGCCGCGCCAAGGCGAGCCGAGCCCCAAAGGGCAGGCACCGCTTCCAGGAGCCACTGCCCAGCGCGGCTATCGATAGCAACCCGGTTGCCGCGGCGGCCGCTATCCCTTACGCTTGACGCGCAACCCCTGCAACCCGGGCGCGACAGCGCCGCTCAATGAGGAGAGCGCCATGGCGTCAAGCCCCATCAGCCCCGATACCCAGGCGATTCGTACACTGGCGCTGGTCGGCCAGACAGCGTCAGGCAAAACAAGTCTGGCCGAAGCCCTGCTCCACCGCAGCGGCGCGATCGGCGCGCCCGGCAGCCTGGAGCGCGGCACGACGGTGAGCGACTTCGACCCGATGGAGCGGCGCGCGCAGCACTCCCTGAATTCAGCCGTCTTGCATCTCAAGCATCGCGATGCACGTGTGCACCTGATCGACACGCCGGGCTACGCCGATTTTGTCGGCCAGTCGATGACTGCCCTCGAAGCAGTCGACACGGCGGCGGTGGTGATCAATGCCGCCACCGGCATCGAGATGATGAGCACGCACATGATGCAGTGGGCGCAGCAGCGCCAGCTGTGCCGCATCTTGATCGTCAACAAGATCGACGCCCAGGGCGTGAACCTGCCCGTCCTCTTGGAGCAATTGCGCGACGCGTTTGGAAAAGAATGCTTGCCGCTCAATCTGCCCGCTGCAGGCGGCACGAAAGTGATTGATTGCTTCTTCAACACCGAGGGAGAAAGCGACTTCGGATCGGTCGCCGATACCCACCGCGCCTTGGTCGAGCAGGTCGTCGAGGTCGATCCGGAGTTCGTCGACCGCTACTTGAACGAGGGCGACGTCAACCCGCGCGAATTGCACGCGCCGTTGGAACAGGCGCTGCGCGAAGGCCACCTGATCCCGATTCTGTTTGCCTCGGCGCGCAATGGCGCGGGTGTCCTGGAACTGCTCGACGCGATCGACTTGCTGTTGCCGAACCCGACCGAGGGGAATCCCCCGCAGTTCTATAAAGGCGAGGGGACTGAGGCGAAAGAGCTTCACGCCGACCCGGACCCGGCCAAACATGTCATCGCGCATGTGTTCAAGGTGACCGTGGACCCTTATGTGGGCAAGATGGGCGTGTTTCGCATCCACCAGGGCACGGTCACCAAGGACAGCGCGCTTTACATCGGTGACGGGCGCAAACCCTTCAAGGTGGGACATTTGTTCATGCTGCAGGGCAAGGAGCATGTCGAGGTGGCGCGCGGCGTTCCGGGCGACATCTGCGCCGTGGCCAAGGTCGACGAGATGCATTTCGACGCGGTCCTGCACGACGCCGCCGAAGACGACCACCTGCACCTCAAGCCGCTGGACTTTCCGGTGCCGGTGCACGGCCTGGCGATCGAACCGAAGCGCCGCGGCGACGAACAGCGCATGTGGGAAATCCTGCAAAAGCTCGTCGACGAAGACCCGTGCCTGAAGGTCGAACATGTTGCGGTGACCAACGAAACCGTCGTGTACGGCCTGGGTGAGTTGCACCTGCGCACCCTGCTGGAGCGCATGAGCGAGGTCTACAAATGCGAAGTCACGACGCGCCCGCCGAGGATTGCGTATCGCGAGACGATCACCATCGGCGCCGAAGGCCATCACCGGCACAAGAAACAAAGCGGCGGTGCCGGTCAGTTCGGCGAAGTATTCCTGAGGATCGAGCCGCTGGCACGCGGCGCGGGCTTCGAATTCGTCGACCAGGTCAAGGGCGGAACGATTCCCACCCAGTTCATCCCGGCGGTGGAGAAAGGCGTTCGCTCGGCACTGGACAGCGGCGTCGTCGCCGGCTATCCGGTGAAAGACGTTCGCGTCATCGTCTACGACGGCAAGTCGCACAGCGTCGATTCGAAAGACATCGCCTTCGCCACGGCCGGGCGCAAAGCCTTCATCGACGCCGTATTGAAGGCCAAGCCGATCGTGCTCGAACCCATCGTCAAGGTGGAAATCAGCGCACCCGAAACCTCGATGGGCGACATCACCGGCGACTTGTCGGCAAAGCGCGGCCAGGTCAGTGGCACGCATGCCCAACTCGGTGGCAATGTCACAGTGGACGGCCAGGTGCCGCTGTCGGAGCTGACCAACTATCAAGCGCGTCTGAACGGCATGACGGGGGGTCGGGGGCGCTACGCGATCGCGCTGAGCCACTATGAAGCCGTGCCGCCGACGATTCAGCAACAATTGATGGGGCAGTACAAGATCAAGGACGAGGAGTAGGCTGCGGACGAGCCGGGTTCGTGCCCGCCGCCCCTGGCCGGGGCGCCTCGCCTCCTGCCCGAGCTCAGCCTTGCAGGCCGCGTTCTCGCAGAGCTCGAACCCTTCGCCAGACACAAACGCTCCTCAGGAGCGTTTGTGCGCGGGCTCAGCCTTGCAGCTGCCGCTGAAACGTCAGGCCCGCGTGCTCGCGCATCGCGTGGAAATTGATCTTCGGCCAATTCGATTGGATGGCACGCAGTTCGGGTGCGTACTCCACCAGCACGGTCGGCGCATCGACAGCGTCGTAGGCGACGCGGTGCGCGTTGGCGTCGATAAAGCGCTGCAACTCCTTCGCGCCGCCATCGGCTTCATCACACGTCACCCAGCGTGCCACCTGGTAGCGGCTCGGCTGGATGCGCGCCTTCACACCGTATTCGTGTTCGAGCCGGTGCGCCACCACTTCGAACTGCAACTGCCCGACTGCGCCGAGCAACAGGTTCGAGCCTGACGCGGTTCGAAACACCTGGATTGCGCCTTCTTCGCCGAGCTGGGCGAGACCGGCTTTGAGTTGTTTGGTGCGCAGCGGGTCGGCAACTTCTACGGCGCGAAACATCTCGGGCGCGAAGAAGGGCAGCCCGGTGAACTGCAGGGCTTCGCCTTGCGTGAGCGTGTCGCCGAGTTGCAGGATGCCGTGGTTCGGGATGCCGATGATGTCGCCCGCAAACGCCTCGTCGAGCAGTTCGCGGCGCTGGCTCAGAAAACTCACCACGGTGTTGGGCCGCAGCTCTTTGCCAGAGCGCACGACCTTGAGCCTCATGCCGCGCTCGAAGTGGCCGCTTGCGACGCGCACGAAGGCGATGCGGTCGCGATGTGCCGGATCCATATTGGCCTGGATCTTGAAGACGACGCCGCTGAACTTGGTCTCCTCGGGTGCGACGACGCGCTGGATCGCCGCGCGCGAAGCCGGCGCCGGTGCGAGGTCGACGAGGGCGTCGAGCACCTCGCGCACGCCGAAGTTGTTGATCGCCGAGCCGAAGAAAATCGGCGTCTGGTGGCCTTGAAGGAATTGCTCTTCGTCGAACGCAGGCGCGGCTTCGCGCACCAGCTCGATGTCGTGGCGTGCATGTTCGTATTCGGCACCGAAGCGCTCGGCGTAGAGCGGGTTTTCGATGCCCGCGATGACCTCGTCCGTGTCCCGGTCGCGGTCTTCGCCCGGCGTAAAAACGCGCATGCGCTGTTTGCGCAGGTCCATCACGCCGTGGAAGCGTTTGCCCATGCCCACCGGCCAGGTGAACGGCACGACGGCCATGCCGAGTTCGCGCTCGATCTCGTCCATCAGGATCAGCGGCTCCTGCACCTCGCGGTCCATCTTGTTGACGAAGGTGAGGATGGGTGTATGGCGCGCGCGGCATACCTGCAGCAAGCGTCGCGTCTGCGGCTCGACGCCCTTGCCTGCGTCGATCACCATCAGCGCGGCGTCCACGGCGGTGAGCACGCGGTACGTGTCTTCCGAGAAGTCCTGGTGGCCGGGCGTATCGAGCAGGTTGATCACGCAGTCGCGGTATTCCATCTGCATCACCGATGATGCGACCGAGATGCCGCGCTGCTTTTCGATCTCCATCCAGTCGCTGGTGGCGTGGCGGCTCGCCTTGCGCGCTTTCACGCTGCCGGCGATCTGGATCGCGCCGGAGAAAAGCAGCAGCTTTTCCGTCAGCGTCGTCTTGCCCGCGTCGGGGTGGGAAATGATGGCGAAGGTGCGGCGGCGGCGCACGCTCTTCGCGATCTCCATGGGAGTCAGCTTGGACATGGGGAGCGGGCGTAGCGCTGGCCGCCTCGGACAAAGCGGCGATTATCGGCTTCGGCATGCTGGCCGCTCGAGCCGAACCGGCCGCGCCCGGCCACCCCGCGACTGGAATTGCGGCGTCGGGCGGCGCGACGTTCACGCAGGATTGCAGCGCTCAGAGCGCTGCGGTGGGCTGAAAAACGATCGCGTCCATAATCTTGCGCATGCATGCGCCGCTGCAAAACGACACTTTCCTGCGGGCCTGTTTTTGCCAGCCCACGCCCTTCACCCCGGTGTGGCTGATGCGCCAGGCCGGGCGCTACCTTCCCGAATACCGAGCCACGCGTGCCAGGGCCGGCAGCTTCATGGCTCTGGCAACGAATACCGACTTCGCCACCGAAGTGACCTTGCAGCCGCTCGAACGCTATGCGCTCGACGCAGCCATCTTGTTCAGTGACATCCTCACCGTTCCCGATGCGATGGGCCTGGGATTGAGTTTTGCCGAAGGCGAGGGCCCGCGTTTCGCGCACCCGGTTCGCGACGAGGCCGGCGTGGCTGCCCTTGCCCTGCCGGATATGGAGAAGTTACGTTACGTGTTCGATGCCGTTGCCTCGATTCGGCGAGCGCTGAACGGCCGCGTGCCTTTGATCGGCTTTGCCGGAAGCCCCTGGACCCTGGCGTGCTACATGGTCGAGGGCGCGGGCTCGCACGACTACCGCCTCGTCAAGACGCTGCTGTACAGCCGGCCTGACTTGATGCACCGGATCCTGGCGTTGAACGCCGAAGCCGTGGTGCTGTACCTGAATGCGCAAATCGAAGCCGGCGCTCAAGCCGTGATGGTGTTCGACAGTTGGGGCGGCGTGCTGGCCGACGGCGCCTTTCAGACATTCAGCCTGGCTTACATGCAACGCGTCCTGGCGCAGTTGAAAACCGAGCACAACGGCCAGCGCATTGCGCGTATCGTCTTCACCAAAGGGGGTGGATTGTGGCTCGAGGATCTGGCATCGATGCAGCCCGATGTCATCGGCGTCGACTGGACCGTCGACCTCGGACGCGCTCGCGCCAGGGTAGGGGCGCACATCGCCCTGCAAGGCAACCTCGACCCGAACGTATTGTTTGCGCCGCCTGAGAAAATCGAGGCCGAAGTCGAACGGCTCTTGCGCAGTTTTGGCCCACCCGGCGGCCATGTGTTCAATCTCGGTCATGGCATCAGCCAGTTCACACCGCCCGATCATGTTCGGGTGCTGGTGGAAAGCGTTCATCGGGTCTCACGTAATTTGCGCCAGGCCGCTTGAGGGACCGAATGCCATTCAATGCGATGCTTGCCGGACACAGTTTGCGCGGTAAGTGAGCGCTCAGGGCTTGACTTATCCCCATTTCCTGGCCTTGTTCGAAGCGTCAGGATGTCGTTGCACCGCACCATGAATTGTTCAATAAATACGGTATAAGTAGTTGATTTCATTGATCTTTTTTGGATGCAACAAAACTGAGCGCAGGCGACCGAAAGCCAATCGAATCAACGATCTAGGGTCGCTTCGTCGGGCTTCCCCACAAAGTTATCCACAGGATCTGTTGAAACAGTCGAAAGGGGTGGCGAATCATTCGCTTACTGTCAATCCCTAAACCGATCCAGGGTTGACGTGGGTCCAGCGCATGCATGAACCGCCAGCTGTCCTGCGGGTTGCGGTCGAGACACCGCAACACAGCGGCCTTGGCCAACCGCTTGACTACCTTAGTGAGCGAGGGCTTACCCCAGGAACTTTGGTGCGGGTCCCACTTGGGAAGCGAGAGGTGTCCGGCCTGGTCTGGCCGGGTGAACCTGCCGCCGATCCGCCGGCAAGGCTGCGCGCAGTCGCCCAGGTGCTGGCTTGCCTGCCGCCCTTGAGTGAGCGCTGGTGCGATCTCGTCGACTTCGCCGCGGCGTACTACCAGCGCGGTTGTGGCGAGGTAGCGCTGACGGTCCTGCCACCTGAGCTGCGCAAGCTGAACGATCGTCAGCTCGAGTTGCGTATCACGAAGTTGCGCCGCGCCTGGGTGGCGGACACCCAGGATTCGAAGGCGGCGGCACCCACGTTGAACGCCGAGCAAGCTGCATTGCTGGATCAACTCGACGGCATGGCTGGCGCGCTGGCAGCGAAGGTCTCGCCACCGCCGGTGCTGCTGCACGGTGTCACCGGCAGCGGCAAGACCGAGATCTACCTGCATGCCGCTGCGCACGCCCTGGCGCGCGGCCGGCAGGCGCTCGTGCTGGTTCCCGAAATCAACCTCACTCCGCAGCTCGAAGAGCGCTTCGCGCAGCGTTTTGGCAGCGCACGCATCGTCTCGTTGCACAGTGGCCTGACGCCGGCGCAGCGGCTGCGTCACTGGCTCGCTGCGCACCTGGGGCTGGCCGACCTGGTGCTGGGCACGCGC
Organism: Burkholderiaceae bacterium; assembly: GCA_049297615.1. Classification (GTDB taxonomy): domain Bacteria; phylum Pseudomonadota; class Gammaproteobacteria; order Burkholderiales; family Burkholderiaceae_C; genus JAEMQF01. Next base: position 22,105 of record JBAQUQ010000047.1, read on the forward strand.
CTGGCAGTGTTCGCGTCGATGCCGCGCCTGGGATTGATCGTTGTCGATGAGGAGCACGATCCCTCCTACAAGCAGCAGGAGGGTGCGCGCTATTCGGCGCGCGATCTGGCGGTGTATCGCGGCCGGCTCGAGTCCGCTCTGGTCGTGCTCGGGTCGGCGACGCCCTCGCTGGAAAGCTGGCGCCATGCGCAAACGGGCCGCTACCGGCACCTGGACTTGCCCACGCGCATCGCTGGTGCCGAACTGCCGCAGGTGCGGCTCGTCGACATGAGCCGCTTGCCCAAGCCGGCAAGCGGCACAGCCCACGACGCGCTTTCGCCCCAGCTCGTTGCCGCTCTTCAAGGGCGCCTGGCGCGCGGCGAACAAAGTCTGGTGTTTCTGAATCGGCGCGGCTATGCGCCGGTGCTGCACTGCACCGACTGCGGCTGGAAAAGCGCTTGCCCGCATTGCAGCGCCTGGCGCGTATTTCACAAGCTCGACCGTCAGCTGCGCTGCCACCACTGCGGCCTGGCCGAGCGCGTGCCGCGTGCCTGCCCGCAGTGTGGCAATCTGGACATATCGGCCATCGGCCGCGGCACCGAGCGCCTCGAAGAGCAACTTGCAGCGCTGCTGCCGCAGGCCAGAATTGCGCGCATCGACTCCGACAGCACACGCGCCAAGGGCGCCTTGCAGGCGCGTCTGAATGCCGTGCACGCCGGCGAGGTCGACCTGTTGGTGGGCACGCAGATGATCGCCAAGGGCCACGACTTTCGCCGCATCACGCTGGTCGCCGCGGTGAACCCGGATTGCGCGCTGTTCTCGGTGGATTTCCGCTCCGCTGAGCGCCTGTTCGCGCTGCTGATGCAGGCAGCGGGCCGCGCCGGGCGTGAAGCCAGCCAGTCCCGCCGCAGTGAGATGTGGGTTCAAACCTGGCATCCGCGGCACGCGCTTTACGAGGCGCTGCAGCGTCACGATTTCCAGGCCTTCGCGCAGGCGCAACTTGTGGAGCGCGAGAGCGCCGGCCTGCCGCCCTATTCACACTTGGCGATGCTGCGCGCGGAGGCGCGCCAATGCGCAGCTGCAGAAGACTTCTTGCACGCCGCGGCGAAGCTGGCCGCCACTTTGCGCGGCGCCGAGGGTGTGACGATCTATGCGCCCGTGCCGCTGAACGTGGCACGCGTCGCCGATGTCGAGCGGGTGCAGATGCTGATCGAGGCCAGCTCGCGCAAGGCCTTGCAGCAATTGCTGGCGTCGTGGCTGCCTGCACTGCATGAGCTGCGCCGACAGCGCAAGGGCTCTGCCCAGCGCATCTTGCGTTGGGCGGTGGATATCGACCCGCTGACGATCTGATTTCTGCTGCGACGGGCCCGCGGTTTGCTTCAGCGCCTGTGCGTGCTGCGCTGGCCCGTCGGTGCCGGGCGCCGTGCCCGGCCTGGACCAGCACGTGGCACGCTGGCGCGAAGCAGCGGCCGCCCGACATCGGCGAGCAGCAGCGTGGCACGAACCAAATCTTCGACGGCCTCGTTCATATCCGTCAGGGGGGCGAGAGTTGCGACCACCTCGAGCAGCTCGTCGGCGTCCTCGAGGTCGTCGGCGGCGAGGTGTCGATAGAGCAGGGCCAGCGGCTCGGTCAGGGCGTGCGTCGGTCCGGACAGCAGGGCTGGAAATGCATTCATGGCCGCTGCAAACCCGGCGACCCAAGGGAATACGCCCTCGACGGCGCCGACACTTGCTGCATCAGCAAGTTCAAAGACCCACGGGTCGAACCATTCGCGGCGCCCGATCGCACGGTCCAATTGTGCGTGGCGCTGCTTGACCAACTCGTGCAGACGCGCCGCCTCGAAGCCTGGCGGCAAGAGCCGGCCATCGATGTCGGTAACCAGCTGTAACCAATGGGTTGACGGCACCGCTGCGGGCTGCACCAGGACGCCGCACAGAAAGCCGTCGAGCATGCTCGCGTCAAGCGGTTCGAGCGGCGCCGGAACTGCATCGAGCAGGCGCTGCAATTCCTCCAGCTCCGCATCGTTCAGTACAGCGTGCTTCATGAGGCGATTGTGAGCCGTGGCTGCATTGCACCCCTACACCACTTTGAGCGCGCGGCAAACTTCAATCCTGACGAGCGGTCCCCTTGGATGGGGGGTGGCGATCCAGGCTGTACGCACCTACAGTTACGGCGTTGCTGTCACACGGGGTCTGCGCGGCAGGCCAATCGAGAAGTTCGAGAAGTCCAAGAGGTCCTCGTCACCGGTCAAGCAGATTCGAACCGAAGAGGATCGATCCAACCCAACGATGTCCTTCGCAAGAAGGGCTTCAGTCGGCCCACCTGCTCACCCGGGTGGGTTTTTTTTCGTTGCACGGCCTGATTCACAATGCCGGCTTGGCGAAATTGTTCGCATACGCTGCTGCACACCGGTGCGGCTGCGGGCTTGCAAGGAGACTGATATGGGCGCGCCCCTTCCATTTACCGCCACCTCCGAGGTGGGCCACTACATCGGCGGGCGTGCTCGGCCCGACAGCGGCTCGCGCCGCCAGGCTGTCTTCAACCCGGCCACGGGCAAGGTGGCGCGCCAGGTGGCGCTGGCCGGGGCCGAGGAAATCGGCATCGCAGTGGCAAGCGCCAAGGCGGCACAGCCGGCCTGGGGCGACACGCCCCCGATCCGTCGCGCGCGCGTCCTCAACAAGTTCCTCGAACTGCTCAACGAGCAGCGCGACACGCTCGCCGCAATCATCACCGCCGAGCACGGCAAAGTGTTCACCGACGCGCAAGGCGAAGTGACGCGCGGCATCGAAGTCGTCGAATTCGCCTGCGGCATTGCGCAGTTGCTCAAGGGCGATTTCACCGATCAAGTCGGCACCGGAATCGACAACTGGACGCTGCGCCAGCCGCTGGGCGTGGCGGCGGGAATCACGCCGTTCAACTTCCCCGTCATGGTGCCGTGCTGGATGTTCCCACTGGCGCTGGCCTGCGGCAACAGCTTCATCCTTAAGCCCAGCGAGCGCGACCCGTCGGCGCCGCTGCTGATGGCCGAATTGCTGACGCGCGCCGGCCTGCCTGACGGCGTGTTCAACCTCGTGCAAGGCGACAAAGTGGCGGTCGACGCGCTGCTCTCCCATCCCGACGTGAAGGCCGTTTCTTTCGTCGGCTCGACGCCGATCGCCCAATACATCTACGAGACCGGCGCGCACCACGGCAAGCGTGTGCAAGCCCTGGGCGGGGCGAAGAACCACATGGTCGTGATGCCCGACGCGGCCATCGACCAGGCCGTTGACGCGCTGATCGGCAGCGCCTACGGCTCAGCCGGCGAGCGCTGCATGGCGATCTCGGTGGCCGTGCTGGTGGGCGATGCTGCGGATCGCATCGTGCCCCAACTCGCCGCGCGCGCCAGGATGCTGAAGATCAAGAACGGCATGGAGTTGGATGCCGAAATGGGCCCCGTGATCACGCGCCAGGCGCTGGAGCGAATCGAGGGCTACATCGGCCTGGGCGTCGAAGAAGGGGCGCAGCTCGTCGTCGACGGGCGTGGCTGCAAAGTCCCCGGCCACGCTGCAGGTTTCTTCACGGGCGCAACCCTGTTCGACCGCGTGCTGCCTTCGATGCGCATCTACAGGGAAGAAATCTTCGGCCCGGTGTTGTGCTGTGTCCGCGTGCCCGACCTCGCCACGGCATTGCGACTCGTCAACGAGCACGAATTCGGCAACGGCGTGTCGTGTTTCACCAGCGACGGCAATGTGGCGCGCGAGTTTTCGCGGCGCGTTCAGGTTGGCATGGTCGGTATCAATGTGCCCATCCCCGTGCCGATGGCGTGGCACGGTTTCGGCGGCTGGAAGCGCTCGCTGTTCGGCGATATGCACGCCTATGGCGAAGAGGGCGTGCGCTTTTACACCAGGCAAAAAAGCGTGATGCAGCGCTGGCCCGAGAGTATCGCCAAAGGCGCCGAGTTCACGATGCCGGTGTCGAAGTAAAGGCCTGCGCCCAGCGCCTGCCGGTCCCTGGCGAACCAGCCGGCGGGGCACTGAAGGGGTCGCTATTGCTTGGCTGCTTGCTTGGCCGCCGCCACTTCGGCGGCCAGCTCTTCTCCGCTCTTGTAGTGCGGGACGCGATACAAGAGCCGCTTGCTGCGCTGAACGAAGCTGTTGCTGCCGGCCACTTCTTCGCGCCAATAGCGGTCGGCGAGCTCGATATTTCTCTTCAGGTCGAGCTCGAACGCCGCCTTGCTGGCCGCGCCGCCATTGATGAACAGGCGGCCGTCGATCATCCGCCACGTGTCGGCGTCGCCGCCCCAGGGAATGCCATAGGCGATGCCGTTCGCGCAAAAGCCGCCGTATTCGGGTTGGTACTTCTTGGGATTCGCGTCGAACAGGGTTTTGTGCTCGGCGCTGGCGAAGCGGAAAGTCACACCCTCATAGACGCTCTTGATCTGCTTGGAGCCCAGCGCGTGGCGCCCTTGGGTGAAGTAGGCGACGACATCGTGGCCCTTGAGCATGACGCGCTCGTCGTCGCCGTCGGCCACCGCATTGACCGGCTTGAGCGAGGACGCAGGGTTTTGCGCTTGCATCGCGCCGCAGCCTGCCAGCGCGGTGGTGGCGCAGATCGACGCGGCGATCAGGAAAAGGCGGATCGACGAGATGTGAACCATGCTTGTACTCCGAACAACAGGATGCGAGAGTTTCCCACGCTCGGCATGCGTTGGAGATCGGCACAATCGGAATTGGCACAATCGCCGCCACGGCCACTGCGGTCATCAAGCCAGGAGAATCGAGTGATGCACCCCGAATCAGACTTGCCCCGACGGATCGCGACGAGCGTCGTCATGCTCGCCACGCTCGTCGCGGTTCACGCCTCCCACGCCCAGTCGAGTTGGCCCGACAAGCCGATCACGATGGTCGTCCCCTTCCCGCCCGGCGGCGTGGCCGATACCGTGGCACGTCCCGTGGCCGAAGCGCTGGCGCGCGAGTTGAAGCAAACCGTCGTGGTCGAAAACCGCAGTGGCGCGGGCGGTGCTTTGGGCATTGCCCACGCGTCGCGCGCGGCCAGTGATGGCTATACGCTGCTGCTGTCGTTGTCGTCGATATCGATCCTGCCCGAAGCCGACAAGCTATTCGAGCGCAAGCCCTTGTTCACGACAAGCCAGTTCAAGCCGATCGCGCGCTTCACGGCGGATCCGACGGTGTTTGTGGTGCGCAGCGTAGCTCCATGGCAAACCCTCGCCGAGTTCATCGCCGACGCCAAAGCCAAACCCGGCACCTACAACTACGGCAGCTCGGGCAACTACGGAACCATGCATGTCCCGATGGAAATGCTCAAGGCGAGCGCCGGATTTCGCATGACGCACATTCCCTACACCGGCGCCGGCCCGGCCCTTGCCGCCTTGCTCGGTGGCCAGGTCGACGCGGTGGCCAGCGGCCCCTCGACCGTGGCGCAGCACATCAAGGCTGGCAAGCTGCGCGCCCTCGCGCATTGGGGCTCCGCCCCGCTCGCCAGCCTGCCCGAGGTGCCCAGCCTGGCGCAACTCGGCCACAACGCGCGCTTCGCCCAATGGTCGGGGCTGTTCGTTCCCGCAGGCACGGTCGACGAGATCGTGCAAAAACTGCGCGCGGCAGCGCGCAAGGTGGCGACGGACCCGCTCGTCGTGCAAACCATCGGGCGCGCCGGCAGCCCGATCGAATACCTCGACGCGCCCGAGTTCCAAAGCTACTGGGACAGCGACGCCGCGGCAATGACAGCGGCGGTGCGCGCCATCGGCAAGGTCGAGTAAGCAGCAGGAGGGCAGAAGGCGCAAGCAATGAAGCGCCGGGCGAGCGCGGTACTGCTCGGTCTTCACCGGATCACTTGACGCGCCACGCAGGCGCATTCAAGTGCCGATCTGTCCACCGTCGCTGCGGCGAATCACGACCGTGCTGGAACGCGGCCGGCCGCCCAGTTTGTAGTCGGGCCAATTCGAAAACTTCGCCGGCTCGGCCGGGTCGCTGCGATCTGTGGGCGTCTCGCCCGGGTGCTGGATATTGATGAACAGCGTGCGACCGTCAGGTGTCAGCGTCGCGCCGGTGATTTCGCAGTTCACCGGGCCGGTGAGGAAGCGCCGGATGTCCCCCGTGGCACGGTCGCAGGCCAGCATCTGGTTGTTGCCCATGCCTGCCAGCTCGCCCTTGTACATCTGGGTCGCGTGCATGTCGGTCTGGATCCACAACACACCACGCGCGTCGATCAGCAAGCCGTCGGGGCAGGCAAAGATGTCACCCTTGACATTGCCTTTCGCCTCGGCGCGTGCATTCGCCGGGTCGCCGGCGAGCACGAGGTGGTTCCAGGCAAACGTCAACCCGTCGAAGTCGCCGTCTTCCTTCCAGCGAATGATGCTGCCCATCACGTTGTTCGCACGCGGATTCGCGGCGTCGACGCCGGGCAAGTCCTTCGCGCCGCGCGAACTGTTGTTGGTGAGGGTGCAGTAAACCTCACCGGCGCGCTGATCGATAGCCAGCCATTCCGGCCGGTCCATCTTCGTTGCGCCCAGGAGATCGCTCGCCTGGCGCGACTTGATCAGCACTTCGCCCTGGTCGGCAAAGCCGTTCACCGCCGTCAGCGGCCCGTGTCCGGCCAGCAGGGGAAGCCAATGCCCGGTTCCGTCGGCATCGAAACGTGCCACATAGAGCGTACCGTGGTCGAGCAGTTCGAAGTTCGCCTGCGCCGCCGTCAAGCCGGCACCGGCCGGGCGCACCGCGTCGCGGCTGACGAACTTGTAGATGTACTCGAAGCGCGCGTCTTCGCCCGAATAGACGACGGCGCGCTGGCTGCGCGTCAGCGCGATCCACGCCCCTTCATGGGCCGCGCGCCCCAAGGCCGTGCGCTTAACGGGCTTGGAGTTCGGGTCCATCGGGTCAATCTCGACGACCCAGCCGAAGCGGTTGAATTCGTTGGGATGTTTGCGGGCGTCGAAACGCTCGTCGTGTTCGGGCCAGCGGTAGAAGCCCGCTTTACGCATGCCCCAGCGTCGCTGGTGGGCGTCGAGCGTGTCGCCGCCGTCGAAATAGTAGGCGAAGTTCTCCTCGCCCGACAGGTAGGTGCCCCAGGGGGTCTGGCTGCTCGCACAGTTGTTCAGCGTTCCAAGCACAGTGCGGCCTTGCGGATCGGCAGCGGTGCGCATCAGGGCGTGGCCGGCCGCAGGCCCTGCCAGCGTGAACGGTGTGTAGGCGGTGAAGCGGCGCGCAAACGACGAAGGCCGCACCATCTGCCAGCGGCCCTTGCCGGCGGCCTCCAGCCATACCAGCTCGATCACCGAGACGCCATGCGCGGCTTGCGACTTGCGCACTTTCTCGGCGTTCCAGGTCTTCATGCCGTCGCTGTGCAACAGGCCGTCGTCGGTGTACTCGTGGTTCATCACGAGAAGGCCGCGCTTCGAGCCGTCGAGGGCGAAAAATTCGATGCCGTCGTGGTGCATGCCCATCTGAACCGCCTGCTCCGCGGCGCTGTTGCTGGCGTCGGGACGCCACGCCGGCATGTCGCCGGCAAGGCCGACCGGCTCGCCCCAGGTCGCGATCGCGCTGGCCACATAACCATCGGGAACGACCAGGGTGTCGCTGCGAGTGCTCGCGATGGACTTGAAGCCGAGCAGCGTACCGCCGCTGGACGATACCGCGCAGCCCGGTAGCACGGGGCCGAACACCACGGCAGCGAGCGCCGTGAGGCCGCCTTGAATCCAGAGCCGCCGTGCGGCATCGGAAACCTGGTGAATGCTCAGGTTGGCCGAGGTGTTGCTGAACTCCATCGTGTCGAAATCTTTGGCCATTGCTGCTCCTGTGAGGTGCCGGATTCTTCGCTGCGTGTATGACAACGATTTGGCAGCTGGGTCCGGACACTGTAGCGCCTCGCGCAGCATCGCATCAGGGTGCGATTTCCGCCGGCGTGGCACCTTGCTCGACCAAGGTCAGCGGCGGTGGCCCGGCACGCAGAATACGCCGCGGTTGACGTCTGGACGTCTATACTCGAATCGAATTCATTGCGAGAAGCAGAATGCGCAGACGCCCGGGAGAAGTCCGAGATGCAATCGTGCGTGTGCTGGAGGGCCGTCCTGCTGCTGCCTCGATTCACGAGATTGCCGGCGAAGTCGCGGCGCTGATCGGCGAGGTTCCGGCGTCTTCAATCCGCTCCTATCTTCGACTCAATACGCCTGACCTGTTTGCCCGCATGGATCGGGCTCAGTACGTCCTGAGCGGCTTCGAAGTCCAGAAGTTTGCGCGCGCTACCGACTCGCGCTCCGAGCCCGCGAGCTTTCGCCACGGCAACGCGACGATGGTGTTGCAGGACTGCAATGTTTGGCTGAACCTTCAACCCGCGAATTCAGTGCACGCCGTCGTGACGGATCCGCCCTATGGTCTGGTCGAATACTCGGACACCGAGCAGGACAAGATGCGGGCCGGGCGCGGTGGCGTGTGGCGAATTCCACCGAGTTTCGACGGAGCGAAGCGCTCGCCTTTACCGCGCTTCACCGTCCTCAAGCCAGCCGACCTCGACGAACTCGAGCGCTTCTTCCTGTCTTGGGGCAGGAGCCTGGTCCGAGTTCTCGTGCCGGGTGCCAATGTGGTGGTCGCGAGCAATCCGCTGTTGTCTTTCATTGTCTCGGGTGCGCTGTCGCGCGCTGGCCTCGAGCGTCGTGGTGAACTCGTTCGCCTCACGATGACGATGCGTGGCGGCGACCGGCCCAAAGCGGCCCATGTCGAATTCGCCGACGTGAGCGTGATGCCGCGCTCGATGTGGGAACCATGGCTGCTGTTCCGCAAGCCCATCGAGGGCCGGGTGCAAGACAACCTGCGCAAGTGGGGCACGGGTGGGTTCAGGCGCATCTCGAACGACAAACCTTTCGGCGACGTGATCGAGTCCTCGCCAACGCGTACCAGCGAGAGGAGAATCGCCGCGCACCCCAGTCTCAAGCCGCAGGCGTTCTTGCGACGTTTGGTGCGCGGGGTGCTTCCTCTGGGCAAAGGCGTTGTGCTTGATCCGTTCGCCGGATCGGGTTCGACTTTGGCCGCCGCGCACGCTCTGGGGTATTCCAGCATCGGCGTCGAGCGCGACGCGGCGTACTTCGAGATCGCGCGTCAGGCTCTGCCGCGCCTGGCTGCACTATCGGTCGACGCCGCCTGACTCGGGCCTGTCCGCACTCAGGCGATACACCCAGCTTCTTCGAAGTTTGGCGATGCCGGCAGCGTCGAGCGTTGCCGTCCGTGTGCCCAATTCACCTCGAGAATTCTTGCGGAAATCGGCAACGCCGACCTGCCCGAGGTAGACCTCGGTGAACGTCATGGGGCGTCGCCGTGTGGCAGGCTCCGACACATTGTCGACCTGATAAACAAAGACGCACATCCATTGGTCGCGTGCCCCGTGGGTATCCACGGCGCCGCCCGCCTTGCGTGTCGTTTTGATCTCGACGCCGAACTCGCCGGCCTGTACCTTGTTGTTCGGATACCGGCCTTTGACGACGAGGTCCGGATGGCCGTTGAAGTAGCCGTTCACGACCAGGGTGCGTGAATGTTTCGCAAGGCTCGCGGTAAGCATGTCGGACAACACCCCCGACATGATGGCCGGCCGCAGTGTGTCATCGAGCCGCTCCAGGCCCTTGAGCACCAAGCCCGAGTTCACGTCGAAGAAGAAATCGTAGACATCCTGCATCGCGAGCCGGAAGTCCTCGATGCGCAGCGCAAACGGCAGTACGAGCTCGGCGTTGAATTCGCCACGGGCCAGCGAGGCGAGCTTGACCTGGTCCGGCGAATCAGTCACCCTCGCGCTCCAACAACCGCAGAATCTGCGCGCCGTACGCCTGAAGTTTCTTCACCCCGACGCCGTTGATCTGGGCGAGCGCATCGAGCGTGGCGGGTCGCAGGCGTGCCATTTCGGTCAAGGTGGCGTCGTGGAACACCACGAATGCCGGCAGATTGTGCGCGCGTGCGACTTCAGCGCGCCAGGCTTTCAGCGCCGCGAAACGCTGCTGGGCGGCATCGTCCAGGGCTGCCGCGGCGCCGTGCATCGTGGGCCGCGCCGGCTTCGCGCCCGTGGCACCCTTGGTTCTGCGCCCACCCTCTGCGCGCGTGGGCGAGGTGTCGCTCTCGCGCAGCAGCAAGCTCACGTCGCCGCGCAGCACCTGGCGCGAACTCGGTGTCAGTTCGAAGGTGTTGAATTCGCCCTCGGTGCGCAAGTGACCGAGGGATATCAGTTGGCGCAGCACACCGCGCCAGCGTGCTTCGCTCACACTCGCACCGATGCCGAAGGTGCTCAATTCCTGATGGCCGAACTGCGCCACTTTGTCGGTGGCCTTGCCGCGCAACACGTCGATCAAGTGACCCGCGCCGAAACGCCGGCCGCGGTCTTGGTGAAATCGGTAGATGCAACTCAGCGCCATGCGCGCCGCCTCGGTGGCGTCCCACGTGGCGGGGGCGAGCAGACAGTTGTCGCAATTGCCGCAAGCCTGACTCGCTTCATCGAAATAACCCAGCAGCCGCATGCGCCGGCAGTCGTGCGCTTCTGCCAGTGCGAGCAACGCATCGAGTTTGCCGCGCTGGCGGCGCTTGAATTCTTCCGCGGCCGGGCTTTCGTCGATCATGCGGCGTTGGTTCACCACATCGGCCAGGCCGTAGGCCATCCAGGCGTCTGCGGGAAGCCCGTCGCGGCCGGCGCGGCCGGTTTCCTGGTAATAGCCCTCGATGTTCTTCGGCAGATCCAGGTGCGCGACGAAGCGCACGTCGGGTTTGTCGATGCCCATGCCGAAGGCGATGGTGGCGACCATCACGATGCCGTCTTCGCGCAGGAACCTGTCCTGGTGGCGCCGGCGCATGTCGGCATCCAGCCCGGCGTGATAAGGCAGCGCCGCCAGGCCTTCGTCGGCCAGCCAGGCGGCCGACTCATCGACCTTCTTTCGGGTTTGGCAATACACGATGCCGGCGTCGCCCTCGTGCTCCTCGCGCAGGAAACGCAGCAGTTGTTGGCGTGCGTTGTCCTTCTCGACGATGCGGTAGCGAATGTTCGGCCGATCGAAGCTGCTGACGAAAACGCGCGCGTCGCGCAGGGCCAGGCGCTCGATGATGTCGGCGCGGGTGGTCGCATCGGCGGTCGCCGTCAAGGCGATGCGCGGCACCTCCGGGTAGCGCTCGTGGAGCACGCTCAAGGCGAGGTAGTCTTCGCGGAAGTCGTGGCCCCATTGGCTGACGCAATGCGCTTCGTCGATCGCAAACAGGCTCAGCAAGTCGCGCTCCAGCAAGGAATCGAGCTGGGCCAGGAATCGGGGGGTCGTCACGCGCTCCGGCGCGGCGTACAGCAGCACCAGGCGACCACTCATCATTTCGCGCTCGATGGTCTGCGCTTCGTCGTTGGACAAGGTCGAATTCAGGAATGCAGCGCGTATACCGAGTTCAGCGAGCGCGCCCACCTGATCGTGCATCAGCGCGATGAGCGGGCTTACGACGACGGTCACGCCGCGTTCGCGGCGGTGCCGCAGCACGGCGGGCACCTGGTAACAGAGGCTTTTGCCGCCGCCGGTGGGCATCAGCACCAGCGCGTCGCCGCCGCCGCTCACGTGCTCGATGATCTCGCCCTGGTCACCGCGAAACTCGCTGTAGCCGAAGACCTGTTGAAGGATGTCGGACGCCGGGTCGGCGGACTGGAGATCGGGCGCAGGCATGACAAGGGATAGGCGAACGTGATGTTACGCGACGTGCTGTCTTCACGATTCGAGTGAACCATCGCCCTGCAATGCGGGGTGAAAATGTGCGCCCGCCGCATCGAAGCCGGGGACCCCCGCACAGGAGGCGTCGCTGAATGACTCGACCTTGCCGAATCTGCGCTCGATTGCGCCCGGTGGCCTTCGTCCTGTTCTGCCTGCTGGCCACAGGCAGCCTGGCCCAGCCGGGGCCACCGCCGCTGGCCGCGGTTCGCAATGTCAGCGAGCGCTACTTCGGCGTGAGCGTCGACGACCCCTATCGCTACTTCGAAGACAAATCCGACCCCGAAGTGGTGGAGTGGATGGAGGCCCAAGACCGGCACGCCCGTACCACGCTCGCGGGAATTCCCGGACGCGACACCCTGCTGCAGAACATCAGGCGCTATGACGCATCGACACCCGAGCGCGTGATGCATATCAAGCGCGTTCCCGGCGAGCTCTACTTCATGGAGCGCCGCGACACCGCCGATGAGCCCTTCAAGCTCGTCATGCGCCGCGGGATGAGCGGCAAAGAGAAATTGTTGATCGATCCGCTGGCACTGGAAAAGCGCACCGGCAAGCCCCATGTGATCAACTGGTTCAGCCCTTCTCCTGATGGCCGCCTGGTCGCCTTCGGCATGTCCAGACAAGGCTCGGAGGCGATCATGAGCGTGCTGGACACGCGTGGCGGACGCACACTCGGCGCGCCGATCACGCGCGCCGAACTCGGCGGCGTTGACTGGTCGCCCGACGGCAAGGCGCTGGTGTTCAACCGCTTGCAGGCCGCGGGCAAAGGCACGCCGCAGTTGCAGAAGTACCAGAACAGCCAGACCCATGTGCTGCGCCTGGGGCAGCCGGCCAGTGCAGCGCGGCCGGTGTTCGGTAGCGCGATCAAGGGTCTCGATATCGGACCCGTGGACACCCCCTTGGTCAAGCTCACGCACGACGGCCGCTGGGCGATCGGCATGGCCAACAATGCCGCGCGGCGCGAATTGACGGTCTTCCTGGCGCCGCAGCGCAGCGTGCTTTCCGGTAAACCGCAGTGGAGAGGAATCATCGGTGCGGCCGACGCCGTGACCCGCTTGGCCTACTTCGACAACACGCTGTACATGGTGAGTCATAAGGGCGCGCCGCGTTCACGTGTGATCGCCATGAATCTCGACGCGCCGAATATTCGCTCGGCCACTGAAGTCATGGCTGAGTCGGACCTTGCCCTGCTCGATATCGTTGCTGCCGCCGACGCCCTCTATATCGAAGCCCGCGACGGCAACGTCAAGCGGCTGTTCAAGCGCGCTCACAGCCCGGCGGCCGCAGCATCGCAGCCGATCGAAGTGCCTCTGCCTGTGCAAGGAGCGTTCGAACTCGCCGGCACCGCGGTGGACTCGGCCGACCCGCGTTTGCCCGGCGTGATGATCGACCTGCAGAGCTGGACCCGCGCCCGCCAGGTGTTTGCCGTGGCAGCGGACGGCAGGGTCAGCAACACCGGCTTGCAGCCGACCGGTCCCTTCGACACGCCGGCCGACATCGTCGCGACGGAAGTCAAGGTCAAGAGCCACGATGGCGCGCTGGTGCCGCTGTCCATCATTCACCGCAAAGACGTGGTGCTGAACGCCGGCAACCCGACCTTGATGTACGGCTATGCCAGCTACGGCATCACGGCCGAATCGGTTTTCGCCGTCAGTCGCCTGGCTTGGCTGGACGCCGGCGGCGTCTTGGCCGTGGCGAACCCTCGCGGCAGCGGCGTCTACGGGCAAGACTGGTACCGGGGCGGCTTGCAGGCGACCAAACCCAACTCCTGGAAGGACTTCATTGCCTGTGCCGAATACCTGATCGCCGCGAAGTTCACGCAGCCGAGCAAACTCGGCATTTTCGGCAGCGGCGCCGGCGGTATCCTGGTGGGCCGGGCAATGACGGAGCGCCCCGACCTGTTCGCTGCCGTCGTCGCAGCTGGCGGCGCGCTCGACAGCCTTCGATTCGAGGCGACACCCGGCGGCGCGGCCCACATCGCAGAGTTCGGCAGTGTGAAGACGGGGGCGGGGTTCAAGGCGCTGCTGGCGATGAGCACGTATGCGAACATCCAGACCGGCACGGTTTACCCCGCGGTGCTGTTAACGCACGGCGTAAGCGATGGGCGCGCCGAAGTGTGGCAGAGCACCAAGACTGCGGCGCGACTGATGGCTGCCACGTCGGGCGACAAGCCGGTTCTGCTGCGCATGGACGTCAACGCCGGCTCCGGCTTGGGCAACGCGCAGCAGATCGAGGAACGCGCCGACTGGTATTCGTTCCTGCTATGGCAGATGGGCGCGAAGAGCTTTCAGCCCTGATTTCAGGGGCTGCTGATCGGGCCCTGGCCTGGTCTTCGGCGCGAGCCTCGACGGGGTCTTATTGCCGCTTCAATGGGGCTGGCGGGCGGGACGATAATCTTCCCGACCTACCACCCGTCCCGGAGCGCAGATCATGGCCTCAGTCAACAAAGTCATCATCATCGGCAACCTCGGCAAAGACCCCGAAGTGCGCTACACGCCCAACGGCAACGCCGTGTGCAATATCAATGTGGCTACCAGTCGCACCTGGAAGTCCAAGGACTCGGGCGAGAAGATGGAGGACACGGAGTGGCACCGGGTTGTGTTGTACGACCGCCAAGCCGAAGTGGCCGGTGAATATCTGAAGAAGGGCCGCGCGGTCTACATCGAGGGCCGCCTGAAGACGCGCAAGTGGCAAGACAAAGAAGGCGTGGATCGTTACACCACCGAGATCGTCGCCGAGGATATGAAGTTGCTTGGCAGCCGTGAAGGCGCGGGCGGTGGCCCTGCCGATGAAGGCGCGCCTTCGGGCTTCGGCGATCGGCCGACACCGGCGTCGCGGCCCGCCTCTGCGGCTGCGGCGGCAAAGCCCGCAACGAAGTCGGCCACCGGCTTCGACAACATGGACGACGATATTCCGTTCTAAGGCGACGCTGAACAAGTCCCGGCGAGGGCGCGCGCCTCGATTTGGGATGGGCTGCAAGGCGCAAACCGCAGCCATAGCCCAAGCTATGGCGAGGATTTGCAACGCCGCAGACCGCCCAAAGGGAGGATGCGCGGCCCGCGTGGGACTTGTTCAGCGTTGCCCCAAGACGGGCTCATGGTGCGCGGTGCACCGCCGGCGCATCGCACCAGTCAGGCGGCGTCGGTGCGCGCAACGAGCTTGGCCATCGCCAGCGCCTGAGCGTCGCCGCTCGCCTGCGCCTGCTGTTCCAGACCATAGGCAACTCCTTGTCGATCGACCGCGTCGCGGTTTTGGCTGACTTTCCACTTGCCTTGTAGCGCGACCAGTTCGACCTCGATGCCGACGATCGCCCCCAACATCGTCGTGATGTAGTTGGCCGGCGCGTCGCTCACCGCCCAGGGCACGGCACGTGGCGCCTCGTGCGTGCGCGTGAGGCGCTCGACGAGGTTGCGCACCCACTGTGCGTCATCCACCGGGCGCAGCTTGCCGCGCGCCTGCACCGTCACATAGTTCCAGGTCGGCACCACCTTGCCGGTGGCGGCCTTGGTCGCGTACATCGACGGTGAGATGTAGGCTTGAGGGCCCTGGAACACGATCAGCGCGTCGACGTCGCCGCGTGTCTCACGCCACAGCGGATTGGCGCGCGCGACATGGCCGCGCAGCGTGCCCAAGGGCGTCGGACCCTCGTCAATCAGAAACGGCAGCGGATTTGCTTGAAGGCCGCTCGCCGACAGGGTGATCAGCAAGCCCAAGGGCTGGGCGCGAATCGACCTGTGCAGCACGTCGACGCGCGTTTCCTCGAAATGGCTGGGCAAGTACATTGCAAACATTATGAATGCGCCTCGACCCAACGTCATCTTCATCGTCGCCGACGACCTGGGCTATGCCGACCTCGGCTGTTACGGCGCACGTGCACCGGTCTCGCCGGTGTTGGACGGCCTCGCGGCGCAGGGGCTGCGCTTCACCCAGGGTTATGCGAACTCGCCGGTGTGCTCACCGACGCGCTTCGCCTTGATGACGGGGCGCTACCAGTATCGGCTGCGTGGTGCCGCCGAAGAGCCCATCAGCATTCGCTCCCGCGACAGCACGACGCTCGGGCTGCCGCCACAGCACCCAACCCTGCCGTCGCTGCTGAGGGCGAGCGGCTACCGCACGGCGTTGATCGGCAAATGGCACCTTGGTTTCCCGCCGGCCTTCGGGCCATTGCGCTCAGGCTATGACGAGTTCTACGGTCCGATGTCAGGGGGCGTCGACTACTTCGCCCACACCGCGTCGAACGGTGTGCACGATCTGTGGCAGGGCGAACAAGAGTGCCATGACGTGGGCTACCTCACCGATCTGATTTCGCGTCGTGCCGTTGATTTCATTACACGCAGCGCTGGTGGCTCAGCACCGTTCTTTCTCAGCCTGCACTACACCGCGCCGCATTGGCCCTGGGAAACACGCGACGACGCAATGCAGGCAGAGCACCTGCGCGAGCAGCTCTTCCACTTGCACGGTGGCAGTATCCACAGCTACCGGCGCATGATCGGGCACATGGACGAAGGCATAGGCTGGGTCATGCGAGTCTTGCGCGACCAGGGGCTGGCTCGCAATACGCTCGTTGTCTTCACCAGCGACAACGGCGGCGAGCGTTTCTCCGACAACTGGCCCCTGGTGGGCGGCAAGATGGATCTCACCGAAGGCGGCATTCGTGTGCCCTGGATCGCACACTGGCCCGCGGTCATAGCGCCCGGGGAGTCGAGCGAGCAACATTGCCTGACGATGGATTGGGCGGCCACGGTGTTGGCCGCCGCAGGGGTCGCGGCAGACGCCGCCTATCCGCTCGACGGCGTCTCGCTGCTGCCGGTGTTGCGCGAGCCCGGCCACCGTTTTGCGCGGCCCATGTTTTGGCGCATGAAACATCGCCAGCAGCGCGCCTTGCGCTTTGGCGCCTGGAAATACCTCCAGGTCGACGCGCACGAGTACCTGTTCAACCTCGCGGCCGACGAGCGCGAACGCGCCAATCACGCGGCGCGCGAGCCCGCTCGCCTGGCAGCGATGCGCGACACCTGGCTGGCCTGGAACGCCACGATGCCTGCGATTCCCGATGACGCCGTCGTCAGCATGGGTTTTTCGGTGCGTGACATGCCCCAGCGTTGAAGGTTTCAGTGGGCACGACCCGTGGGCGTGCCACCGAAGAAGTGAGGCACGAGTGGGGCGCCCCGAAGGAAGTCACGCGCAGGGCGGTGACGCGCGCGAGCGCTTGTCCTTCACCAGGGCGCCGAAGGGCTTGCGCATGCGCTTGCGCGAGCGCACCGGCCCAGGCCCGTCTCAGGGATGATTCGCATTGCCCGACACCGCGCTTGCCGGCACAGTGCTAGGCTCGACTTTCGCTATTCAATCGAAATTCTGCCCAGGAGACTCGCATGACCTTCAATCGATCCAAACCGGCCTCCGTCGCGGCCGCACTGTTGCTGGCCTGCGGCCTTGGCAGCGTGTCGGCGCAGACCACGCTCACGATGTCGAGCTGGGTCGGTCCAACGCACTTGCTGACGCGCGACGTTCTCGGCGGCTGGGCGGCGGCGGTGGAAAAGGCGACGCAAGGACGCGTCAAGCTGCAGTTGCTACCCAAGCATCCGTCTGCGCCTCCGGGGACGTTTGACGCCGTGCGCGACGGCCTGGTCGATGTGTCGTATGTGACGGCGAGCTATACCCCGGCACGCCATCCCTTGCCCCTGCTGGCCGAATTGCCGGGCAATGGCAGCACCGCGGTTGCCAACTCGATCGCGTTTTCGCGCATGCACTGGAAGTACCTGCACGCGGCGAACGAATACAAAGGCGTCAAGCTGCTGGGTGTGTTCACCCACGGCCCGGGCCACATGTTCACCGTAAAGAAACAGGTGAATGCGGTTGCCGACCTGGCGGGAATGAAGATTCGCACGGGCGGGGGCATCGCGGAAGCCTCGGCCAAGGCGATGGGTGCTTCGGCCTTCGTCAAGCCCGCGCCCGAGTCCTACGAGTTGTTGTCCTCGGGCGTGGCCGACGGCACCTTCTTCCCCGCCGAGTCGATCAAGTCGTTCAATCTGGACAAAGTCGTCAAGTACGCAACCATTTTCCCGGGCGGCTTTTATTCGTCGTCGTTCGGCTTCTTCATGAACGAGGACAAATGGAACAAGCTGTCCAAACAAGACCAGGACGCGATCACCTCGGTCTCGGGCGAAGCGCTGGCGCGCCTGGCCGGCCAGGCCTGGGACGCCGCCGACAAGGTCGGTCTGGACACGCTGCGCGCCGCAGGCGCGACGATTGCCGATGCGAGCCCGGCGTTTGTTGCCGATGTTCGCAAGCGCACCGAGCCCCTCGTGCAGGACTGGATCAAGGCGGCCAATGCAAAAGGCATCGACGGCGCAAAGGTATTCGCCGAGTTTCATGAGGAGTTGAAGAGGGCCGCCGCCGGCAATTGATGGCGCTGATGCGCCAACCGGTCGCCCCCGTGAGCAGCGATTACAGCGCAGGCGACCCGCGCGCCGATCTGACGCACAGCGCCTGGATCCTCGCCGACGAAGGCCATGAATCGGGACTCGCCGGTCAGCTGACGGCGCGCGGCCCCAAGCCAGGGACCTACTGGACGCTGCCGCTCGGGCTGGCGTTCGACGAGGTGACGCCCGCTGCCTGGCTGTTGATTGACGCCGAGCTGAACGTGCTGGCCGGCGACGGTGCCTTCGGCGTTCGCGAGCCGAACCCGGCGACGCGCTTCCACGTCTGGGTCTATCGGGCGCGCCCTGACGTGAACGCGGTTGCGCATAGCCATGCGCCGGCTGCATCGGCACTCGCGGCAGCGCAGCGCCCGCTTCTGATCGCCCACATGGACGCCACGCCGCTGTTCGAGGACACGTCGTATCTGCCGCGTTGGCTCGGGTTGCCCACTGCCGACCGCGAAGGCGAACAGGTCGCCGCCGGCCTGGGCGACAAACACGCGATGCTGCTGGCCCACCATGGCATCCTTACCGCCGGGCGCACGGTGCAGGAGGCGAATTTTCTCGCCGTGTTCATGGAACGCATGGCACGCCAACAGCTCGACGCGGAAAAAGTCGGCGGCGCGAAGCCGCTCGACGGCCAAGAGGCGCGTCGGGCTCGCGATTTCCTGCGCACCGACCGCATCATGAATCTCACGTTCGACGCCTGGGCCCGGCGCGCGCAGCGGCGTCGCGCTGCCGTGGCGGCATGAACCGCTTGGGCGCTTGGCTGGAGGCGGCTCTGGGCCTGACCTCAGCGATCGTGTTGTTTTCGATGATGCTGCTCACGGCCGTCGACGTGATCGGCCGCTACGTTTTCAACAAGCCGATTTCGGGTGGTTTCGAACTGACGGAGATGATGCTCGCCGCCCTCATCTACTGCGGCTTGCCCCTGGTGTCGAAACGGCGCGCGCACATCGTCATCGACACCTTCGACAGCTTCATGTCGCGCGACGTGAAACGCGCACTCGATGTGCTCGCCGACGTCATTTGCTTTCTCACGCTGGGCGGCATCGGCTATCTCATTTTTCAGCGCGCCGTGCGCGTGGCCGAATACGGCGACACGACCAGCGTGCTCAAGCTGCCGCTGGCGCCGGTGGCCTACGCGATGGGCACGATGATCGTCATCGCCGCCCTCATTCACCTCGCGCTGATCTTCGTGCCGCACCGCGCGGACGAAGGCAAGACCATCATCTGAGCTCAGCATGACCGAAGCCCTGTGCGGCCTCGCGCTGATGATGGTGCTGGCCTTCATGCGCGTGCCGATCGCGCTGGCGATGGGCTTGGCAGGTTTTCTCGGCCTGTGGTGGATGCGCGGCCTGGGGCCTTCGATGGCGTCGGCGACCACGGTCGTTTACGAATCGGGTTTCCAGTACACGCTGTCGGTCGTGCCGCTGTTCATCTTGATGGGCAACTTCGTCACGCGCGCCGGAATGTCCAAAGAGCTGTACCGTGCGGCGTACACCTGTGTGGGCCACTTGCGCGGCGGGCTGGCGATGGCCACCATCATCGCCTGTGCCGGCTTCGGCGCGATCTGCGGCTCGTCGATCGCAACCGCAGCGACGATGACGAAGGTGGCGTATCCATCGATGCGCGACCATCGCTATTCCGACGAATTGGCGGTCGGCGCCATCGCTTCGGGCGGGACCCTGGGCATCCTGGTTCCGCCCTCGACGATCATGGTGATCTACGGCATCATGACGGAGACGAGCATCGGCAAACTGTTCGCGGCCGGCGTGCTGCCGGGCTTGCTGGCGGTGGCCCTGCTGTGCGGCGCCGTGCAGTACCTGTGCTGGCGTGATCCGGCGGCGGGCCCGCACGCCGAGCGCGCCTCGTGGCGCGAACGTCTGGTCGCGCTGCAAGAGGTGTGGGCCGTCGCGGTGCTGTTCATCATCGTGATGGGTGGGATTTACGGCGGAGTATTCACAGCGACGGAAGGCGCGGGCATCGGTGCCTTCGGTGCGTTTTGCTTTGCCTTCGCGCGCCGTGTATTGACGCCCAAGGTGCTGTTCGCGGTGCTGGTGGACAGCGCGCGCACGACGGGCATGCTGTTCATGATCCTGGTGGGCGCGCTGGTGTTCGCGAACTTCGTCAACTACACGTCGATGCCAGGCGACTTGAAGGCCTTCGTGACGCAGTACCAAATCAGCCCGGTCACTGTGATGATCGCGATCTGCGCGATCTATGTGATCCTGGGTACCGCGATGGAAGAGTTGTCGATGATCTTGCTGACCGTCCC
The DNA here is from genome assembly GCA_049297615.1 of Burkholderiaceae bacterium. GTDB lineage: Bacteria > Pseudomonadota > Gammaproteobacteria > Burkholderiales > Burkholderiaceae_C > JAEMQF01. The sequence goes on from JBAQUQ010000047.1 coordinate 42,483, forward strand.
CGTGTTCTTTCCGCTCGTCGTGGGCCTGGGGTTCGACCCCGTCTGGTTCGGCATCATCATCGTGGTGGTGGTGCAGATCGGCCTGATCAGCCCACCGGTTGGAATGAATATGTTCGTCGTCAAGAGCATGCTCAGCGGGGTCTCCACCGCCACGGTGTTTCGCGGGGTGACGCCGTTCGCCGTGGCTGTCGTGCTGCTGCTCGCGATTCTGGTGGCATTTCCGGACATCAGCCTGATCCTGCCGAGGTTGTTGCGCCTTTAGCCGAACCACGAGCCCGGCTCCATGAATATCGGTTTCATCGGCCTGGGCGTGATGGGCACGCCGATGGCCACGCATCTTGCCAAGGCCGGACACACGCTGACCCTGCACGACCTGGACGCCAGCATCGCTGCGGACTTGGCGAAAACCCTGGGCGGCGCGGCGCGTGCCGGTGCCACGCCGGCCGAGGTCGGCACACGCAGCGACATCGTCGTCACCATGCTACCCAGTGGCGAAGTCGTTCGTGACGTGAGCCTGGGCGTGCATGGCCTGCTGCAAACCCTGAAGCCCGGCGCGATACTGCTCGACACTTCGTCGGCCGAACCCTGGATCACGCGGCAAACGGCCCGGGCACTGGCCGACAAGGGCATCGCCATGGTCGACGCCCCGGTGTCGGGCGCACAGTGGGGCGCGCAGGCGGCCGAGCTCGTATTCATGGTCGGTGGCGACGCGCAGCACGTGCAGCGGGTGCGGCCACTGCTCGATCTCCTGGGCCGCTGCGTCTTCCACCTCGGTGGCCTGGGCTGCGGCCACGCGATGAAGTGCATCAACAACCTGATCACGGCGATGACATTCAGCGCCACCACCGAAGGCTTGGTGATCGGCAAGCGATTCGGCCTGGATCCAAGGGTGATGACCGAAGTGCTGAATCTATCGACCGGCCAGTCGTGGATCAGCGAGAACCACATCGCCCAGCGCATCGTCAGCCGAACCTTCGACGACCCGTTCAAACTCGAGCTGATGCTCAAAGACATCGGCATTGCGATGGGGCTGGCGCGCCAAGCTCAGCTGGATTTGCCGCTGTCCAGCCTGGGCGAACAGCTCTGGCGTTGCGCGGCACACGCCGCCGCACCGGGGGCCAGCCTCAGCGAGTTGGCGCGCTGGGTCGAAGCCCAAACGGGCACGCCGCTGACGCCGGGAAGCGGCGGTGCTTGAAGGCTTCGCCAAGGCAGCTCTGGCCGCGAACTTGGCAAACTCGGGCTAGGATCGAGCCCTGAGCATCGCGAAATCTCCCATGACAAGCCTAGGTCTCCAGGTCAACGGCCAGCCGGTCGTGACCGACATCGAACCCACCGTGCTGTTGCTCGACCTGCTGCGCGGGTCGCTCGCGCTGACTGGCACGCACGGCGGTTGCGACACCAGCCAGTGTGGCGCGTGCACCGTGTTGCTCGACGACATGCCCGTGAAGAGCTGCAGCCTGCTCGCTTTGCAAGCACAGGGCCGGCGCGTCACCACGGTGGAAGGACTGGCCGGCGCCGACGGCAAACCGCACCCGCTGCAAGAAGCCTTCATGGCTTGCCACGGCCTGCAATGCGGGTTTTGCACCCCGGGCATGTTGATGGCGGCCAGCGGCTTGCTCAAGACAGTGGCGCAGCCGAACGAGGCACAAATCGTCGAGGCGCTGGAAGGCAATCTGTGCCGCTGCACCGGCTATGTCAACATCGTCGCCGCCGTGCAGCGTGCTGCCCAGCTTATCGCCGCGAGCCGGAGTGCGCGATGAATGCACCCCTTGATGTCGGCCGCTTCGGCAGCGGCAAAACGGTACGCCGCGTCGAAGACCCCAGCCTGGTGGCCGGCAAGGGCCAATTCACCGACGACTTGAATCGGTCCGGTCAGACGCATTTGCTGTTCCTGCGCTCGCCCCATGCGCATGCGCGCCTGGTCTCGGTGGACTCGAGCGCTGCTCGCGCGCTGCCGGGCGTATTGGCGGTGTACTGCGGTGCCGACTTGATTGCCGCCGGCGTGAAGGCGATGCCCGTTGCCATTCCCTTTCCCCGACCCGACGGTTCGCCGGCGGCCAGCGCACCACGCTACCCGCTTGCCGTCGGGCGCGTGCGTTATGCCGGCGAAGCGGTTGTCGCAGTGGTGGCCCTCAGCCGCGACGCAGCGCTGGCCGGCGTCGATGCAGTGCGCGTCGAGTATGAAGAGCTGCCCGCTGTCGTCGACGCCGTCAGCGCCATGCAGCCGGGTGCACCGGTCCTGTGCGAAGCCGCACCCGACAACATCGCCTCCGAGATGCGCCACGGCGACGCCGCTGCCACCGACGCGGCGTTCGCGCGTGCCGCGCACACGGTGGCCCTGGACATCGTCAACCAACGGGTTGCGCCCAGCGCGATCGAGCCACGCGTCGTGCTCGCCGAAATCGACACCGCCAGCGGCCGGCTGCACGTCACCTTGTCGAGCCAGATGCCCACCGCCGTTCGCGACGGCCTGGTCGCAACGCTGCCCGACCTGGCAGCCGCGCAGGTGCGTGTGCTGGTGGGCGATGTAGGCGGCGGCTTCGGCATGAAGACCGGCATTTACCCGGAGGATATCGTCGTCGCGCACGCGGCGCGCACTTTGCGGCGCCCCGTCAAATGGTGCGCGCAGCGGCTCGAAGAATTCAGCGCGTCCTCGCACGGCCGCGATGTGATCAGCCACGCCGAGATGGCGCTCGCGGCGAACGGACAAGTCTTGGCGCTTCGCGTGCGATCCCTGGCCAACGTCGGCGGCTACGCCACAGCAACGGGTGTGCTCATCTCCTTGCTCGTGGGTCCTTGGGTGACAACGAGCATCTACGACATTGCAGCGATCTCGCTGCACCTCACGGCGGTGATGAGCAATGTGACGCCGGTGGGCGCCTACCGCGGCGCCGGACGCCCCGAGGCGATCTACGTCGTCGAGCGCTTGATGGACGCAGCGGCGCGCAAGATGGGTGTCGACCCGGCGGAGCTGCGCCGGCGCAACATGATCAAGCCCTCCCAGATGCCCTACACGAACCCGATGGCCCAGGTCTACGACTGCGGCGAGTTCGAGGGAATTCTCGACCAGGGCCTGGCGCTGGCCAACTGGAGGGGGTTTGCGTCGCGCCGCCTCGAGAGCAAAGGGCGCGGCAAGTTGCGCGGCCGCGGCATCGCCACCTTCCTCGAATGGACCAGCGGCAATGTTCTCGACGAAAACGTGACGGTGAACGTGTTGCCCGAAGGAATCATCGAACTGACGAGTGCGACGCAGGCGATGGGGCAGGGCATCGCCACGAGTTACGCGCAACTCGCGGTTGACGTTTTCGACGTGCCCATCGAACGCATCCGCGTGCTGCAAGGCGACACGGATCGCGCCACCGGTTTCGGCAGCGCCGGCTCACGCTCCTTGTTCACTGGCGGCTCGGCCGTGCATGTCGCCTCGCAGCGCACCGTCGAACACGCCAAACTGCTGGCCGGGGAGGCGCTGGAGGCCGCTGCCTCGGACATCGAGTACCGCGCTGGCCGATTCAACGTGGTCGGTACCGATCTGGGCATCGACCTGTTCGAACTCGCTGCGAAGCAAAGCCAGGCGCGAATCACGATGACTGGTACCGCCACGGCCGGCGCACCGAGCTGGCCGAATGCTTGCCACATCTGCGAAGTCGAAGTCGACCCTGACACCGGGAGTGTCGAGCTTGTTGCCTACGCGTCGGTGAACGACATCGGCCGTGTCATCAGCCCGCAAATCGTGCGCGGCCAGATCGAAGGCGGGGCTGTGCAAGGCATCGGCCAGGCCTTGTGCGAGCAAGTGGTCTACGACAAGGACAGTGGCCAGTTGCTCAGCGCGAGCTTCATGGACTATGCACTGCCGCGCGCCGATATCTTTCGTGGCTTCAAAACGGTGTTCGACAGCTCAGTGCCGTGCCGCACGAATGTGCTGGGTGCCAAGGGTGTGGGCGAACTCGGCACGATAGGCGCGACGCCAGCGGTGGTGAATGCGGTGATCGATGCGCTGGCCGAAGCCGGCCTCGGGCGCAATGCCGAGAAAGTGCAGATGCCGCTCACGCCGCCCGTCGTTTGGCGCGCATTGCACGGAGAGTTCGACGCCGTGCGCCTGGCCTGAGGCGGGCTCCGCCTCTGCCACTGCGGATCATTGCTCCTCGATCCAGGCATTGCCGTCGCGCGCGACCAATGCGCTGGCTGCCGCGGGCCCCCAGGTGCCGGCGGCGTATGGACGCGGCGCGGCGGTGTCGAGTTTCCAGGCCTCGAGGATGGGCTCGACCCAGCTCCAGGCCTGTTCCTGCTCGTCGCTGCGCACGAACAGATTCAGCTTTCCGGCGAGCGCGTCGAGCAACAGGCGCTCGTAGCCGCCCACGCGGTCCTGCGCAAACGCCTTGTCGAAGTCCAGGTCGAGCGACACCGGCGACAAGGTTTCGTGCTGACGCGCGCCCTTGGCGGCAAGCAGGTGCAACTTCAGTCCGTCTTCGGGTTGCAGGTTGATGACGAGCTTGTTCGGCTGGTTCACGCCCGGGAAGATGCTGTGCGGCGTGGGCCGGAAGTTGACGACGATTTGCGCGTCGCGCGCGGCCAGGCGCTTGCCGGTGCGCAGATAAAACGGCACTCCGGCCCAGCGCCAGTTCTGGATTTCGGTGCGCAAGGCGACGAAAGTTTCGCAGCGGCTGTCGGGCGGCACCTTGGTCTCATCAAGGTATCCGGGCACTTTCTGGCCGCCGTGGGTGCCCGCGCGGTACTGGCCGCGAACGACGTCGCGCGCGATCGATTCGACGCCGAAAGGCTTGAGCGAGCGCAGCACCTTGAGCTTCTCGTCGCGGATCGCGTCGGCATCGTTGCTGATCGGCGGCTCCATCGCGACCATCGTCAGCAGCTGCAGCGCGTGGTTCTGGATCATGTCGCGCAACGCGCCGGTGCGGTCGTAGAAGTCGCCTCGCATTCCCACGCCCAGGCCTTCGGCCAGCGTGATCTGGATATTGGAGATGCTCTCGCGCCGCCACAGCGGCTCGAACAGCGCATTGCCGAAGCGCAGTGCCATCAGGTTCTGCACGGCAGGCTTGCCGAGGTAGTGATCGATACGCAGCGCCTGCGTTTCGCTGAACGCGGCGCGCACGACGTGGTTGATCTTCCGGGCGCTCGCCAGATCGTGGCCAAGGGGCTTTTCGAGAACGACGCGAACTTTGGCCCCGTTCAGGCCAATCTGGCCGAGCTGCTCGCAGATCTGCGGAAACAGGTGCGGGCTGGTCGCGAGGAACAGCACGACGCTGTCGGCGCCTCGCGCATCGATCGCCTCTTTCAGCCCGGCATAGTGGTCGGGCAGCGCCAGATCCATGCGGCGGTAATGCAGCAGTTGCGCGAAGCGCGCGAATTCGTCCTCGTGCGGGCGCTTGGCAGTGTCGACCTCGACGAACCTGTCGCGAATAAAGGCCCGGTAGGCGGCGTCGCTGCGCTCATCGCGCGCCACCGCGATGATGCGTCCGTCCTCGGGCAATTTGCCGTGCCGCCAGGCCTGAAACAGCGCGGGCATCAACTTGCGCCAGGTCAGGTCGCCAGTGCCGCCGAAGAGAACGAGGTCAAAGGACATGGTGTTGCAGCCTCAGGAATGGGTCGAACCCAGGCCATTGTGTTTCATGGCCGATGCTAACCCTGCGGGGCAGGGTCAGTGCGGGTTACTCCCGAGCCAGTGCGGGCAGGTTTGCCCGGCTCAGCCCGCTACCATGAACCGGACGCGCGGGCGTTCTGCCTTGCGTCAAGTCGAGGAGACAAGTCAATGAAGAAATGGATGATTGCGCTCGGCGTGTTGTGGGCTCAATCGGCACCCGCCCAGCAAGGCCAGGTCAACATCATTTGTTCGGTGCAAGCCGATTGGTGCAACCTGATCCAGACCGTGTTTGCCAAGTCCACCGGCATCAAGGTCAATATGACCTTGAAGGGTTCGGGCGAGGCACTCGCGCAGTTGATCGCCGAGCGGGCCAATCCCAAGACCGACGTTTGGTTCGGCGGCACCGGCGACCCACACCTGCAGGCCGCCGAGCAGGACTTGTCGCTGGAATACAAGTCGGCCACGCTGAAAGACTTGCACGGCTGGGCGCAGGCGCAAGCTGCACAGTCTGCGTATCGCACGGTGGGCATCTACTCCGGGCCGCTGGGCTTTGGCTACAACACGGAACTGGTTGCAAAGAAGAAACTCGGAGTGCCCAAGAGCTGGGCCGACCTGCTCAAGCCCGAGTACAAAGGCGAGATCCAAGTCGCGAATCCGGCGAGCAGCGGCACCGCGTACACCATGGTCGCTACCCTCGTGCAACTCATGGGAGAAGACAAGGCCTTCGACTACATGAAGGCGCTGCACAAGAACATCAGCCAGTACACGCGCAGCGGAACCGGGCCGATCAAGAACGTGGCGCGCGGCGAGGCGAGCGTCTCGATCAGCTTCGTGCACGACGGCCCGGGCGAAAAGCTGCAGGGCTTTCCGGTCGAAACCGTCACGCCGGCCGAGGGCACGGGTGCTGAAATCGGCTCGATGAGCATCGTCAAAGGCGCGCGGAATCTGGAACAGGCCAAGGCGTTCTACGAATGGGCATTGACCCCGCAGGCACAGCAGTTCGGCGCTGCGGCCAAGCAGTACCAATTGCCGTCGCACAAGGCCACGCCAGTCGATGCCAATGTGCCTGACTTCAAGAAGATCAGGTTCATCAATTACGACTACGCGAAGTACGGCGCGAGCGCCGAGCGCAAGCGGCTGATCTCGAAGTGGGAGAAGGAAGTCAACGCATTGCCGCGTTAATGCAGTGATTCGCGCGCCCCGTCCCGCGTCGCAGGCCATCGCCGGCTGGCTGCTGCTGGGCACGCTGTCGTTTGTGCTGTTGCCCTGGTACTTGTCGGCCGACATGTCGGTGCTGGAGTCTCTGCCCGGTGTATTTGGCGCAGGCGAGACGGCGAGCGGCTCTGTGCAGGCAGCATTCCATCACCGTCCGTGGTTGTGGGTAGCGCTGGCTGGCCTCGCACTGGCTGCATTGGGATGGTGCCTGCCCGCGGGTGCGCCGCAAGGGCGGCTCCTCGTGGCGGGTGGGGTGCTGGGTATTGCCGGCTTGCTTCTGAGCGGTTTTGCCATCGGCGCGAAAGGCTGGTCGTTCGCCTGGCTCGAACAAAGCTTCGGCGTGCTCGCGGCTGGCCAGTTCGGCGTCGGCCTGGGGGGTGCGCTGACCCTGCTGGCGCTGCTGATGCTGCTCGGCGCCGGCCTTTCGCAGCTCGGCTACTTCCGCGGCGATTCCTTTGTCGCCGGCGCCGTGGTCGGGTGTGCGGCCTTGCTGCTTCTGTTCATCGCCCTGCCGGTGCTCAGGGCTCTGAGCGGGGCTTTTTTCGACGAGGCAGGTGAATTCACCCTCGTCAATCTGGCCGAGCGAGTCGCCAACGAGCGGGTCTGGGGCCTGGCTTGCCTGACGCGCGGCACACGCTGCGGTGCGGCATGGAACACGCTTGCCCTGGCACTGTGCACTGCCGCAGGCACGACGCTCCTGGGTACGCTGATCGCACTGCTGGCCGAACGCGGCCAACGCCGTTTGGTCAAGCCGCTCAACCTGCTCGCGCTGTTGCCCATCATCACGCCCCCATTCGTTGTCGGCCTCGGCCTGATCTTGTTGTTCGGCCGCGCCGGTCTCGTGAACCAACTCCTCGAATGGTCATTGGGCATCGCACCGTCGCGCTGGTTTTACGGCGGCTTCGGCGTGTTCATGGCACAGCTGTTCGCGTTCACGCCGATCGCCTTCCTGATCATGCGTGGTGTCGTGCAGGGCATCGCGCCGTCGCTTGAAGAGGCGGCGCAAACACTGCGCGCGCATCCGCACACGACCTTCAGGACGGTGACCTTGCCGCTGCTGAAGCCGGGATTGGCGAATGCCTTCCTGGTCGGATTTATCGAAAGCCTGGCCGACTTCGGCAACCCGATCGTCGTGGGCGGGCAGTTCGCAGTGCTGTCGACCGAAATCTTCTTCGCCATCGTCGGCGCGCAGTTTGACCAGGGGCGCGCCGCGTCCCTGGCGCTGATCCTCACCGTGTTTGCGCTGGTCGTATTCATTGCGCAGCGCAAGCTGCTGGGCGGGAGCAGCTACACCACGCTGTCGGGCAAGGGCGACGCGGGGGTGCCCATGGCTCTGCCAGTGGGTGTGAGGCGCACGATTTACGCCATCGCGCTGCCTTGGCTGGCGTTCACGGCGATCGTCTACCTGTTCGCCTTTGCCGGCGGCTTCGTGCAGACCTGGGGACGTGATTACACGCCCACACTGCGCCATTTCGCCACCGCGTTCGACGTGCAATGGGGCGAGTTCGGCGTCGTATGGGCCGGCACGGCATGGAATTCGCTGTTCACCACGCTGAAGCTTTCGGCACTCGCCGCGCCGCTGTGCGCAGGCATGGGCCTGCTGGTCGCCTGGCTGCTTGCGCGAACGAGTTTTCGCGGTCAGGGCACGTTCGAATTCGGCGCCTTGCTCGCCTTCGCGATTCCCGGCACGGTGCTGGGCATGAGTTACGTGCTCGCCTTCAACGTGCCGCCTTTCGAACTCACCGGCACCGGCCTCATCATCGTGTTGTGTTTCGTGTTTCGCAACCTGCCGGTGGGCGTGCGCGCCGCAACGGCGAGTTTGAAGCAGATCGACCGCTCGTTGGACGAAGCCTCATGGATGCTGCGAGCAACCACCGCCACGACCTTGCGCCGTGTCGTCCTGCCCCTGCTCAAACCCGCGCTCGTCGCGGCCCTGGTGTACAGCTTCGTGCGTTCCATGACGACGGTTTCGGCCGTGATATTTCTCGTCACGGCCGAGAACGAACTCGCCACCACCTACATCATCGGCCGCGTCGGCAATGGCGACTATGGCGTGGCGCTGGCCTATTGCACGGTGCTGATCGTGCTGATGTCACTTGCCACGGCCTTGATTCAGCGCTTGGTCGGCGAGCGCAAGCTCGGCCGGCGTGCAGTCGCAGTCCCCGCACCGGCAGGAATATTGACATGACCGATAGCGAAGCAGGCATCGAAGTTCGCAGGGTCGGAAAACGCTACGGCATCGGCGCCGACACGCCCTGGGCGGTCGACGACATCAGCTTGGCGGTCCCCAAGGGAACACTCACGACCCTCCTGGGCCCCAGTGGCTGCGGAAAGACGACGCTGCTGCGTTTGATCGCCGGGCTCGAGACGCCGAGCGCCGGCACGATCTTCATCGACGGCCGTGACGTGACGGCGCTCGGTGCGGCGCAGCGCAACGTCTGTATGGTGTTCCAGAGTTATGCGCTGTTCCCGCACATGAATGTGCTGGCCAATGTGTCCTACGGGCTCGATGTGTCCGGCGTGGCGAAATCAGAAACGAAGCGTCGCGCGCAGGCCGCGCTCGCGACAGTGGGGCTCACCGAATTCGACGTACGGGCGCCGAGTGAACTCTCGGGGGGCCAGCAACAGCGTGTCGCACTTGCGCGCGCGCTCGTCCTCGAACCCGCGGTGCTGTTGTTCGACGAGCCCCTGTCAAATCTCGACGCGCGGCTGCGTCGTTCGATGCGCGAGGAAATTCGCAGCCTGCAGCAGCGCCTGCAATTGACGGTGGCCTATGTGACGCACGACCAGAGCGAGGCGCTCGCAGTGAGTGACCATATCGTCGTGATGCATTGCGGCCGCATCGCCCAGATCGGCACGCCGCGCCAACTTTATGAAAGCCCGGGCAGCGAATTTGTCGCGGGGTTCATGGGCGAGGCGAATGTGTTCGCGGCTCTCGGCCAGGTCGACGGCAGCGTGCGCCTGGGCCCCTTGACCCTGCGCACGCATTCCCCTGTGCCAGCCGGGCCGTTGAAACTTGCCGTGCGGCCGCAGTCGTGGCAGGTATCGGCGGGCGCCGGTGACGACGCCTTGCCTGCGAAGCTGAGCCGATGCGCCTACCTCGGCAGTCACTACGAACTGAGCTTTGACAGCGACATCGGCGCCATCTTCGTCGTCACTGCCGAGGTCGAACGCACTTTTGCGCCCGGCCAGCGCTGTTGGTTGCGCCTGGCAAAGACTGGTGTGTCGGTGCTGCGCGGCTGAGCCCGTGCGCAAGGCGCCGCAAGGCGACTGCCGGGCGTTGGCGCGGCCGCCATACGAACGGATGGGCTGAGCGTTCGCCCCGGAACTGGCCTACAGTGGCCGAAGTTGCGCTGCAGCCCCGCGCGCGACGAGCCATGCAAGGACAGTTGCGCGGCCCTGTCGCGGGTTCCGTTTCGGTTGACTCGATGCTCGAAGGAATGCCATGAAACATCCCCGTTGCGACCGGACGTCGGCCTGGGCTGCGCTCGCCGGCCACTACAAGGCACACGGCAAAGACTTGCTTCTTCGCGATGCGTTCGCGCGTGACGCAGCGCGCTTCGATGCGTTCAGCATTGAGGCACCGGAAGTGTTTGCCGATCTTTCGAAGAACCTGCTCGACAGCGCGACACAGCATTTCCTGCTCGATCTCGCGCGCGAATGCGGGGTCGAACAACGGCGTGATGCGATGCTCGCCGCGGCGCCGATCAATACCACGGAAGGCCGTGCCGTTCTGCACACCACCCTGCGCGCGCCACGCGGGCAGGGCCCGTTCAGCGACGAGGTGCATGGCGTGCTCGACGCGGTGCTCAGCTACGCCGAGGCGGTACGCGACACCGGCGGGAGCGGCATCCGCGATGTGGTCAACATCGGCATTGGCGGAAGCGACCTCGGTGCGCAAATGGTTGTGCCGGCGCTCGACGCATACGTCCACCCCGAACTGAACTTTCACTTCGTCTCGAACGTTGACGGCCACGACATTGCACCCCTGTTGAAGAAGCTCGATCCGGCGCGCACGCTGTTCATCGTGGCCAGCAAGACTTTCACGACCCAAGAAACAATGGCCAACGCGCGCGCCGCCAAGGCATGGTTCCTCGGCCGTGGCAGCCTCGACATCGGCAAACACTTCGTCGCGGCCACCACCAATGTGGCTGCGGCCGCCGAGTTCGGAATTCGCACCACGTTCGGCTTTTGGGATTGGGTGGGCGGGCGCTATTCGCTCTGGTCGGCCATCGGCTTGCCGATCGCTCTGGCGATCGGTGCGGAGAATTTTCGCGCGCTGCTCGCCGGAGCGCACGCCATGGACCGCCATTTCGCGCAAGCGCCTGCGGCCAGGAATTTGCCAATGCAGCTCGGCCTGCTCGACGTCTGGTACCGCAACTTCCACGCATTTCCGAGCCGCAGCGTCGCGCCTTACCACCAAGGCCTGAAGCGCTTGCCGGCATACCTGCAACAGCTCGAGATGGAAAGCAATGGCAAGTGTGTCGACCTCGACGGCATACCGCTGCCCTATGCCACCAGCCCGGTGATTTGGGGCGAACCCGGAACGAACGGGCAGCACGCTTACTTTCAAATGCTGCATCAGGGAACGGACGTGGTTCCCGTCGAGTTCATCCTCGTCAAGCACGCTGCGCACGATCTGGCCGACCAGCAGACAATGTTGTTGGCGAATGGATTGGCGCAATCACAGGCCTTGATGCTCGGCAAGACCGCTGAGCAGGCGTTGAGGGAACAACCGCCGACGGCGTCGAGCGCGATCGACGCGCGAGTCCTCGCGCAGCATCGCAGCTTCCCAGGCAATCGGCCGAGCACGACATTGCTGCTGGAGCGACTGACCCCGCGCTCGCTCGGAGCATTGATCGCGATGTACGAGCACCGTGTGTTCACGAGCGGCGCAGTTTGGGGAATCAACAGTTTCGACCAATGGGGCGTGGAGCTCGGCAAGGCGCTGTGCAGCGCCTTGCTGCCGCGCCTGGCCAGCGGCGATACGACGGGGCTCGACGCCTCGACCGCCGGATTGCTTCAACGCCTGCGCGCGCGGTGAAGATCATTTTCGACCTCAGCGGCGTGTTGCTGCGCTGGCAGCCACACGACCTGCTGGCACGGTTGTTGCCGGAACACGCGACGACCCTGGAGGCAACGCAGGCCTTGGTGCTGGACTTCTTCCAAGGCTTCGGCGGTGACTGGGGTGAGTTTGACCGCGGCACGCTGGACGCGGCGCCGCTGGCGGAGCGCATTTCACGGCGCACCAGCATAAATCTACGCGACGTGCGACACGTGATCGACGTCATCCCGCAAGAATTGCAGCCCGTGGCGGCGAGCGTGGACCTGCTGCGCCGGCTGCACGCTGATGGGCGCGAGCTGTATTTTCTGTCGAACATGCCCGAACCCTATGCACGCCATCTGGAGACGACGCATGCTTTCTTCACTCTATTCAGGCACGGCGTGTTTTCGGCTCGTGTGCGATCGATTAAACCGGAGGCGGCGATCTTCGCGCACGCGCAGGCAGCCTTTGGCGTGGGCGATTTACCGCCGCTGTTCATCGACGACGTGTTCGACAACGTCAACGCCGCGCGCGCCATGGGCTGGCGCGCGATTCACTTTCAAGACGTGGTGCAATGCCAAAGTGAGTTGGCCGCCTTGGGATTGATGTAGCCTGAGGTCGCCGGGGACGTCCCCTGATTCAGCCGGCCAAGCCGGTCAGAGCCTTGTGCGCCGCGTCATGCGCCTGGGACAGCACTTGCTCTTTCCAGGCGTCGGTATCGGTATAGAAGGCGTCGCGCACTCGCCTCTTGATGGCGCGCGCAACAGCGGCATCCGCCTCGGGGTGGTTCTCCAGCCATTGGTCGGCGCGCAATGCCTCCATCACTTCGAGAACGGGCAATGTTCCGTACTCCATCGCCATGCCGGTGTACTGGGCCTGCGCGCATTCTTGGTAAGCCGCCTGCCACATCAGGCCTTGGAGCGGCGCGGAGATCGAACTGCCGTCGGCCAACGAAGTGACACCCTTGCCCCACCAATTGCGTGCGCGCTCCAGCGCGGCTACGTCATCGTCGCGGCAGGCCGCGATCAGCTCGGCCGCGCCGGTCGGGCCCAGGCCGGTATGCAGATCGATCCACGCAAGGCGCGCGCAACGCCTGCCATGCTCTTGCAGGACGTGGCGCAATGTCACGTGGCTCCAGGTCGGGTTGTGGCCGCCGAAAAACAGACCTTCTGGATGCTCGTACTGGCCGCCCGATACCGCCTCTTGAAAACCGCGCTGGCCGTGAATGGCGATGTACCGCTCAATGGCGGTGGCCACTTCCGGCGTGGGTGGCCACGTCGAGGGCACGAGCAAATGCGCGAGTTCGTCGTAGCGCGGGTTCTTCGGCAAAGGCTTGGAAAAATCGTGGAAGTTGCGGTTCAGGTCGACGTTTTCTTGCGTCGTGCGGCGCCACCAAGAAAAACCGTAAGGGTTGAGCGCGTGGATATAGAGTACAGCGACACCGCTGGCGAGCAGCGCAGCGTGCCACGGCGCGTCGTGCAACAGGCTGGTCTGTACGCCTGAGCCGCAGTAGCCTTCGACGCCGTGGCAGGCGCTGCTGAGAATCAACAGCGAGGGCGCCCCCCTGCCACCTTCGAACGCGACGTCCATCGCGAGCATTTCACCGTCGCGCCCGCGCAGCGGATGCGCGTGCGCTTCCACGTCAAGGCCTGCTGACTCGGCAGCTTGCAGGAAATTGGCGCGCGCTTGCACGTAGCTTTGAGCGAAGTGCTCGGCGGCGCCCATCGTTCGGCTCGGCAATGGTCAGTGGAATTGCACGAACTTCAGCGGGATTGGGCCAGCCAAGCTTCGGCCAAACGCACCCACAGCGTGGCGCCCAGCGGAATCAAGTCGTCGTTGAAGTCGTAGCTCGGGTTGTGCAGCATGCACGGGCCCATGCCGTGGCCGCCTTCGCGGTGGCTGCCGTCGCCGTTGCCGATCAGGAAATAGCAGCCGGGCTTCTCCAGCAGGAAGTAGCTGAAGTCCTCCGAGCCCATCGTCGGCTCGAACTCGTGGACTTGGGGTGCGCCGACCATGTTGATCATCACTTGGCGCACAAAGTCGGTCTCTGCCGGGTGGTTGATCGTCGGCGGATAGTTGCGGCGGAACGCGAACTCGCAATCAGCGCCGAACGCCGCGCAGGTGTGCTCAGCAACTTCCTGCATGCGCTTTTCGATCAGGTCCAGCACGTCGATCGTGAAGGTGCGTACCGTGCCCTGGATGTCGCAACTGTCGGGTACGACATTCGTGGCTTCGCCGGCGTGAATCATCGTCACCGAGATCACGCCCGCGTCGATGGGCCGCTTGTTGCGCGTGATGATGGTCTGAAATGCCTGCACCATCTGGCACGCGACCGGCACCGGGTCCAGGCCGTTGTGCGGCATGGCGGCGTGTGAACCCTTGCCTCGAATCCTGATCTTGAACTCGTTGCTGCTGGCGAACGCTGGCCCGCTCTTCAAGGCGAACTGGCCCGCCGCCATGCCCGGCCAGTTGTGCGCGCCAAACACCGCCTCCATGGGGAATTTGTCGAAAATGCCGTCCTTGATCATTTCCCGCGCGCCGCCGCCACCTTCTTCGGCAGGCTGAAATATCAGGTAGACCGTGCCGTCATAGTTTCGGTGCTTGGAGAGGTGTTTGGCTGCGCCGAGCAGCATCGCGGTGTGGCCGTCGTGGCCGCAAGCGTGCATCTTGCCGGGGTGTTGGCTGGCGTGGGCGAACTTGTTGTGCTCGGTCATCGGCAGCGCATCGATGTCGGCACGCAAACCCACTGCGCGCTGGCTGGTGCCGTTCTTCAGGATCGCGACCACGCCGGTCTTGCCCAGGCCGCGGTCAATGGGAATGTCCCACTGGGTGAGTTGCTCGGCAATCACGTCCGCAGTGCGTTTTTCCTGGAAGCACAGCTCCGGGTGGGAGTGGATGTCGCGTCGGACAGCCGCAATTGCCGCGGCGTCGGCGAGGATCGATTCAATAAGTTTCATGGTCGGTTTCGGGCGTCCAATGCCGCACCTGGGCAGCCAGGGACGCAACAATGATTGGGTCGAGGCAGTTTACTCGGCGGGATTGACTTGGGCCAGCTGGGGGAATTGCTCCTGCGTATGCAATCATTCACCCATGAACACCAGCATCGTCCATGGCGCCTGCCCGCATGATTGCCCCGACACCTGCGCGTTGCGAATCACGGTGCAGGACGGGCGAGCGATCAAGGTGCAGGGCGAC
Organism: Burkholderiaceae bacterium; assembly: GCA_049297615.1. Taxonomy (GTDB): domain Bacteria; phylum Pseudomonadota; class Gammaproteobacteria; order Burkholderiales; family Burkholderiaceae_C; genus JAEMQF01. The sequence continues at coordinate 57,533 of JBAQUQ010000047.1, forward strand.
CCTGATCACCCGCCGACGCACGGCTCGCTGTGTACCAAAGTTTCGCGTTATCCCGAGCGCACTTACCACCCCGAGCGTGTGCTGACGCCCCTCAAGCGGATCGGCCCCAAAGGCAGCGGTCAATTCGCACCGGTCAGTTGGGATGAGGCGTTGGGCGACATCGCTGTGCGGTTGCGCGACATCGCGGCCCGTGGCCCTGATTCGGCGCAGGCCATCGTTCCCTACAGCTACGCCGGCACGATGGGTCTGGTGCAAGGCGAAAGCATGGCGGCGCGTTTTTTCAACAGAATAGGGGCATCGCTGCTCGACAGAACCATCTGTTCGTCGGCCGGCGGCGAAGCACTCGTCGCTACTTACGGCGCCAAGATCGGCATGCACGTCGAGAACTATGCGACAGCGAAGTTGATCCTGATCTGGGGCAGCAACTCAATCGCGTCGAACCTGCATTTCTGGACCTTCGCACAGGAGGCCAAGCGCAACGGAGCCAAGCTGATTTGCATCGACCCGCGCAAGACGGAAACTGCCGACAAGTGCCATGAGCACATCGCGCTGCTGCCGGGCACCGACGGCGCGCTGGCTCTGGCGATCATGCACGAGCTGATCGCCAACGACTGGCTGGACCACGACTACATCGAACGGTACACCCAAGGATGGCCGAAACTTCTCGAACGCGCCCTGCAATGGTCGCCTGAACGTGCGGCGCAGGTGTGCGGCATCGGTGTCGATCAAGTGCGCCAGCTGGCGCGCGACTACGGCACGATCAAGCCCGCAGCGATCCGCCTGAACTACGGGATGCAAAGAGTGCGCGGTGGCGGCAATGCGGTGCGTCTCGTGGCCATCTTGCCCTGCCTGATCGGCGCTTGGCGCGTGGCTGCGGGCGGCATGCTGTTGTCGGCGGCGGGTTGGTTCAACGCCGCGCGCGACGACGCGGCACTTCAGCGTCCCGATTTGTTGGGCGCTCGTCGGCCGCGCACGATCAACATGAGCACGATCGGCGACGACTTGCTGCGCGGGCCCGATGAGCGGCTGCCGAACGGAGCGAAATTCGGCCCGAAGATCGAAGCCCTGATCGTCTACAACAGCAACCCCGTCGCGGTGGCGCCTGAGTCGCCCAAGGTAGTGCGGGGATTCAAGCGCGACGACCTTCTTACCGTCGTGCTCGAGCATTTCCTGACTGACACCGCCGACCATGCCGACTATGTACTGCCGGCGACGACCCAGCTCGAGCACCTCGACGTTCACATCTCCTATGGCCACTCCTACGTGATGATCAATGAGGCGGCGATCGCACCGCTGGGCCAGGCACGTACCAACACGCAGATCTTTCGCGATCTGGCCCAGCGCATGGGTTTCGACGAGCCCTGTTTTTCCGACAGCGACGAGACCTTGGCGCGTTGTGCACTGAATGCTCGAGTGGATTTCGCTGCCTTGCGCGAGCGCGGCTGGGTCAAACTGGATCTGCCTGACGCACCCTTTGCCCGCGGTGGGTTTGCCACCCCAAGCGGCAAATGCGTCATCGATTCGCCGCAATATGGCGTGCCCGACCACGTGCCGAACTACGAATCGGCAAGCAGTACCCCCGAACTGGCGCGGCGCTACCCGCTGGCGATGATTTCGCCGCCCGCGCGAAACTTCCTCAACTCGACCTTTGTCAACGTGAAGAGCCTGCGCGATATCGAGGCCGAGCCTGTGCTCGAAATCCACGAGGCCGACGCGCATGCGCGTGGCATCACCACGGGCCAGCAGGTGTGCGTCTTCAATGAGCGCGGCAGCACGCGGTGCAGGGCGCTGGTCAGCCCGCGCGCGCGGCCAGGGGTCCTCAACGGCTTGGGCATCTGGTGGCGCAAGCTCGGCGCGGATGGCACGAATGTCAACGAGGTCACGCATCAGCGCCTCACCGACATCGGCCGCGCACCGAGCTTTTACGACTGTCTGGTTGACGTGACGCCGCTGCTGGACAAGCGGCCACACCACGCGGCACCGTGACGCGCTGGGGTCGTGTGGCCGGTGTGGCAGCGGGTGTGACAGGAATGGGGCTAGTAGGCGCCTGTCTGCTCGCCGCAGTGGTCTGCGCCACCTCAGGCTGCAGTGCGCTCGCCTACTACGCGCAGTCGGTGAACGGCCACCTTGACCTGGTGCAGCGCGCCCGGCCGGTACCGGAGTGGCTTGCCGACACGAAGACCAGCGACAAACTCAAGCAACGCCTGGCATTGAGCCAACATATTCGCGACTTCGCCGTGCGCGAACTCGGATTGCCCGACAACGCGAGCTACCGCCGATATGCCGACTTGCAGCGCAGCGCGGCCCTGTGGAATGTCGTGGCAGCGCCGGAGTTGAGCCTGACGCTCGAGACATGGTGTTTCCCCGTTGTCGGCTGCGTGAGTTATCGCGGCTACTTCGATCGAGCTGCTGCCGACACTCCTGCAGCAGAGTTGCGCGCCCGCGGGCTGGAGGTGAATGTCTATGCGGTGCCTGCATATTCGACGCTGGGTAAGTTGCCATTTGATGCGCTTGCGGACCCGCTTCTAAACACGTTCATCGACTATCCGGAAGGTGAACTGGCTCGGCTCATCTTCCACGAGCTTGCGCATCAGGTGGCGTATGCGAGGGATGACACCGCATTCAACGAGTCGTTCGCCGCTGCCGTAGAGAGGATTGGCAGTGCGCGTTGGTTCAGCGAACCTCAACGCAACGCAGCACGCGATGAGTTCCAGCGCGCAGAGGAGCGTCGACATCAGTTTCGAACACTGACCCAGTCTTTTCGCAATCGTCTGAATGTTCTTTACGAGTCGTCGGCACCGGACAGCGAGAAGCGCAGTGCCAAAGCCATTGTGATGACGCAATTGCGCGCCGACTACGAGCAACTCAAGACGCAGCGCTGGGGCGGGTATTCAGGGTACGACAACTGGTTCGCGCACGCCAACAATGCTTCATTCGGTGTGCTCGCGGCGTACAACGAACTGGTGCCGGCCTTCGAGCGATTGTTCGAGCGCCAGGGGCGTGACTTCCCACGGTTTTATGCCGAAGTGCAGCGACTCGCGGCGCTGCCCAAACAAGAACGCCACGCTGCATTGAGCGCGGCTTCAGCAGACTGAGCGATGAGAAGCGGCTCGGGCCGCTGACAGCCGCGCCGTCCAGCAACGGCCGCTTCCACTCGGCTATCTGGGTCGGGTGCAGTTCGAACTCCTTGCACAACGGCGCCATCGGTTGGTCCTCTCACACGGCGGCCAAGAACCATTCGAGCCTTGAAAGCCGGAACGAGCGTTCGCCGTGTGCAGCGCGCTGATTTCCTGACCAGCGAAAACTCCCTCTCGCCGCACCGCCCTCGGCCCAGCTACATGCCCGGATTCGCCACTTGTCGCGCTGTTCAGACTTGCGACGCCACCTCTGTCGGTGAGGTCTCGCGCGTTCGGTGCGTCGCCTCATTGCGCCGCGGGGGCCGGCGAAATCGCTCGAACTCCAGCCTTGAGCGGCCGCCTTCGGAAAAGGCTGTTGCTCCATCGTCTGACTCAGTTGAAACTCAATCGGGGCGCAAGTATCAGGGAATAGATCAGCGCAGCGTTAGCGTGAGGCGGCTGCGACAAACGCCGTGAAGTGTCGATAATCTGGCCATGCCGGGATTGATGATCATTGCCCACACGCCCTTGGCTTCTTCACTGAAGGCCGTGGCCGAGCATGCGTATCCGGAGTGCAGAGGCTTGATTGAAGCTTTGGACGTCTCTCCGGACGACGGTTTCGAGAAGCTCGAGGCCACCGCGCGCGCTATGTTGCAGCGGGTCCGGGATCCTGACGCGCTCGTCTTCACTGACGTGTTCGGCGCCACGCCTTGCAATGTGGCGCAGCGCTTGGCGGATGGCGTTCACGTCAAGGTCATATCGGGCGTCAACGTTCCGATGCTTTGGCGCACGTTGTGCTATGAGCACGAACCGCTCGACGCCCTTGCGATCCGAGCGATGACCGGCGCGACTCAAGGCGTTATTGCGTTGGAAAACGCCAAATCCCAGGGTCCGGTATTGGGCATTGGCGGTGATGATCAAGAAGAACATCAGGATTAGCAACAAGCTCGGGCTGCACGCGCGCGCTTCGGCCAAGCTGACGAAGTTGGCCGGCCGTTTTCAGTGCGAAATTCATTTGACGCGCAAGGACCGCCGCGTCAATGCGAAGAGCATCATGGGTGTCATGATGCTCGCCGCCGGCCTGGGCAGCGAGATTGAAATCGAGGCCCTAGGTGTGGACGAGCAAGCGGCGATTGACGCGCTCTTTGCAATGATCAACGAGAAGTTCGGCGAAACCGAATAGTCTGCAGTGACTGGGATGCCGCGAAACACCGCGCCGGCGAACAATCCGTGTGGACCCAGCAAAGGGGCCGCAAGCAGGGAATCTTCAAGCAGGCGCTGCTAGCATCGCGGGTCATGAGCATCCAACTCTTCGGTCTACCGGTGTCACGAGGCGTCGCGATCGGCCGAGCGGTGCTGGTGGCATCGAGTCGTGTCGATGTGGCTCACTATTTCATCGATGTTCAGCGAGTGGAGTCCGAAATTGCGCGCCTTCGACAGGCACGTGACATCGTCGCCGAGGAATTGAGCTTGCTGCAACGCGCTCTGCCCGCGGATGCGCCGGGTGAGCTTTCCGCGCTGTTGGACGTGCACTTGATGCTACTGCACGACGATGCGCTCACAACCGCCACCAAACATTGGATCGAAGAACGCCACTACAACGCTGAATGGGCGTTGTCGGCGCAGCTCGAAGTCCTGGCACGTCAGTTCGACGAAATGGAGGACGACTACTTGCGCGAGCGCAAGGCCGACCTCGAACAGGTCGTCGAGCGGATGCTGCGTGCGATGGTGCGAAGTGCAGCCCCCGATTCTGGTCGCAAGAAGGGAAGGGCGGCAGGGGAAATTGCCGGCGAAGGCCCCCTGGTCCTCGTTGCGAACGACGTCGCCCCGGCCGACATGTTGCAGTTCAAAAGGAGCGTGTTCATCGGCTTCATCACTGATGTCGGCGGCAGAACCTCCCACACTGCCATCGTTGCGCGCAGCATGGACATTCCGGCGGTCGTGGGGGCGCGCGAGGCGAGTCGCATCATCCGGCAAGACGACTGGGTCGTGATCGACGGCGATGCCGGGGTCGTCATCGTCAATCCCTCGCCGATTCTTCTTGAAGAGTATCGCTTTCGGCAACGCCAAAGTGGGGTAGAGCGCGAGCGATTGTCACGCCTGCGCCATACGCCGGCAGTTACGCTCGACGGCGAGCGCGTCGAACTCTTGGCGAATATCGAATTGCCCGGCGATGCGAGTTCGGCACTGGCTGCGGGGGCGGTCGGCGTAGGCTTGTTTCGCAGTGAGTTTCTGTTCATGAATCGTGCAGGCGATCTGCCCGGCGAGGACGAGCAGTTCGAGGCCTATCGCACTGCCGTGCAGGCGATGAATGGCTTGCCGGTGACGATTCGCACGGTCGATATCGGCGCGGACAAACCCACGGATCGCTTGACGGTCAGCGAGTTGCGCCATGAGCATGCGCTCAATCCCGCCATGGGGCTGCGCGCGATACGCTGGAGCCTGTCGGAACCGGGGATGTTCCGCCAACAGTTGCGCGCGATTTTGCGGGCAAGTGCTTTCGGCAAAGTTCGGATCCTCATCCCGATGGTGGCACATGTCAGTGAAGTCCGACATACGTTGGACACCTTGGCGCGTGCAAAGCAGCAACTGGACGAAACGGGAAGGGCGTATAGCGAGGTGGAAGTGGGCGCGATGATCGAAGTACCCGCGGCCGCTCTGGTGCTGCCGGTTTTTCTGAAGTACTTCGATTTTGTGTCCATCGGGACTAACGATCTGATCCAGTACACGCTAGCGATCGATCGCGCAGACGAATCTGTCGCCCACCTGTATGACCCATGGCATCCCGCAGTGCTGCAACTCGTCGCCGTTACGATTCGCCAGGCAAGCGTCGCCAAGCGCGGCGTCAGCGTCTGCGGGGAAATGGCAGGTGATCCTGCGTTCACTGAACTGTTGCTGGCGATGGGCCTGCGCAGTTTTTCGATGCACCCGACGCAGATCGCCGCCGTGAAGCAGCGCATCCTGCGAACGGATACTCGACGTTGGGCGTCCTCGTTGCCTGAGATCCTCGAGTCAGAAAATCCGGAAGGTCGATTTTTGGCTGCGTTGCAGGCGATCACGACCTCACAGCCCGAGCCCCTTCTACGCCGCGGCGGGAAGGGCCCATCATGATGCAAGCGACAACGATGTGGCGGCGCTGGTTGCCCTGCGTGGTCGGTTCGACCTCGATGCCCGGTGAGGACTGTGTGCACTGATCACTGATTGCTCGCTAACGCAGCGCAATTGACAGCACCGTGAAAAACGTGCCATACTGACGGACTTCGCTGGTTACAGATCAGCGACGCCGCAAGGCGCAGCTCTTTAAAAACTGACAGCCGATAAGTGTGGGCGTTTGGGGTCGAGTGCGACGAATCGCAAGATTCATGGTCGTTTGACCAAAACGCTCAACGAAGTGAAGTTCACTTCAATTCAATGAGTAGGAAATCAAGATCGAACTGAAGAGTTTGATCCTGGCTCAGATTGAACGCTGGCGGCATGCCTTACACATGCAAGTCGAACGGCAGCACGGGAGCAATCCTGGTGGCGAGTGGCGAACGGGTGAGTAACACATCGGAACGTGCCCAATAGTGGGGGATAGCCCGGCGAAAGCCGGATTAATACCGCATACGACCTACGGGTGAAAGTGGGGGATCGCAAGACCTCACGCTATTGGAGCGGCCGATGTCAGATTAGGTTGTTGGTGGGGTAAAAGCCTACCAAGCCGACGATCTGTAGCTGGTCTGAGAGGACGACCAGCCACACTGGGACTGAGACACGGCCCAGACTCCTACGGGAGGCAGCAGTGGGGAATTTTGGACAATGGGCGCAAGCCTGATCCAGCCATGCCGCGTGCGGGAAGAAGGCCTTCGGGTTGTAAACCGCTTTTGTCAGGGAAGAAACGGTCTGCATTAATACTGCGGACTAATGACGGTACCTGAAGAATAAGCACCGGCTAACTACGTGCCAGCAGCCGCGGTAATACGTAGGGTGCAAGCGTTAATCGGAATTACTGGGCGTAAAGCGTGCGCAGGCGGCTTTGCAAGACAGATGTGAAATCCCCGGGCTTAACCTGGGAACTGCATTTGTGACTGCAAGGCTGGAGTGTGGCAGAGGGGGATGGAATTCCGCGTGTAGCAGTGAAATGCGTAGATATGCGGAGGAACACCGATGGCGAAGGCAATCCCCTGGGCCTGCACTGACGCTCATGCACGAAAGCGTGGGGAGCAAACAGGATTAGATACCCTGGTAGTCCACGCCCTAAACGATGTCAACTGGTTGTTGGACGGCTTGCTGTTCAGTAACGAAGCTAACGCGTGAAGTTGACCGCCTGGGGAGT
>JBAQUQ010000048.1:0-36169 GCA_049297615.1 Burkholderiaceae bacterium
CGGCCAGGCCGGCGCCGCCGGTGTCGCGGCTGTAGCTTGCGGTGTTGATGCCGCCGCTGCCCTTCGTCGCGTTCGAGGTGATCAGGGCGCGATCGGGCAAGCCCGGCTGCGTGCCGGCGCCGACGCCGATGCCGTTGCCCGCGCCGACACCGGGCGCCAGCTTGATGTCTTGCTGCAACTGCACCGCGATCGGCGCGCCGCGCAAGGCGCTGAGCTCGTTGGACATCGCCAGCAGGCCCACGCCGGCAGCCCTGCGCCGGGCGGTTTCGATTGCCTCACCCGCAGGCTTGTTCGGCTCGGGCCGTCGCGCTTGCTGAACTGGCGGCGCCTTTGCCGCGGGTTCGGGCTTGGCGTTTTCCGGCTTCGCGGCTTGCGCCTTGGTAAGCGGTGCAGTATCGGGTTTCACCGCGGGTTTGGGCGCAGGCGTGGCCTCGCGCTCGAGGATCAATTTGGCCAAGCGTGGCGGCAGTTCAGCGGGCTTGCTGCGATCTTCCTGCGGCCGAGGCCATAACAGCAGCAACAGGCACAGTAGCGTGCAGCCGATCAACACGCGCAGGCGGATCTTCTTGAAGCGCGCCTCGTCCTCCAGGATCAGCGCCCACGGCAGCACGGGCAGGCGGAACGACACGGCCGACAGGGCCGACCTGGCGGGAATGGCGATGGCGGCGCTCATGAGGCGAACTTCCCGACCACGGCGAACGAGACGTCGCTGAAATTCGCCCGCGCCGCGGTGACCATCACCTTGCGCAGCAGCCTGTAGGGAATGTCTTTGTCGCCCATGATCGTCACGGCCTTGCTGATGGCCTCGTTCTCCTTGCGGATCACCTGGCGGCCGGCCTGCAGGTCGAGTTCGGACTTGAGCGCAGCGATCAGGTCGCCGTCATTGCGCAGCACGTCGGCGACGGAAGCGATGCGGCGTCCCTCGACGACGATGTCGCTGCCGTTGACGATGACGATGACGGTCTCGCGCGGGCTCTTCTCTGCCGTCGATTCGGGCAACTTCACCGCCTTGCTGCTGGGCAGGATTTCAACGCCCGAGGCGCTGGACAGCAAGAAGAAGATCAGGATCGTGAAGATGTCGATCAGCGACACCAGGTTCATGTCCAGACCCGATTTGTTGCGGTCGCGCCGCTCGGCGCGTTTTTGCAGCGGGCTCTGCTTCATGACCCTCCCTGCCTGCGCGGCGCGTCGCCGATCGAAATGTCGGGGAACAGCGCGGTGCGAACCGTCCTGGCGCCGTTCACGCTGAGGTTTTCGCGCACCGCGTCCATCACGTGCACGAGTGCATCGTAGGGCGTGTCGGGCTGGGCCAGGACGGTGGCCGCGGTCTGCTCGGGAAACTTGGACTTGATCATCCGCACCAGGGCGCCCAGGGCCTTCACGTCGTATTCGCCGGGCCCGGGCCCGGTATTGGGAATGCGCTGGATCAGGCCGCCGACCTTGTCGCCGACTTCGAGCGCGTCCGCGCGGATCACGACCTCCAGCTTCAGATCTTCGACCTTGAGCTGTTCGAGCCCCGACGATTGCGCCGGCAAGGTCAATTCGAGCACCGACAGGCGCGTGAACACGGCCGTCGACAACAGGAAGGGCACGAGCACGACGATCAGGTTGATGAAGGCCGTGACCTCGAGTTCGGCGGCGTGTTTCTTCAGGCGTCGTACTGCCATGGTCACCTCGTCGACGGCGTGGCCGATTCGGCCTTCAGGCGCTGCACCAGGTTCAGGAAGCTGATCTTCGCGGCCTCCAGGCCATCGACGATTTCGCTCGTGCGCGCTTGCAGGAAGGCGTGGATCAGCAGGAACGGAATCGCCACCATTAGGGCGAAGGCGGTGTTGTTCATCGCGATCGAAATCGACGCCGAGAGCAGTTCGGCTTTCTCGGCCGGGTTCACCTGCGCCACCGCGGTGAAGCCCTTGATCAGGCCGATGATGGTGCCGAGCAGGCCCACCAGGGTGATGACGTTGGCGAAGGTCGCGATGTAGTGGGTGCGCTTTTCCAGGCGCGGCACGATTTCCATCATGCCTTCTTCCATCGCCGCGTCGATGTCTTCGCGGCGGCTCTGGCTTTGCATGCGCACCAGGCCGTGCGTGACGATCTTGCCGATCGCCGCGTCAGAGCCGCTGGTCATGCCGTGAACCTCTTTGAACTTGCCGTTTTGCAGCATCGGCAGGACCTTGGCCCACAGCTTGCGGTTCTGGCTGCGCGCGCGGTTCAGGAAGATGAAACGCTCGACGGCGATCGACAGGCCCAGGGCCATGATCAGGATGCTCGGGTAGATGAACAGGCCGCTGTCCTGAAAAAACTTCACGGCGGTCTCGAAAGCGGTCATGGCTAACTCCTAGGGATGTCGACGCTGCGTTATCGAACGGCTGGGGCTGAAATTGAGGCCTATCTTCATTGGGCGGGTGCAGAAGGCTCGGATTGCGTGGCGGGAAGACGCGCCGGGGCCGATGGCGCGCGGGCCTGGACCTGGGCGTCGTAGCGCAGCTGACGGCGAAACACATCGCGGTCCAGGGGAGCGAGCGCTTCGTCGAGCACGCTCATCGTCGGCCTGCCGGCAAGATCGCCGGGCGCGGGCTTCTTCCACGAAATGATGTAGAGCACCTTGGGCAATTCGCGATTCCCGATGATCTGGGTGGGGTCGATGGCGGCGCGGTCTTGGGCGCACAGCGGCAGGGCGAGCACGGCGCTGCACAGCGCCAAAGTGGCACGGCCAGCAAGCGCGGCACAGCTGGACCGAAGGGCGTGGGTCATTCCTTCTCCTTGCGTGACAGCATCGCGTGCTGGGGCTTGCGGTTCTTCAAGTCGGCCACCCACTTGACGACGGTCGTGTCGCCGCCGGGCGATAGCGCGAGATAGCGGTCGTAGAACTCGAGCGCTCGTTTGCCGTCCCACAGGTACAAGTCGTGCAGGATTCCCAGGTTCAGGTGTGGCGCGGCGTAGTTCGCATCGAGGGCGATCGCGCGCTCGTAGGCTTGGCGCGCTTTCGCGAACTGGCCTTCGCTGCGGTAGGCGATGCCGAGCTGATTGAAGAAGATCGGCTGGCGCGGGCTGGCAGCCACTGCTTTTTCGAGTTCGACCACGGCCAAGGCACCCTTGCCTGCCTGGCGGAAGATCAACCCGAGGTTGGCGTGAGCGCCGCCGAGCTCGGGGTGCGACTCGCTGAGCGCCTTGAAGCCGCGTTCGGCCTCGGCCAAGCGGCCGGCGCGCAAGGCGCGGCGCGCTTCGTCGAAAGCCTGCTGCGCTGCGGCGCTGACCGAGCTGTCGAGCGAGTTGTCGAGCGCAGCGTTGGCGCCACTCAGGGTTGGGGCGGTCCGAGGCGCCGCCGCTGCGACATGGCCCGGCGCCGAGGCGGCTGAAGCACCGGCCTGGGAGCGCTCAACGGCGGGCTCGGCCTGGGCCTGCGCTGACTGGGGGCTGGCGCCCGCCGCCGCGAACGATTCCTTCAAGCCCTTCAGGCTGTTCAGGGGCGCGTCGATCGAAGCGCAACCTGCCACGACCGCGCACAGCGCGCCCTGCATCAGGCAACGCCGCCAAGCAGACCCGCGCAGCGCATCAACGTATCGCATCGATGCTCACCTCGCTGCGTTCGGCCTTGCGGTAACGCAAGGGGCGCAGTTCGCCCAGCGCCGCGAAACTGCTCTTGACCCACTGGTCGTAATGGCCGTCGGCGCTGCGCCGCGCATTCACTTCGTGCAGCTCGGACGCCTTTTCCTCGAACGGGAAGGCCTGCTCTTCGAGCATCACGTTGTACTGCTCGAGCTCGGCCTTCGACAATTTCCTGGGCCGCTGCGAATCCATCAGCGCCTTGCCGAAATCGCTGTACAGGCTTGCCGTGTGGAAGGTGGCGGCCGTGGTGACTTCGGCGACGCCGTATTCCGTGGCGACGCCGTAGGCCTTCATCACCTCTTCCATCTTCGCCTTCTTCAGCTTGAGCTGTTTTTGCAGCGGCTCGATGAGTGCCACCTTGCGGTAGGCGTCGAACGCGGACTGGGCGACGACCAGGGCGGCCATGCCGCCCAGAGTGCGGCTGCGATCGGTGCGCGCTTTGCCGGCGCTGCGCTCGACCAGGAAGATGTCCTTCCAGGCGGCGAATTCGCGTGCCGTATCGCCGTCGTCCTTGGCCAGTCGCGCGATCTGCGCGCGCGCTTCGAGGGCGGGCTCGAGCGGTTCGGGGAACTGCCGCACGTAGCGCTCGTAGGCTTTCGCGGCGGCGGCGCGGGCGGCGGACTTGTTGGGCGATCGATCGGCGGCCTTGCCGGCGGATCTGTCGTGCAACTCAGCGGCCTGCCACAGCGCGCCCCGAACAATATGGGGGTCGTTGTGGGTCGCGGCCAGCCGCTCGAACTCGCCCGCAGCCTTCGCAAAATGGCCACTCTCCAGATAGGCGACGGCGAGTTTGCCGCCCACTTCGTCCTGCAAGGGGTGCTTGGGATAGCGCTGGCGGAAATCTTCCAGGTGGTGCAGCGCGCTGTCCCAGTCTTTCAGGCCGATCAGCACGGTGGCCGCGTCGAATTGCGCCGTCGCGCGCACCGCAGACATCGGGGCGAGCGTGGCGACGCGGTTGAAGTGCGCCACCGCGTCGAGTGAGCGTCCTGCGGCGCGTGCCTGCTCGCCCTGCTTGTAGGCGCAGGCCGCGAGCCGCTCGACGAGTTGCTGGCGCAGCGCGTCGTTCGCCGGCGTCAAGGCCAGCACTTCGGTGTAGGACTTCTCTGCTTTGTCGAAGCTGCCGCCCTCGAAAGCCGCGTGCGCGATCACGGTCCAGGCGATGCGTCGTTGCGCCGGATTGGCCGCGGGTCGCAACTCGAGCACGAGTTCGGCCAGCTGGGACGCCTGCTCGACATCGCCCAGCGCAAAGAGCTTTTCTGCGGCGTTCGACAAGACCGTCGGATTGCGTGCATCTGCGGGAAACCTGGCTGCGAATTGCTGGGCGCTGCGTACCGCTGTGCGTTGCAGCGCAGCGACTCGTGTCGCGTCGCTGCCCTTTTCCTGGCCGGCGTAACTCAGCAAGGCCGAGTAGGCCGCGTCGGCACTCTTCACGTGCAGCGGGTAGGCGTAGGCAGTGCGTTCATATTCGACCGCGGCCTGGGCGAGCTGGCCGTTGTCGAAAAGCAGTTCGGCGAGCAGGAAGTTGTGCTGCGCGGCCGCCGGGTCGTGCGGGAACGAGGCGATGTAGGCGCGGTACCAGCGCACCGCTTCCTCGTAGTCGGCGCTGGCCTTGCTCTTCTGCGCGCTGGCGTGGTAGTGGCGCGCCAGTTCGGCCAGGTGTGTTTTCACGAGCGCCTGGGCGCGTTCCCAGCCGGCAGGATTGGCTTGGCGCAACTCGCTGCTCGCGCCGTAGCGCTGCACGTATTCTTTCTTGGCTTGCATCGCCAGCGTGGCGAAGCCGGCGCGCTGATAGATGTCGATGACGCGCGCCTGGAGCACCGGTGCCTGCGCGTGCAGGGGCTGGTGGCGGGCGAAGGCGGCCAGGGTGTCGGCGGCGTCCTTGCTGCGGTCTTGCCTGAGGTAGAGCTCACCGAGGTTTTGGTAGACGCGGAATTCGTAGCCACGCCGCTCCCGGGTGTCGATGTAGGGCGCTATCGACTCGGCACCCCGCAGGTTCGCCAGGCACAGGCTCATCACGCGGAACGTGTCTTCCACGAGTTCACGATCGGCGCGCGTCAGGTTCGGCAGTGCCTCGAGCGGCGCATCGTCTGCATCTGCGCTGCCCAGCTTGGCGTCGAGCACGCCGAAGAACGGGTACAGCGCTTCTTCCAGACGCCCTTGTTTGAAGACAGCCCAGCCCTGCATATAGAGCGCCCGCTCGTGGTAGCTCCTGGCGCCGCTGCTCAGCACCGCGCTGTAGGCCTGTTCGGCCTTGGCGTAGTCGCGTACCGTGAACAGCAGTTCGCCGCGCCTGAACTGGGCTTCGTCGCGGTAGGGCGAATTCGCGAACTCGCGCACCAGCCGGTCCAGCGTTTGCAGCGCACCCTCGAGCGCTCCGCCTTGTTCCTGGGCGCGTGCGAGTTGGTACAGGACGCGGCCGTTGTTCGGGTCGTTCGGGTAGGCCTCGAGGAATTCCTGGTAGTGCTTGATCGCCGCGCGATAGTCCGAGATGTCGCCCTTGCCCTGCCCGTTGCCGGCGCTGCGTTCGGCGCTGTCCATCTCCAGGTCGCCCAGGCGGCGCACTGCCTCGGCGCGCAGCGCGGCGCGCGGCGCAATGTCGAGGAAGCTGCGATAGGCATCGATGGCCTGTTCGCGGCTGCCCTTGATACCACGCTGCGGTGCGACCTCGACATCGCGTTTGGAAAGGCTGGCCAACGTCGCCTCGTCGTCCGACGAGGATTCGCGCAGGTTCGAGCAGGCGCCCGCGCCGAGCAAGCTCAGCACGGCGCTGCACAGCAAGGCGCTGCGCCGCAGGCTGCTAGCGCTGCTTCGCATGCTCGGCATCCTGCGCGAGGTGGGCGCGGTCGTGCAGTTGGGCAAGGGCGAAACGCGCCTGCGTGATGTAGTCGGCCAGACGTTCTTTTCGACGTTCCAGCTCGGCCACGGCGAGTTCCTGGACATGGCCCTGCTGCTGCTCTTGCAGCACGGCAATGCGCGGAATCAGGGCGCGAATCCGCGTCGCGAGCTCGGCGATGCGCCGGCCGAAGCTGTCGAATCGCGCCGGTTCCTCGGTTTGTGCCCACGCCAATGCGGCTTCGCGCCGGCGCGCCTCAATCAGACCCGCGTCGACCGCTTTCAGAGCCTTGTGCGATTCCCACAAGCGCGCTGAGAAGTCTTGCGCGAGTTGCCAGCTCAGCGCGCCGGCGGCGCGGCGCAGCCGTTCGGCGCTGGCGGCTTGTTCGGCCTCGCGCGAGGCGGCCAGCGTGGGGCCAATCGATCGGGTCTCGCCTTCGGAAATCGATCTGGTCTCGCCTTCGGAAATCGATCGGGTCTCGCCTTCGGCTCGGGCCAGCGTCTCGCGCACGCGCGCGATGCGGGCCAGCATATCGCTCTGCTTGGCGTCGGCGAACGCCGCGCCGTCTGCATCGGAGCGCGCGCGCAGCAATTCCCCGGCCAGGGAGTCGCGTCGCAGCTGCAAAGCGCCCAGGCCGGTGTCACCGGTTTGGGCACTCGCCTTGTCGAGAACCTGGGGCAGACGCTGGGCGTAGGCGATGCGCCGATTCGCCAACATGTCTTCAAAGGCATTCAGCTTGTCCAGCCATGTTTGCAAATTCCTGGCCAGGAAGTTCAGGTCGCGGTAGTTCTTGAAGGCTTCCTGGAACTCATGCTGCGCAAGCACTTGCGCCAGGTGGCCTGTATGCGGCATGTCAGGAAGCTGGTGAATATTCCAGAACCAGCCCATCTCTTCGCCTGGGTTGGCGTCCAACAAGCCGCGCAGCAGTGCCCCTGAGCGAATCGCGCTTATCGATTCATCGAGGGCCTTGGCCTCGAAGTCGAACTTGTCCAGTGCTGTCTCCAAGCCTTGCAGCGCCTGGCCGTGGGCGCCGAGTTCGGTATAGGCATAGGGAATCGCGAGTTGGGCTTCGAGAACCGCCGCGTCACTCGTCTGGCGGTTTGCCAGTTCAGTCCACGCCACCAAGGCGCGTCGTGGGTTCTTCGCCTCGGCGTCGGCCCAGCCGAAGCCGAGCAGGGCCTTGTTGGCGAGCATGCTCGACAGGCGCACGCGCTCGAGCGCGGTCTTGGCCAGGTCCGGGCGCTGCTGCCGCAGCGCGGCAAACCCGAGTGCAAGGTTGGCGCGGTCACGCAGACTGCGCGACTCTTCGTCTTCAGCCCGGCCGCGCCCCACCCCTTCGAGCATCGAGGTGCCGTCTTCGATTTCGCCGTTCTTGATCAGGGCGACGCCGAGGTTGAAGCGAACGTAGGGGCCGGCTTGGTGGTCTGCGGGCAGGCTGGCGAGAACCTGGGCGGCTTGCGGATAAGCGCCCCTGGCCATCAGGACGTTGGCGTGCAGCAGGACGCGCTCTTCTTCCAGGTCGGGAGGCAAGTTCTTGCCGATGCGCGCGATGGCGTCGCCCGCATCGGCGAGAAAGCCGCGCTGGTAGCGAATCTTCGCCAGGTAGAACCAGGCGCGGTCCTGCACGGCAGGGGGAGCGCCTTTTTCGATCAAGCGGGCGAAGATCTCGCTGGCCTCGCGGTGCATGCCGTAAGACAGCAACAAACCGCCCCGCAGGACCTCGGCCTCGTCGGCGTGATGCGCGACGCGGCCGAGCTGCTGCGACACCATCAGGCTCGTCACCGATGAAAAGTAGTGTTCGCGGTAGAAGTGGAATAGCGAATCGCCGAAGTGCGGGTCTTCGATCACGGGGCGCAACTTGTCGGCCGCCTGCGTTGCAGTGCTCACGCCGAGCGCAACCAGCGCGGCCAGCGCCGAGGCAGCGATCGAGCGCCGCAGGGCGCCGTGACGGAGAATCGAAGCGCGCATGGACCCTTACTGCCAGACCTTGACGTCGAACTCGGGCTGCAACTTGCCGGCTGAATCTTTGATCTGGAGTTCGATGTACTTCGCGTCCGTGCTTTTCTCGAACGTGAGCGTCGCGCCGCGTTTGTAGTCGCGGTCGTGCGGGCCTTTGCCGGTGAAGAAGGCGGTCAGTGTGTGCTGCCCCGACTTCAAGTTGCCCACATGAATGCGCTGCACGCCGCCACGGTGCAAGGCCTGCACCTCGAGCGGTGTGTACAGGTAGTTGGCGACCACTTTGTCGTCGAGCGTGAGCTGCACCGAATCAAGCGAGAACAGCTTGCCCACGTCCATCGAGACGAACAACGCGACCTGGGTATTGGCGGGGAACAACAGTTCTTCCTCGAGCACGAGCAGGTCGCGGTTCAGGCGCATCACGTCGCCCTTCACGTCTTGCAGGCGGCTGTCCAGACCGGTGGCCGCGCTGTCCTTGGCGCTGGCCTCAGCCACGGACTTCTCGCCGGCGGTCCCGCTGGCCACAAGCGGCGCGGCGCGCGGCGCGTCGGCGCTCCACGCGGCTTGCAGGGCGAACAGGGTCAGCGCAAGACCCGCGCTCAGGTTCCGAATCGATTGCTCAGCCATGGCGCGATACCTCTGCCTCTCAATAAGTGGCCGACACGTGGAACTGCAGGACATGCGCGCTGAACGCGTAGGCCCTGCCGGTTCGGACATCGGTGAAATTGCTGTACTTGAAACGCATCAGCTCGTAGCCGCCGCCCAGCTTGATGTCGTACTGGCCCGGTACATGCAGGTAGGTGTAGGACAGCTTGGCCCCCAGGCTGAAGCCGTTCAAGCGACTGAGCTGGCGATTGCGCGTGAGGTAGGTCGTCGCTGCCGTGGCGTTGTCGCTGTAGAACAGGGCCTGGTTCTGGCCATTGACCCGCACAAAGCCATCGGCCAGCCATTGCTCGCCGACGTAGCGGCTGTAGCCGGCCTCGGCGGTGTGCGCGCGCACCTCCCAGGTGTCGTAAAAGTAGCGGTACTCGACGCGTACGGCGTCGCGCGAACCGAGGTCGCGGATCGCGCGCAGTTTGAACGAGCGGCTCGAGCGTGTGCGCGGATAGCGCTCGGGAACCGTGGCGCCGAAGACGCGTGCCACGCGGTAGGGGTTGCCCAGATACCCCGAATCGGAAATCGCCTCGACATTGGCGCTCATCAGCCAGCTCGGACTGAGCACCTGGGTCAGCCCCAGGCGGTATTGCCAATGTTTGGCCACGTCGGCGAATGTCGGGTCGTCGACCCTGCGCACCTGGTCGGCAGCGCGCGTGTAACCCAAATTCACGGTCGTCATGCCGCCCAACATCTCCTGCGCGACGTCCAGGCTCACACTGCTGGCGGTGTAGTCGGGTTCCTTGCTTTGCGAGGTCGACAAGCTGATCAGTGAATCGCGCACGACGACGTCCATGCCGAGCTCGTAGGCGCTGCGGCGTTCGCGAAATGGGCTCGCTGTCGTGACCACGTCGATCGACGCATTGCTCACGCTGTCGACGTAATAAGACCCCGACAGCGACACGCGATCCGCCAGGCTCTTGCGCACCAGCAGCGCCGGGCCACTGGCCGTGACGCCACCGCCCTTGAAGATGTGGAGCATGCCTTCGTCGCGGTTTTCCGGCAGGTTGATGGCTTGCGCCGGGGCAGTGGCGAGCGCGCTGCCGAGCACGCCCCCCAGGCGCGCGAGCAAAGGCAACAGGCCCGCCAGGCGTGCGAGCAAAGGCACCACGCCGCCCAGGCGCGCGAGCAAAGGCAACAGGCCCGCCAGGCGTGCGAGAGCGTGCGCCAGGGCCTCAGTTGCAGCCACAGCCGCCTCCTTGCACGCCCGTCGCGCCGCGTCCGGCTTCTCGCACCGTGCGCACATGTTCGCGGTGCCGGTCGGGCAGGGTGTCGCGCGAAAACTTCATGATCGGGTCGGCGAGCCGCTCGCGCTCGTAGGGCTTGACCCAGGGCTCGACAGCGCAGCCCGCGAGCAGCTGCAGCGCCGCTGCCGCACAGGCGAGCAGGATCGTGAAAAGGGGATGGCGCAGCGCTTTCATTCCTTCAGCAACTCCCGCATTTGTTTTTCGTACATGTCCTCAACGCCGTCGCGGTAGCCGCGGTACATGTGACGCACGCGGCCGTCGCGGTCGATCAGCACGGTCGAGGGCATGGCACTCACGTCGTACCGCTGGCTGACGCGTTTGCCCAGGTCGGGCAGCACCGGGAACTTCAATGCCAGCTTCGAGACGACCGCAGCGACGTTGCGGATGTCTTCGTCCACATTCACGCCGAACACGACGAAACCCGCAGTGCGATATTTCTCGTACAGGCGGTTCAGATGCGGCATTTCCTGCCGGCAGGGCCCGCACCAGGTGGCCCAGAAGTTCAACATCACGACGCGGCCGCGCTGCTCGCTCAGGCGCAGGTTTTGCCCGTCCAGGCTGCGCAGGGTGAAGTCCGGCGCCGGGCTCGAGGGCGCAAGCGCCGCCCGGCAAAGCGGCGAGCCCAGACCCGCGCCCAAACCGAGCACGGCGCCGACAAGGCGGCGCCGTTCACGGCACAGGGGAAATGACGACGGCATGGCGATTCGTCCCTTAGAAGAAGAAGGTGAGCCCGGCGCTCATCTCGATGTTGTGGGTGTTCTCGCGCTTGCCCAACAAATCGAGCGTGAAGACGTGGTCGCGCATGTCGAGCTGCAATGCCGCCCAGTCGGCGAGCATCGAGCGCACGCCCCAGCCGAAGTTGACGGTCTGGCGGCGTTGCTTGTCGAACTTGGTGCTGCCCACGCCGCCGATCAGGTACAGCGCCGTGGGCCTGGCCAGGCGCGCGCCCAGGAACACCTCGCCGGGCAAGGCGTTGAAGCCGAACGATATGTTGTAGTAGCTCAGATTCACGGTCTCGGTGTCGAACACGCCTCCGCCTGTGGCGAGCAGGCGCCGATAGACGCTGTCGTCGGCCTTGGTGCGGCCATAGACCGACTCGACGAAGAAATCCTCGGTGATGTGGTAGCCCAGGCGCAGGGCCACGACCGGCTTGGAGCCGAAGTTCTGCGTGGCATAGGTGCCGTAGAGCAAGCCGAGCTCGTAATCCTTGGACGGAAAGCGTGGCAGCCTGAGCTCGCGTCGCTCGACCTGGGGCACGACGACTTGTTCGTTGGCGGGCTGGCTTTCGGCCGGCGTCGCACTGGTTTGCGCGGCGCCACCGGTGCAGGCCAAGGCCAGAGCCAAGGCTGCCGCCGCGCGGCTGGCCGTTGCGGTTGAAAGAGCCGGCAGGCATTCAAGGAGGGGGGTGATGTGTCGCATGGCTGGCTCGCTGGCCGTCAGAAGAAGAAGGAAAGGCCTAGCGTTGCAGCGCGGTATTCGACCGACCTCGTGTCGCCGATGAAGGCGGTGTAGATCGAGTAGTCGCCGCGCACGATGAAGCGATCGCTCAGGTAGAAGCGCAGGCCGAACGAAGCGTTGGCCAGCTTCGCGTCGGTGCTCAGCGCGCCCACCAGGCTGGCGTTCGGAATGTTGCGAAAGCGCCCCACGCCCACGGCAAAGAAGGGTGAGGCGCGCTGGTCCGACCAGGGTTCGGACAGCAGGTTCAGGTGCCAGAAGTCGGTGCCGGAAAATCTTCCCTGCACCTGCCCGACTGTGGCCTCCAGCGTCAAGGTGTCCGACAACTTGGCGCTGCCCAGCACCTTGAGCATCGGTTCGGATTTGAATTGACCCCAGGCCGCGCCGAACTGGACGCGGCGTTTCAGGTAGTCGTCGACGAGGATGTCGCGAAACGTCTTGGTACTGCCGGCTTCGGTCAGCGTGGTCTCGAGCTGGCCGCGATTCGCCCAACCGATCTTGCCGCCTTCGGTGCGCACCCGAAACCAATCGGTGCGACGCAGTTCGATCGTGATCCACTCCCTGCGCGCCGCGACAAAGAAGACCGGAAAGCCGCGTCCGGGCCCGGTGCGAAGCTCGATATAGGGGTCGGCGACTTGCACGCGTTCGCCGCCGCCCTCGTCCTCAGCGACCGCGCAGGCCGCGCCGCAGCCCAGTGCACACACCAGGGTGAAGGCGATGCGAGCGGCGAAGGCAGCAAGGCGGGGTCCCGCCCGCAAGGTTGCGCTCGAAGCGATCATGGCGCCGTTGATGCGAAGCGTGCTGCGGGCAAGAACAAGAAATGCTCACTGCGTGTTGCAAGTGCTGGCCGACGCATTGGCCGGATCGAACTGCGGGGTGAACATCGAATAGGTGCTGGCGCTGAATTCGTCCTGGTTTTGCGCTGCGGGGCGGGCGATCCAATATTCGATCCGCTTGACGTTGGGGTCCTGGGCGTTCTGGAAGATCAGGCCGCCGCCGTGCAGCACGCCCAGTACCAGGGGTTTGTTCAGCAGCTTGCTTTGCGCAGGCGAGCCGATGGCCGAAGAGCCTTGGGCTGAATAGAAGTTCTTGTACATATCGCTGTTGCGAATCGCCTCGGGCGTGTTGGCTGCGCTGCTCAGGTCGATTTGCGCGGCGCTCGGAATCAGCCGCAGGGCGCCCCCGGTTCCGTTGACGCTGTCGTGGCAACCCGATGCGGAGCAGGTCTGCGCGACCAATATCGGATGAATGCACTGCTGAAAATAGGCAAAGGCGAGCTTCTGGCCCGCCGTGAGTGTTGCGTTGTTCACGCTCGGCGGGTTGTCCAGTGGATTCGAACCCCCGCCCCCGCAAGCGCCGAGGCTCACGGTGAGCCAGCACGCGGCGCTGAGTCGCAGCGCTCGCAGCCAGGCTTGCGTGCAGCGTGAATCGATCATGGGCAAGCGCTCGCGATCCAGGTCGAGATCACCGTGTAGGCGGCACTTCCCATCGGCAGCACGGCCGTTGCCTGGCCGGTGGCGCCGGCGGGGTGGGGCACGGTGGATGGCCGGCTCAGCAGCGAATTCGACGCTGCGACGCAGGTGTTGGAGATCATCGACAGCGTGACGTTGTAGTCGCCCTCGGCGCTTCCGGTGAGCACGAAGCGGTTCTGCGCAAAGCTCGTGCCCGGCGCGACCGTGGGGTCGCTGCCCACGGCCTGGTGGCAACTCGCGGCGCAGCTGCCGCGCAGGATCGGGAATATGTCGGCCTCGAAACTCGCCTGGCTCAGGCCGTTGACCGTGCGCACAGCGCTGCCGGTGGCGAAGGGGTCGTTGTAGTACTGGCCTCCCAAGTCCATCCACTCCGAGAGCAGGCGCTTTTCCGCGGCGTTGAGCAGGGCGGCATGATTCGGCGCCGTGTTCGGCGGGTTCGGATGGAGGGTGCGTGCCTGGGCACTCGCGAGCAGGGTTTCGCCGAACATGATTTCGCCGAGGCGGCTCTTGCGCGAGATGCCGGCGCTATTGGTCGAGCCCGAACTGTTGTCGACCAAGGCGGCACCGCGCTCGATCACCGGCACGCCGTCTCGAATGTTCACCACCGGTTGGCCGTTGGCCCCGATCAGCGGGTCGCCGATGAGCAATTCCTCATACGAGATCAGGCGGCCGGTCCCGCCGACGTTGTCGCGCAGGTCCAGTTTGGCCGGGTCGTTGTGGCAGCTCGCGCAGGTGTTCGCAGCTCGGTCGCGTGACCACAGCGGTTGAATGTGCTGCGGGTAGTTGATGACGCCATTGGCAGGCACCGGCGTTGCCAGGTCGTCCGCAGGGTCGGGATTGCCGGTGTACAGCAGGGAAATCGACGGCCTTGCGGTGACGCCGGCGACGCTG
Organism: Burkholderiaceae bacterium; assembly: GCA_049297615.1. GTDB lineage: Bacteria > Pseudomonadota > Gammaproteobacteria > Burkholderiales > Burkholderiaceae_C > JAEMQF01. Next base: position 14,118 of record JBAQUQ010000048.1, read on the forward strand.
GTTTCGGCCCAGACGTCGGTGTAGCTCATGTCGGGCATGAGGCGCAGGACGGTGTTGTCCAGACGGGTGCGCAGCGACGCCATGGTCTCACCCGGCAGATGGCTGGAGGCCAGAGCCTGCTTGAGCGCCGCCAGCGTCGGCGTCGAATTGACGACGGCCCCCGAGTTCAGTGCCGCGCCTCGGCGCGGGCTGTGGCAGCCGTCGCAGGTGCGGCGCTCACCGGGTCGAACCTGGATCCAATTGGTGTGGGTCTGGAAGGCGCGGCCTTTCGAATCGACGATGGCCAGCGCCAGCGGTACGTCAGCCGGCACCTGCAGCTTGAACGACCCGTCGGGCTCGACCTGGGCGTAGCCGAGGATTTGCTGCATTTCGAATTCGGTCTCGCCGATCGCCGAACGCAGTCCCATCGTGCTGCTGGGCGGTGCCACGGCGCGCGTCGCGCGAACGAATCTCGGCGGTGCGCAGCGATACGCCGCATCGGCAGGATTCTTGATGCGCGCCAGGTCGGCGACCTGGGCACGCGTGTCCATCGGATCGCTGGGCGTCGTCTGCGCGATTCCTTGCGCGCATCCGGCGGGCCGATCGGCAGCGCTCAACATCTGTTCGGCCATGCGATTCAGGCCGTCGGTGTCGTAGACGCTGCGCACCTCGATCAAGGCCAGGCCTTGCGTCGCGAGTGCTGCGTCGACCGCGGTCGCCTCGATCACGGCCGGCTCGGCGCGCTGCTGGATCGCCACCGGGTCGGTGTACATGAAGCCGGTGGGCGGGCTGGCAATGTTCAGCCAGGTCTGCTTGACCGGATCGAACATATAGATGGCATACGCCGCGGCGACATTGTCCTGCACCGGCGCGGCGGCAATGTCGGCGGCCAGGAGGCCGTCGTCGTTCAAGGCGGCGAGTTCAGCTTCGCTCAAGGTGGCGCACGACACGATCACACCGTTACGCGTGACCTGACATGGGTGGTAGGCGACGAGCACGCGATTCGTTCCGTCCCACAGCGGGTAGGGCGAAGTGACGCGCCCGCCCATCGACAAGCCCCGTCCCGCGTTCAGCGCCTGCGCCGTCACCTGGGCCTGGCCGCCTTGCGCGGGAATCGTCTTGTTCGCCGGCGTGTTGTGCTCCGGATAGTCCTGTGCGTTGATGAACATCAGCGCGCCGCCTTCCTGGGTGCGCGACAGCGGCATTAGCGAGGACGACAGGAAACCCTTGTACGGACCGCTCGGGTCCATGTCGCGCGGGTGCAGGAAGCTGTTCCCCGGGCTTTGCGCGCCGTACAGCACGAACAGGTCGGTACCGTCGGGCTTGACGCGGAAGATCGCGAAACGATTGCGGTCGCCGACGTGCTCCCAGCGCGAGAACATGATGTCGCCGTTCGGGCGCACGACCGGATTGCGGTCATGGCTCTGGTTGAACGTGATCTGCGCGATATTGGCGCCGCTCGCGTCCATGGTGTGCAGGTTCAGCACGGTTTCGCGCTCGTATTCGTCAAGTGCCTTGTATTGCCTGCCCAGCGCCTGGTTCAGGCTGGACTTGGCCTGCCGGTTCGACGCGAACACGAAGCCGCGCCCGGCCGGCAGGTAGGCCGGGTCGACGTCGTCGTCTTGCGCAGACGCTGTCAAGCGGCGGAACTTGCCATTGGCCAGCCCCGTGCCCGTCATGTCGTATTCCCAGATATTCCAGCGTCCGGTACACGCCGGCGCGCCGTCGATGGTGACCGCGTTGGACGCCGGACACTTCATCGAAAAGACGATCTTCTTCGCGTCGTACGAGACCTCGGGGTCGGAGGCGTCACCCACGCCCAGCGTGAACTTCGCAGTGAGGTTGTGCTCAGCGGCGCTGGCCGAAGACTTGTCGCGCAGCATCAAGTCGCCGCCCTGCGCGCTGGGCGCTCCATCGGTGGGGTTGATGCCGATCGAACTGGAGCGTTTGACGTAGGCCACCGGCACGTCGCCGGCGACGACGAGCGAACTGTCACTGCCATTGCCGCAGCCGGCCAGCGCCAAGGCCACAGCAGCGCCGGCAAGCACGCCCTGCCAGGCGATTGCGCGTCGGTTTGAATGGGCGAGCATAGAGTTTCTCCCTTGCGTTTGATCGAGACCCGAAGCGCGCAACGACAACCGCGTCATTGCCGGGCCGGCGCAGCGGCGGCCAGCAAGCCTGAGGAATAGTGCAAGACGCCCGCGGCGTCGACGACCACGGCGTCGACACCCGGCAAGGTCTCGATCAACTCCAGGCCGCGCGCCGCGCCGAGCACGAACACGGTCTTGGACAGGGCTTCGCTGGTGAGTCCGTCCGGGGCGAGGATGGTCACGCTGCGCACGCCGCAAGGCGACTTGCCGGTGTGCGGGTCGATCAGGTGATGGAAGCGCACGCCTTCTTCTTCGAAATAGCGTTCGTAGTCGCCCGAGGTCGAGATCGATACGTCCTCGAGCGGCAGCACGGCCACGACGGCGTCGGCGCGGCGCGGGTCACGGATCGCGATCGTCCAGGGCCGGCCGCGCCGGTCGCCCAGGACGCGGCTGTCGCCACCGGCACAGACGATGGCGTGCTCGATGCCGTGCCGCCTCAGGATCGCGACGCCGTTGTCCACGGCATGGCCTTTGGCAAAGCCACCCAGGTCGATGCGCACGCCCTGCATCGCGAAACGAACCGTGCCCGCCTTCGCGTCGAGGATCAGGTGCTGCCAGCCGATGGCTCGGCGGGCGCGCGCCAGCGCGGCCTCGCTGGGCCGCACGCCAGCGCGATAGTCGTAGAGATGGCCCACGCTCGCATACGTGATGTCGAAGGCGCCACCGGACAGCTCGGAAAACTGCACGGCGCGGGTCAGCAGGCGCAGCGTCTCTTCGCTGACGGGCACCGGCCGGCGGGCGGCGTCGCGATTGATCAGGGACAGTTCGGAGTCGCACTTGTGCGGGCTCAGCAGCGCGTCGATGCGGTGCATTTCCGCCATCACGGCGGCGACGGGCGCCGCAGCGTCTTCGCCCGCATCGCTCCACAGCTCGACGCGGATCGCGGTGCCCATGATGGCTTGCTCGCGGCTGTGCCAGCCGCCCGCCGCAACGCCCAGGCCGAGCGAATCGGCTGGGCCCGTGAATCGCCGGCGCATGGTGGAAAGACCGAACTGCATGACTGCTCCAAGGTTCGCCCCGCGCGACAGGGGCAGGCGATTGATGTCGCCTGCTCAATCCCGCGAATCGGGGGTTGGCGAAGTTTCGAGCCTTGCGCCGGTGCGGATGTGTCAGGAAGTTGGCAAATGGCCGCGGGCTTACACGCCGTCGCAGAACAGTCGGTGAGGCTTGGTGCGGGGCTGCGAGCAAACGCATCAAATGGTGAGCAGGCGCAGCAAATCATTGACTGCTCTGCCGTTTCGAGGCAGCGCGTCGCAGCGTGAACGCGGCCTTGCACAGACGTGAGAAGATGGCCCGCCCTTCACCACCCGACCCGGCGCCGTCCCCGCCCATGCTGATCAACTGTGTGGCCTATCAGGAAGGCCGAAAGCTGTGCGACATCGCCATCGGCGAAATCAGTGAATGGGTCAGCCGACCCGACTGCTTCGTCTGGGTCGCGCTGCGCGACCCGGACGACGCCGAACTGGCGCAGATGCAAGAGGAATTCGGTCTGCACGAACTCGCGGTCGAGGACGCGCGCCACGGCCACCAGCGGCCCAAGATCGAGGAATACGGCGACACGGTGTTCGTCGTGATGCGCCTGCTCGATGCCGAAGGTGGCGAGCTGCATTCCGGCGAGGTGGCGATCTTCGTCGGGCGCAATTTCGTGCTCTCGGTGCGCAGCCGCAGCGCCCAGGATTTCCTGGGCGTACGCCAGCGCTGCGAGCGTGAACCGCACCTGCTGCGCCATGGCGCAGGCTTCGTGTTCTACGCGCTCATGGACGCAGTGGTGGATCGCTACTTTCCGCTGTTGGATGCGATCGAGACCGAACTCGACGGCGTCGAGGCGCAGATCTTTATCCCGCGCGCGGCACGCTTGAACATCGAGCGCCTGTATGCGCTCAAGCGCCGTGCCACGGTGCTGCGCCATGCCGTCGCGCCCCTGGTGGAAGTGGCGAGCAAGTTGCACGGCGGACGCGTGCCGGCGCCGTGCATGAGCACACAGGAATACTTTCGCGACGTGCACGACCATTTGACGCGGATCAGCGGCTCGATCGAGACGATCCGCGAAACCATAGGTACGGCGATTCAAGTGAATCTGTCGATGGTGACGATCGAGGAATCAGAAACGACGAAGCGGCTCGCCGCGTGGGCCGCGATCTTCGCCGTGTCGACGGCCCTGGCCGGGATTTGGGGCATGAACTTCGAACACATGCCCGAACTGAAGTGGGCTTTCGGTTACCCGATGGCGCTGGGCGTTATCGGCTGCGCCGCAGCTGTGCTGTACTGGCGCTTCCGTCGTGCCGGTTGGCTTTGAGGCGGCGCCGAACCCGGAACTCTCGATGAGTCGCCGCGGCGGGTTTACTTCGCGCTTGCAGTGCGCGAGCATACGGCGTGGCCTGGAGCTTCAATCAATGCCGTTGTGCGCGCAGTGTTGCGGCCTGGTGCGCGCTGTGGACGGCCTGTGCTGTCCTGGCGCAAGCGCCGGCCGACCCTGGGCCTGCGGCGCTGCAAAAGATTCTCGCGCATGGCCCTTGGCCGCTCGCGACAGCGCGCGACCCGCGCAATCGGTTGTCGGGCCGGCCGGTGGCCATCGAATTCGGCTACCGCATGTTCCGAGCGCCGCGACTGTCGACGAACGGCTACATCGCGTGCATCTCGTGTCACCAGACCGATCGTGCGTTCACCGATGCGATCGCGCGCGCCCAGGGCATGGCCCCGCTGGGCCGCAACACGCCGACCTTGGCCAATCTGCGGCTGGCGCGCTGGTACGGCTGGGACGGCGCCAGCGACAGTCTGTGGATGGCCAGCCTGCGGCCCATTCTCGATGTGCGCGAAATCGGCGCCGACGCGGCGCGCGTCGCGTGGCTGGTTCGCGTCGGTGACGGGCTCGCCTGCCGCTACAGGCGCAGCTTCGGCGTGGCGCCGACGGCGCATGACGACGAGACGGTGATGGTCAATGTGGCGAAGGCGATCGCCGCCTTCGTCGAAACCCTGACCACGGGGCGAACACCCTTCGACGAATACCGCGATGCACTGGCGCGTGGCGACACCGCGACCCAAGCGCGCTACCCGAGCGCAGCCAGGCGCGGCGCCGAGCTTTTTGTCGGCAAGGGGCAATGCGCGGTCTGTCACGCCGGGCCGAACTTCAGCGACGGCGAATTCCGCAGCACCCGCCAGCGCGGCGCCGCGGACCCCGGCCGCGAAGCCGGCCTGGCGTCATGGCGACTCAGCCCCTATAACCGGTTCAGCCGCTTCAGTGACCAGCGGGTGCGCGCCGTCCCCGCCGACCGCTCATCCATCGGCGACACGGCAAGGCGCGGTCAGTTCCGCACGCCTTCGCTGCGCAATGTATCGGTCACTGCGCCGTATATGCACGATGGCAGCGCCGACACCCTGTTCGACGCCGTCGGGCACCATTCCCGGGACGACACGCAGGCCGCTGGCGAGGCCGAAGTGCCCTGGTCTGCGCCGCTGTCTGCGCGCGAGACGCTGGACATCGTCGCCTTCCTCGAAACCTTGACCGACGCACAGGGTGCGGCGCGCAGCATTCCCCGGCTCGCGCCTTCAGCGTGCCCCATTTAACGGCGCAGCCGCATGGCAGGTCGCTCGTGGGCATCGGGTCGAGCCAGGCGGCGCGGCCTGGATGGGCAGCACCATGTTTTGCATTCTCAACGCGCCTCGTCGGGTCGGTCCGGCTCGTCGCAAGCCCTTTCGCGAATCCGGCTGGCCTGTGCCTTCGAGGCGTCGAATGCCTCGCGGCGCCGGCGGATTTCTTCGTCTGACAGGCCTTGGACATTGCAATAGTCGCGCTTCCACGCGGGCGAATCGCTCCAGCGCAATGGCGACTCGACGGTGCAACGCGCCTGCGCGGCCGATTCGAGCAGGCGCAACGCCAGGTCGAGCGTGAAGCGTTGCGACCGGCGATCGTTCGGTCTGCCGGCGGCATTGCCCAGCGGAAAGTCGCTGAACACGAAGCGTGGCACGCCGATGGTTTCGACGATGTCCCTGGCGCAACCCAGCAGCACCGTGCTGATGCCGCTGGACTCGAGCAGGCGGGCGGTCAGCGCCAGGCTCTGATGGCACACCGGGCAATTGGCAACGAGCACGGCGGCGTCGACGCCGTCGGCCTGGCAACGCGCCACGATCTCGGGGCCGTCGACTTCGAGCGTGGTGCGCTGGCTGCGATTCGTCGGCAGGCCGTGAAAGCGCGGCGCGACGCTGCCGATGCGTCCCTGCGCAGCGAACTCGCGCAGCGCCTTCAGCGGGAAATAGGTCGCCATGTCTTGCGCCGTGGTATGGGCGCGGTCGATCGCGATGTGCGAGATGCGCAGTTGCGGCTCGCCGGCCGCATCGCCCGAATAGACGGTGTAGAACTTGGCCTTCGCGTTATAGGGTGCGCCCGGGCCTTGCTCGCCTTTGCCGGCTTGGTAGGGAGCCGCAGTCGTGATCAAGCCGACACGCAGCGCCGACAGTGCGCCGTGCACAGGGTGGAAGGGTACATCGGCAAACTGTGGCCATTCGTAGGGCAGGCCGTAGCCCAGCGCCTGGTAGTAGGTGCGAATGCGTTCGATGTAGGCAATCGGCGGATCAGGGCTGGACATCGGTTCTCGCGATTCGATCGGTCGATCTGGCAGCGCAAGGCACAGTGCGCCGCACCACGATGACGATCAATACCGGCACCACGATCGCCGCCATGGAGGCGAAAAGAAACGACGACTGGCTCGCCGATACGGCGCCGATTCCCGCGTAGAGCAAGGCGACGACCGAGTTTCCCAGGGACACGACGAGCATGAAGCGCGCCAAGGGCATCCGCGACGCGCCGGCCAGAATCGTCGTCGCCTCCGACAGCACCGGCATGGCGCGAAATCCGACCAGGACCACGTCGCCATGGCGCTGCGACAACGCCGCGAATCGCTCGAGCTCGGTGCGCCCGACGATGTGCTGCGCCAACGGTGCCCCGGCATAGCGCCCCAGCCCGTATCCGGCCAGCGAAGCGCAGCTCAGGCCGATGAAACCGATGGCGGTGCCCATGAGGGTTCCGAGCAAGTAACCCGTCGTCGCAAGCACGAAGCTCGCGAGAATGGGAAGCACGATGTCGGCGAGCAGGAAGGCCACGACTGCCAGCGTGACCAGGGCGAGCGAGCGCTGCGTCGGCAAGCTCGCATCCAGGCTCGCCTGCACCCAGCCGCTCACCTCGTCTTCCAGCAGGAAAAACGGCACGAGGATGAAGGCCAGCAGCACCGCACAGAAGAGTCCTCAGCGAAAAAACCTCCAGGGCAGCGAGGTGGGTTGAGCAGGGGCTGCGGATGCGCTCATCGATGCACACGATAGCACTGGCGAAATCGCCGCGCAGGCGCGAACCCATAATGCGCAGCATCCTGCACTGCACGCCTATTGGGCGAGACATCATGAGCGCCAAGCCCCGCAAGAAGCCGCAAGACCTGCGCAGCCAACAATGGTTCGGCCGCCAAGACCGCGACGGATTCGCCTACCGCAGCTGGGTCAAGGGCAAAGGCGTGCCCCACGACCAGTTCGACGGCCGACCGGTGATCGGCATCTGCAACACGTTCAGCGAATTGACGCCGTGCAACTCGCACTTCCGCACCCTGGCCGAACAGGTGAAGATCGGTGTCTACGAGGCCGGCGGTTTTCCGCTCGAGTTTCCGGTGATGTCGCTCGGCGAAACGCTGCTTCGGCCCACCGCGATGCTGTACCGCAACCTGGCGAGCATGGACGTCGAAGAAAGCATTCGCGGCAACCCGATCGACGGTGTCGTGTTGCTGATGGGTTGCGACAAGACCACGCCGGCGCTGTTGATGGGCGCGGCGAGCGCCGATCTGCCGACGATCGGCGTCTCGGGGGGGCCCATGCTGAACGGCAAGTGGCGCGGCCAGGAGCTCGGCTCGGGAACGGGCCTGTGGAGCATGAGTGAACAGGTGCGCGCCGGCACGCTGAAGCTCGCCGATTTCTTCGACGCCGAAAGCTGCATGCACCGCAGCCACGGCCACTGCATGACGATGGGCACCGCCTCGACCATGGCGAGCATGGTCGAGGCGCTCGGCGTGGGTCTGCCCGGCAACGCCGCTTATCCGGCGGTGGATGGACGGCGCAATGTCATTGCGCGCAGCGCCGGCCGGCGTATTGTCGATATGGTGCATGAGGACCAGGTGCTGTCCGACATCCTGACGCGCGAGGCCTTCGAAAACGCGATCCGCACGCTGGCCGCGATCGGCGGTTCGACGAATGCCGTGATCCACTTGATCGCCATTGCCGGGCGCATCGGCGTCGAGTTGGGAATCGACGACTTCGAGCGCCTGGGCAGCGATATGCCTTGCCTGGTGAACCTGCAACCCTCGGGCGAACACCTGATGGAGGACTTTTGTTATGCGGGCGGCTTGCCGGCGGTGATGAAAGAAATCGCGGGCCACCTGCACCTGGGCCATGTCACGGCGAGCGGCAGATCGGTGCGCGACAACATCGCGGACGCGCAAAACTTCGATGCGCGCGTGATCAAGACAGTGGCGCAGCCGTTCAAAGAAAAAGCCGGCATCGCCGTGCTGCGCGGCAACCTCGCGCCACGCGGCGCCGTGATCAAGCCCAGCGCTGCGACCCCGGAGCTGATGGTGCACAAAGGCCGCGCCGTCGTGTTCGAGAATATCGAAGACTTCCACACCCGGATCAATGACGAGAGCCTGGACGTCGACGAGACCTGCGTCCTGGTGCTGAAGAACTGCGGGCCCAAGGGCTACCCCGGGATGGCCGAAGTGGGCAATATGCCGTTGCCGCCCAAGGTGCTGCGCAAAGGCATCACCGACATGGTTCGCATCAGCGACGCGCGCATGAGCGGAACCGCTTATGGCACGGTCGTGCTGCACAGCGCCCCCGAAGCGGCAGCCGGCGGGCCGCTTGCCGTGGTGCGCAACGGCGACATGATCGAACTCGACGTGCCGCGCCGCAGCCTGCATCTGCACGTCAGCGAAGCCGAGCTCGCACGCCGCCTGGCAGCATGGCAGCCGGCAGCGCCGCCGCTGGCAAGCGGCTATTGGAAACTCTATGTCGACCACGTCCTGCCCGCCGATCAAGGCGCCGACCTGGACTTCCTGGTCGGCCGCCGAGGCGCCTTCGTCCCGCGGGACAACCACTGATCGGCGCAGCCGATCAGTGGTTGCGGTGAAGGCTAACTTGGCGAAGCCAAGTTAAGGCGCGAAGCGCCGGCCGTAGCCACAACCAATGGACGCGACGCGCCTCAATGATCGTGGCGCTGTGCTGCCGACACGACAGTTCACGCAAGCAGTTACGTGTTGCGCGCAGGCGCTGCGAATTCGGCGAGCACATCGCAGTGCAGGAATACCGCAATCGGCGCGTCAGGGCCGCGAGCCGGGCAGGGGCGTGAACTTGTCCCAACCGCACAAACGGGCGCGCTGAGAAGATGGCTTGGCACATCCGATGCTTCGCCCGAGATGCGGCGGCGCCGGTTCACCCAAACGGAGAAGACCTTCATGAAGAAACTCGCGCTCGTCTCATTGGCCGCTACGCTGGCCGGCCTACTCATCGCCAGCCACGCGGCTGCGGTCGATCCGGCCTTCTCGACGAAACAGCTCAAGGGACAGAAGCTCGACAGTGGTCTTGGCAGCCTGCCGCACTACCGCTACTGGGCCGACAAGAGCGGCAAAAACCCGGTGCAGCTGCGCGTCGCTGGGGAGAGCCTGGACGACGGCTCGGGCAACATCAAGCCCTTCAGTCTGAACCCCAAGACCGGCTTGCCGGCGAACGCCGAAGTCGCCCAGCGCAGATAAGCTTTTTGCCACGGGCGGGTCGTGGCGGCGCGCTGCGACCCGCCGATCCGCTGCGCCGCTGTGGAGTTGCCCGGACTCGCGTATAAACGGCGGCCATGAATCCCTTCGTGGCGATCGATTGGGGTACGACGGCGCTGCGCGGCGCGCGCCTCGGCGGCGATGGCGCGGTCATCGAGGAGCGCAGTTTCGAGCGCGGCGCCGCCGGCGTCGCGCCCGCTGCTTTCGAGGCCGTGTTCGACGAGCATTTCGGCGACTGGATGACGAGCGCCGACACCTTGTGCCTGATCGGTGGCATGGCGGGCAGCAAACAAGGCTGGGTCGAGGCGCCGTATGCCCCTTGCCCGGCGCGTTTCGAAGACCTCTGCGACAAGTTGACGTGGGTGGGCTCACGCCGCATCGCCATCCTGCCCGGCCTGAGTTGTATGCACGGCGGAATTCCCGACGTGATGCGCGGCGAAGAAGCGCAAGTCTTCGGCGCGCTGGCCTTGCTCGGGCGTCTCGATGCCTTGCTGGTGCTGCCCGGCACGCACAGCAAGTGGGTGCACGTTCGCGCCGGCCAAGTGCGAAGTTTCGCCACAGTGATGACCGGCGAGTTTTACGCCCTGCTGCGCCGCCATTCCTTGCTCGCGCGGTCCATGCCCACCGAGGACGCCGAGTTCGACGCCCCCGCCTTTGACCAGGGTGTGACGGTGGCCTTGTCGAGTCGCAGCCTGATGCAGACGGCGTTCGGCGTGCGTACGCTGTCGCTGTTCGAGCGGGTGCGCCCGCAGGCGCTGCCGAGTTATCTGTCGGGCCTGGTCATCGGCGAAGAGTTGCGCTCCCAGATGAATCATGACCTGGAAGGAGGTGGCGAAGTGATCGTGATCGGCGCCGACGCCTTGACGCGGCGCTACGAGCGTGCCTTATCGCAGCAGGGCAACGGCGTGAAGACACTGGGCGCCCAGGCAGGTTGGCGCGGCCTGTGGGCCGTGGCTCAGGCGGTGCAGGGCGCACCAGGGGCGCCGGGCATGCCTGGCCAGGTGGCATTGTGAACTCGACCTTGCCGGAGTTCAGCGGAGCGTTGCGCCAGTTGCCCTTGATCGCGATCCTGCGCGGCATGCCGGCGCACGATGCGCTGAAGGTCGGTGCGGCCCTGGTCGAATCGGGTTGGAGCCTGATCGAAGTTCCGCTCAATTCACCGAATCCGCTGGACAGCATCGCGGCATTGGCGCAAGCCTTTCCGCAGGTGCTGATCGGCGCCGGCACTGTATTGAGCGCAGCTGCGGTGCGCGACGTGTTCGCCGCGGGCGGCGCAATGATCGTTGCGCCGAACTTCGACCCTGCCGTCGTCCGCGAAGCGCGGCGTCTGGGCCTGGCGTGCCTGCCCGGCGTGGCCACCCCCAGCGAGGCATTCGCGGCCCTGGCTGCCGGTGCGAGTGCGCTGAAGTTGTTTCCGGCCGAGACGATCACCCCGAGCGCCGTGAAGGCCTGGCGTGCCGTGCTCGATCCGGCCACATGGCTGCTGCCGGTGGGCTCGATCACGACCGCCAACATGGCGGCCTACCTCAGCGCCGGTGCGAACGGTTTCGGCATCGGCTCGGCGCTTTACAAACCCGGCCTCGATGCCCACGCCGTGCGCGTCAACGCCCAGGCGTTCGCAGCGGCGGTCCGCGGCTCCTAAAACCCCGAACCCGGCTGGGACAGGAAGCCCAGCTCGTCGGCGGTCGAGGGCCGGCCGAGCACGGCGTTGCGATGGGGGAAGCGGCCGAAACGCCGGATCACGTCGCGATGGCGGATCGCGTAGTCGAGCATGCCCTGCATCGACGTGTCTTGTGCGGCGAGCACGGTGAACAGCGCGACGCCACGCTCCTGGGCCACCAGGTCTTCAGCGTGTTCGAAGGGCAAATAGACAAAGCCGCGTTGCACTGGGAGCAGGCTTGCGGTGTCGCCACGCTCGATCATCGCGCCGGCCGCTGCAAGTGCCAAAGCGTCGCCGGCAAAGGCACGCGGCGTGTCGCGGTAGATGTTGCGCGTGAATTGGTCGAGCACGATGACGCGCGCCAGGCAGGAATGCGGTTGCGCGTCCCATTCGCGCAACTGCCCCGCCAGTGCGGCTTCCACGATGGATGCAAATTGCTGGGCGATGCGGCGATCGAATTCGCTGTCTTTGCGAAACCATATCGCGCGTGCCTGGCCGTACTCGGCGCTGTCGGCGGCACCGAACCAGAAATCGAGGATGGCCTGGGCGCTCACGTCGATGCTCAAGCCTCCCCTGGCTTGCCCAGGCCCTTGCCCGAGCTGTTGCCACAAGTAGCTGAACTCCAACGCCTGGACGAAGGCGCGCTGCGCATTGTCGGCGGCGCCACCGTGCCCGCCTTCGATGTTCTCGTAGTACAGCACCTCGTGGCCCAGTTCGGCCAGGCGCGCCGCCATCTTGCGCGCGTGGCCAGGATGCACGCGGTCGTCGCGCGTCGACGTGGTGATCAGCATCTTGGGCATCTTGCTGTCGCGCCGCAGCTGGTGATACGGGCTGTAGCGCGAGATGAATCGCCATTGTTCGGCGTCGTCGGGGTCGCCGTATTCAGCCATCCAGGAAGCGCCGGCCAAGAGCTTGTGATACCGCCTCATGTCGAGCAGAGGTACCTGACAGACGACGGCGTTGAACAGTTCGGGGCGCTGCGTCGCCACGGCGCCCACCAGAAGCCCGCCGTTGCTGCCGCCTTCGATGCCCAAATGGCGCGGGCTCGTGATGCCGCGCGCGATCAGGTCTTCGGCCACGGCGATGAAGTCGTCGAAGCTGCGTTGTTTGTTCTGCTTCTGCGCGGCCTGGTGCCAGGCCGGGCCGAACTCTCCGCCGCCGCGGATATTCGCCACCGCCAGGACGCCGCCGCGCGCGAACCAGGCGGCGCCGAAAGCCGCGCTGTACCAGGGCTGGATCGACACTTCGAAGCCGCCGTAGCCGTACAACAAGGTCGGATGGCCACCATTGCCAGGGGCGGCGGCGCGCGCGTCTTGGGGCCAAACGACAAAGTAAGGCACCGGTGTGCCGTCTTTGCTGGTGGCGAACAACTGCTCAGCGCGCATGCCGGTCGCATCGAAGTAAGCCGGGCGGGATTTGAGCGTTTCGCGCAGATCGCTGTGGCTGTGCGCAAGCCACAGTGTGTCAGGCGTCAAGAAGTCGGAATAGCTCAGCAAATACTGTTCGGCCGTCGGGTCGTCGTGCAGCAGCGGATCGTGCAGGCCGCTCGTGGCCAAGCTACCCAGGGCCGCGGGAAACGGCGCGGCGATGTCGCGGTGCGTGAACACGCTGCGGTCCGCCGAGTCGGCTTCGCTGCGGCGCCACTCCTCGAGCCGGCTTGCGACATTGTCGAGCACGTTGACGATGACATGGCTGCGCGTCGTCGTATAGCCGGCCAGCGAGCTTGTCGGCGTCGGCGCGAACAGGACCTGGAAGTTGCGTTTGCCCGCCAGGTAGCTGGGCGCGTCGGTTGCGAGCAGCGAGCCGCGCGCGTAAGAGATGCCGCCGCTGACGAGGTCGCTGCGCAGCTCGAGCAGCAAGGTGTCGCCCTCGGCACCGGCGCTGTGCCAGAACTTCCACGAGGCGTCGCTGGGAATATCGAAGGGCCGCAGGCCACTGGGCAAGGCGCTGAAACGTCGTTCGTTGAAGAAATCGATCACGCGTGTGAACACGACGCGTTCGAAGCCCGGCGTGCGATCGACGCTGACGCTGACGGCAACGTCGTGCACATCACCTTCGAACACACAGCTCGCGTCGGCCAGCGCTGTGCCCCGCTGCCAGCGCTTGACCGAACGCGGATAGCCCGAAGCCGTCATCGAGCCCGGGCCGAAATCGGTGCCGACGTAGAGCGTGTCGGCGTCGATCCAGGACACGTCGGACTTGGCCTGCGCCAGCATGAAACCATCCTTGACGAAGGCCTTGGTGAGGCTGTCGAACTCGCGCACGACCTTGGCGTCGGCGCCGCCGCGCGACAGTGAAACCAGACAGTGCCGATAGTCAGGACCGAGGCAATCGGCACCGCCCCAGACCCAGTTCTCGTCTTCCTGCGCGGCCAGGGCGTCGAGATCGAGAACCGATTCCCACTGCGGTTCGGCCTTGCGGTACTCACTCAGCGTGGTGCGCCGCCACACGCCGCGCGGCTGCAGTGCGTCCTGCCAGAAGTTGTAGAGCCAATCGCCACGGCGCACGGTGCCCGGGATCCGGTCTTTCGAATCGAGGATGGCCAGCAATTGGGCGCGGATCGCTTCGAAGTCGGGCTGCGCCTGGAGCACCTTCTGGGTGGCCGCATTGCGCTCGCGCACCCACGCCAGTGCAGCAAGGCCCTGCACGTCCTCGAGCCACAGATAAGGGTCCTCGACGCTCACGGAGATTGCTTCATGCCGGGTGCAGGCGAAGCGGTGTGACTTCGACAGCCCCCAACGTTTCGCCGACCCAAACCGTTCCGTCTTGAACACTCAGGCTCAGTTGCATGGCGCGTTGCGCCAGTGCTGCGAGCGCCTGGCTTTGCTCCGCAGGGATGCGCCAGACTTCGAGATTGTCGGCTCGCCACACCTTGGCTGCCGTGGCACTCCACCAGATCAGTGCGCTGGCGCTGAAGCACAGCACGGTGACGCGTTCGGCGCGACCGCAGGCGCGCAGCAGGCGCTTGTCGTCGGGCTGGCCGACTTCGATCCAGTGGACGATGCTTCCTGTCAGATCTTTGTGCCACAGGTCGGGTTCGTCGGTGTCCCACAAGCCCTTGGCGAACTCCAGCATGCCATTGCCCTCGCTGGCCGGGCGGTGCAGGCCCAGCGCCAGCAGACGCAGCATCATGCGCTCGTCGGTCTCGGAGGGGTGGCGCGCGATCGTGACTTGTTGGTCGGCGTAAACGCCGCGGTCCATGTCGGCGATTCCCAGATTCGCCTTGTAGATGATCGCCTTCAGCGCCATGCGTCGTGCCGCTCGAGTTGCCGGGGTGGCGCATTAGACCAGAGCGTCGTGCGCCGCCATTGGGGGTTCGATCAAGCCGCCCGGGCCGCGATTTCGATGAAAAATACGGGATCGCGATTGAAATAGCCCGCCAATGCCAGCGAACGCCGGTTCATCGCAGGAGAATCGTCGGCCTGAATCGAGGTGACCCATGACACTGCCCTCAAGCAACCCGCTCCTGCAACCCTGGGCGGGTCCCTACGGCTTGCCGCCCTTTGCACGAATTCACGCTGAACATTTTGCGCCGGCGTTCGATGCAGCCCTCGCCCAGCACCTGGCCGATATCGCGCGAATCACGGCTGCGGGCAAGGCGCCGAGCTTTGAAAACACGATCGCCGCACTCGATCGAAGCGGCCGCTTGCTGGACCGCGTCTCGGCCCTGTTCTACAACCTCACTGCCAGCGAAACCTCGCCGGCATTGCAAGCGGTGGAGCGTGACATGGCGCCGCGCCTGGCAGCGCACAGCAACGCGGTCTATACGAACGCGGCGCTGTTTGCGCGCATCGATACCCTGCACGAGCAACGCGGCACGCTTGAGCTGAGCGCGGAACAGCGCCGCGTGCTGGAGCGCATCCATTTCGATTTCGTGCGCGCCGGCGCCAAGCTCGCGCCGGCGGCTCAGCAGCGCTACGGCGAGGTCATGCAGCGCCTGGCCGAGCTGACCACCCGCTTCGGCCAAAACGTCCTGGCCGACGAAGCGGCGTACCGCCTGGTGCTGCGCGACGAGGCCGACTTGGCTGGCCTGCCCGATTTCGTTCGCGCCAGCGCACGCCAGGCTGCCGCCGAGCGCGAGCTCGACGACGCCGGCGTGATCACCTTGTCGCGTTCGCACATCGTTCCGTTCCTGACCTTCTCGCAGCGCCGCGACTTGCGTGAGCAGGCCTGGCGCGCCTGGACGACGCGCGGCGAACACGACGGCGAGCACGACAACAGGCCGGTGGCACGCGAGATCCTGACGCTGCGCAATGAGCAGGCGCGCCTGCACGGTTACTCGGCTTTCGCCGACTACGTTCTCGCCGACACCATGGCCAAGACCCAACAGGCCGTGGCCGAGTTGCTTGCGCAGGTGTGGGCGCCGGCCAAGGCGCGCGCCGAGGAAGAGCATGAAGCGCTCGCGGCAGTTGCGCTCGCCAGCGGTGAAACGCGCACGATCGAGGCCTGGGACTGGCGCTATTACGCCGAAAAAGTTCGCCAGGCGCGCTTCGACATCGACGAAGCGACGATCAAACCGTACTTTCCGCTAGAGCGCATGGTGCAGGCGCTGTTCGACTGCGCACAGCGCCTGTTCGGGCTGCGCTTCATCGCGCTGCCCGAGCTTGCGGCGTATCACGCCGACGTGGTGGTCTATGAAGTGCGTGACCAGGGCGGCGCCGCGATCGGCGTGTTCCTGCACGACAACTTCGCGCGCCCGAGCAAGCGCAGCGGCGCGTGGATGAGTTGCTTGCGCCAGCAGTCGCGCAATGCCGCCGCCCTGCCGATCGTTGTCAACAACAACAATTTCGCCCGAGCCGCCCCCGGCGAACCGACGCTGTTGAGTTTTGATGACGCGCGCACGCTGTTCCACGAGTTCGGCCATGGCCTGCACGGCCTGTTGTCGAACGTGACCTATGAGTGCGTGTCGGGAACGAATGTGTTGCGCGACTTCGTCGAGCTGCCCTCGCAACTGTTCGAGCATTGGCTGGAACAACCCGAGGTGCTGAAGCGCCACGCACGGCACTTCCGCACGGACGAGCCGATTCCTGATGCCCTGGTGGCCAAGCTGCACGCCGCGCGGCGCTTCAACCAGGGCTACGAGACGGTGCGCTACACGGCCTCGGCACTGGTGGACATGGCGGCCCATGCGTTGACGCAAGAGCAGGCGCCCGACGTCGTCGAGTTCGAACAGGCGCAATTGCAGCGCATCGGCTTGCCGCGCGGCGTCGGCTTGAATCACCGCCTGGTGCATTTCCAGCACCTGTTCTCGGGCTCGGGCTATGCCGCGGGCTACTATGTGTACCTGTGGGCCGAGGTGCTCGATGCGGATGGCTTCGAGGCCTTCGTCGAGACCGGCAATCCGTTTGACGCCGAGGTGGCGGCACGCTTGCGCCGCTTCATCTACGCGTCGGGCAACTCGATCGAGCCGGCGCAGGCCTATCGCTCGTTTCGCGGCCGCGCACCCACGGTCCAGCCGATGCTCGAAAAGCGCGGCCTGGCTGTCGAACCGGCCTAGCGGCGCGCGAGCAGACGGCCCGGGGGAGCGCTCAAGCCGGTGTCGTGTGTTGCGCGACCGGGAACAGCTCGCGCAGGTTCGTGACGAAGGTCTTGAGGTCGATGGGCTTGGTCCAATAGTCGGTGAAACCGACGTTCATCGCGCGCCTGACGTCTTCGGGCATGGCATTGGCCGACAAGGCGATGCACGGAATCTGCGCCGTCTCGACGTGTGCGCGCAGGCGTTGGAGCACCTCGAATCCGTCGAAGTCGGGCAACTGCATGTCCAGCAGAATCAAATCGGGCTGCATCGCCCGCGCGCGCTCGATGCCGCGCGTGCCGTCTGGTTCGCACACGATGTGCAGGCCTTCGATGCTGCCCACCAAATGCTCGACGAGCAGCACGTTGACTTCGTTGTCCTCGATGTAGAGGATGCGACCGCCGCTCGACTCGCGAATCGCCGCGTACTGCATCGGCGCGCCGCGGCTCTCGAGCGCAGCCACCTCGTGCACAGTCGGCTCGACGGGCCGGGCGGCAGGCAGAACGAGCTGGAACTGGGTGCCCTCGCCGGGCTTGCTCGATACCGAGACGGTACCGCCCATCGCCTGAGTCAGCGCCTTGACGATGACCAGGCCGATTCCCGCGCCCTCGATGCCTTCGCTTTCGATGCCGAGGCGGTTGAAGGGTTCGAACAGATGCGCGAGCTGCTCGCCGCTCAGGCCGCGGCCGGTGTCGCTCACCAGGAGCGTGACAAAGGCTTCGCCCGCGCGCGCCGCGAGCGTGACCTTGCCCTGCGGAGTGTTGTATTTGACAGCGTTGGATAAGAGATTGATCAGCACCTGGCGCAGCCGCGTCTTGTCGGCCAGCACGCAGCCTGCCGTGGCGGCCAGATGCAGTTGAATCTGATGCTTGGCGGCGACCGGCTCGACGAGCGCGAGCGCTTGAGCCATGATCCTGTCGAGCACGACGGGCTGTAAATCGAGCTTGAGATGCCCCGCCTCGAGGCTGGACAGGTCGAGCATGTCATTGATCAGGGCGAGCAGGTGTTCGCCCGCCGATCGAATGTGACCGAGTTGGGTGGCCTGCCGTTCACCGAGCGCTTGCCCGCTGGCCTGCAGCAACTGGGTGAAGCCCAAAACGGCGTTCAAAGGCGTGCGCAGTTCGTGGCTCATGCGTGCGAGAAACTGCGACTTGGCCTGGTTCTCGCGCTCGGCGAGCAGTTTCTGCTGGCGCGTGACTTCGGCGCTGCGGTTTTCCGTGATGTCCCAATTCACGCCGACGCGACGCACCGTGCGGCCGCGTTCGTCGCGCACCGGAATCGAACGCGACGCCAGCCAGCGGTAGCTGCCGTCGGGGATGCGAACCCGAAATTCGTAGTCGGTGGGGTCGTTCGCGGTGAGCGCGGCCTGCTGTGAGTCCAGCACCAGGTGTGCGTCGTCAGGGTGGAGCAAGGCCAGGCGCTCCTCCCGTGTCGGCGGCGTGTCGCGAGGTTCGAGACCGCGCAGCCGAAACATCTGCTCGTCCCAGCGTTCGACCACAGGGGCGAGGTCCAGAACCCAGGTTCCGATGCCAGCCAGGCGCGCCGCAAGCGCCGCGCGCTCATCGGCCCCGCGCAAGGCGAGCAAGGCGTTGTGCTGTTCGGTCACATCCATGCAGATGCCCGATACGCGACGCCGCTCGGCGCTGCTGCTGTCCACCGCTGCACGCAGCACCATCCAGCGCTGGCTGCCGTCGCGCCGCAGGGCGCGAAATTCGCTTTCGAACGAGCCTGCCCCCTCGCGCAGGTAGGCGCGCAGGTCGAACCAGAGGCGTTGACGGTCGTTCAGGTGAACGCATTGGTCCACCCATTCGGCCAGTGAAGGCACGCGCGTCGCACCGACCATATCGAACAGCTCGAACATCTGGGCGTTCCAGTCGGTCTCGCCCGTTCCGAGCGTGATCGACCACAGGCCGACTCGTGCCGCGTGCGCCGCAGCGCCGAGGCGGTGCGCCTGGCCCGTGGCCCGGTGCGAATCTCCGATCTGCTCGCTCACGTCCAAGGCAACGCCGACATGGGCCAGCGGCGCGCCATTGGCTGCGCGTTCCACGACATGGCGGGTCAGCACATGGCGCCAGGCGCCGTCGGCGCGGCGAAAGCGTGCCTCGCTGTCGATCGGGCGATTCGAATTCAAGGCTTGTTCTGCCGCGAGCATTTCCCGGGGCAGGTCGTCGCTGTGAATGTGGCTGCGAAACTCCGCCAGGCTTTGCCCCTGCGGCCCCACCGCAGCGGGCAGGAAAGCTTGCGCATGCGCATCGAACATGACGCGGCCGGTCTTGAAGTCGTGGCGCCAGACGGAAATCCGCGCCTTGTCGAGTTGCGCCAGCGCTGTGGCGGCACCGGGCGAAGGATGCTTGCGCAATGCCCAGATCACCTGGCCGTGTTCGCAGCCGGCATTGGCCAGCACATGCAGCGCCGTGCCCGCGACGCTTCTGAATTGCATGTCCACGCCGATCAGGGCCTCGCCGAACAGGGCTCGCGTCAGCGCCTTGCGTGTCGCATCGGCTTCCATCGGTACGAGGCTCGCCAGGGTTGCGCCCGGTGCAGGCTCGAGCCCGGTGGCGTTGCGAAACCGCGAGTTGGCCCAGACCAACTGACCCTGGGTGTCTGTGACGGCGAGCAGATCGTGGCTCTGCTCGAGCAAGGCGAGCATCGAGCCGGTGCGCGGCACTGCGGGATTCAGGGCAGGTGAGGTCTGGCTCATTCGCGGTGGGAGTGCGGCGCAGCTCTGAAATAGCGCCGACCCGCCGTCCACGGGTGAACGAGCGGGCCGGGTGGGGCGAGCAAAGTCTAGCGTCGGTGCTCGAGGGCTCGCGGCTTGCGAGCCGACACAAATCCCCAACTGTTGCCGAACAATACCGTTCTGTGAATTGTGGGCGCGCCTCGGCGTGAACCTCGATCGCTCATCGGTCGCGCTACTTGAATTCGATTCGCGTGGCCCGGAACTGCGTGCCGTTGACGAGAACTGCCCGGACCCTGACATTGGCGCCCGCCCTCAAGGCGCTGACATCGCCTCCGTCGAATTGCGTGTCCATGGAGTAGCTGACCGTGAGGCCTTGAATCGTGAATGTCTGGGTGCTGGCGGAGAACGTCTGAATTGCCCCGCGTAAATCGACCTGCTCATCGCTGTCGGATTCGATTTCAATCTGCGTGGCCGCGAGCGCGCCGTTGCTGAACGTGCCTTCGACTTCGACGCGGATGCCATCGCCCAGCACGCCGCTGGGCGGAACGATGGTGGTGCTCGAACTGGTGGTGACGGCGACGCCGCCGACGCTGAAGCCTGCGGCCGACAAGCCGCTGATCAGTCCTTTGACCTTGCTGTGCAATCCGTCGTCGGGCCGGCTGACACCGTCGCGCAGGCGGTTCACCGTCCAGAGGCCGCCGGCGCCGGGGGCAGGGTTCAGGCGCACCCGAATAATGGCTCCGTTCACGAAATCCGCCGGAACGTCGCCAGGGGAAATGGACGCATAGGAGACTTGCAGGGGGCCGATCGAGAAGGTCCGGGCGACACTGTTCAGGCCGCTGATCTTGCCGCGAATCCGGTAGGTCGAAGGGCTGGACTTGCGCTCGACGCGGGTCGCGATGAAGCGGTCGGTGACGGCGTTGTAAAGGCCGTAGACCTCGACCACGTCGCCCGCCGCAAGTGCGGCCAGGCCGCCAGCCAGGTCGTCCGCGAAAAAGGTCGTCGGCTGAACATCGACATTTCGGCCGAGCACGAGCATCGAACCCGTGGCCGGGCTGATCGAGCCGATGGGACCGACGATCTCGCTGCTCACGGCAATGCTGCTGGCCGTGCTGCTCGCGCCCGAAGCGTCGGTCGTGATCGCGGAGCCGCGGATTTCGACGACCATCCCCAATTTCAGGTCGCCTCTGCTGCGCGCGACGCCGTCGTCGTCGTTCACGGTGGCAGTGCTGTCGTCGAAGCGCACACCGTTGACGATGATCGATCCGTATCCGCTGATCGGGCCGCTCGCGTACGTGGCGGCGCCGCCCGTGCCGCCGCTGTCGACGCCGCCGCCGCAGCCGACCAGCAAGGCGAGCATTAGGCAGGAGCGCAGCCAGGCGTGGGCTCGCGCGCGTGTGGCAGTGGGGAAATCCATGTTCATGTCCGCGTTGAAGGGGGGGATTTCTTGCGTGCGGGCGCAGCAAGACCGGCCTGGGCGCGCCGCACCGCAGCGTCGGTAGGCTCGGTGTACGAATAGAGACCGACGCGCACGCGCAGGTCGGTCGGCCTGCCCGCGGCCTGGTCTTCATCGATCAAGCGCTGCAGGGTCGGCGCCGCCGCAGCCAAAAGGCTCTGCCACTGTGAGCGCACGAGTTGATTGACCGCGTCCAGGGAGGCGGCGGACAGGCCATCGGCAAACACCGCCTGTTCAACATGCGGCGCAGCGTCGGCCAGCACATTGGCGACGGCCGCCCGCAGGTGGTCACCGACATTGCTGCCCAAGAAGCCGAGCATTCGCGCGCTGTCGCCTTTGGGGACGAAGCCGCGGCTGGTCACGTGAACGGTCTCGCCGTCCAGCCGGGCCAGGCCGAGCCGGCACAACTCGTCGAGAAGGCTGCGGGGATGGACGTCGCGCGTCACCGATTGCGCCAGCGCCTCGAAGCTCGGCGACGCCCCCTGGCGCGGCAAGTCGAGCGGGTCGCCCTGCGCGTTTTTCCACAGCGGGTCGGACAGCCAGCGCGTGAAAACGCGCGTGGCCGGCGAAGGCTTGGTCTGCACGACGCTCGAATCGGACTGGATCAGTCGGGTCACTTCGCGCCGGTTCAGGCCGGTGACGGTGCTGATGCGGCTCACGACACGGGCATTGGCGGCCTTGCCGTGGGCATTGCGCGCAGCGTTGACGAAGGCGGCTTTGAGCATTTCTTCCACCGTGGCGAGCAAGACGCCCTGCGCGACCGCGAGATCAGCCAGCGGCTGGAGCAACTCGCGCACCGCGTGGTTCAGCGCCACC
>JBAQUQ010000049.1:0-3479 GCA_049297615.1 Burkholderiaceae bacterium
GGAGTTCGCCGCCCCAGGCCGCGCCGTCCGCGCCCAGGCCGGTGCCGTCCAGCGCCAGGCCGAGCAAGGGGCCGTCGACGCCGTGCTCGGCGGCGATTGCCGCGACATGCGCGTGGTGGTGCTGCACCGCGTGAACCGGCAGCCCTCGCGCGCCGGCGTATTCGCAGGCGAAACCCGTGCTGAAAAAATCCGGGTGCAGGTCGTGCGCGACGGCTTGCGGTTTGACCTCGAGCAGGGCACAAAGATGGTCCACCGCGTCGACCAGGGCGGCGCAGGCTGGCGCGTTGTCGAGGTCGCCGACGTGCGGCGACAGGAACGCTTCGTCGCCGCGCGTGATGCAGATCGTGTTCTTCAGCCAGGCGCCGGCGGCGAGCACGGGCGGGCCCGATCGCGGCAGCTTGATCGGCCGGGGCGTAAAGCCGCGCGCACGGCGGATGAACCGGGCTGCGCCTGTGGTGCCCAGGCAAAGCACGCTGTCGTCGCAACGCGCGACGATGTCGCGGTCGTGCAGCAATACGGCGTCGGCGATGCCGGCCAGGCGCGTCAAGGCCTGCGCATTGCCGGTCACCAGGGGTTCGCCGCCGGGGTTGGCGCTCGTCATCACGAGCAGCAGGTCTTGTGCTTCGTGCAGGCATCGGCTGCCCGCGGGGCGGCCCGCCGCTTCGTGGAACAGCAGGTACTGGATCGGCGTGCAGGGCAGCATCATGCCCAGCAGGTTCAGTCCCGGCGCGACGCCGGCGAGCTGCGCGGCGCAGCCCTGGCGCATCGGCAGCAACACGATCGGCCGCTCGGCCGATTGCAGAGCTGCCTGCTCGGCGGCGCCGGCATGCACCCAGGCCGCCGCCGAGGCGAGGTTGGCGGCCATCACGGCGAACGGTTTTTCCTCGCGCTGCTTGCGTTCACGCAGGCGCTTCAGCGCACCGGCGTTGCGCGCGTCGCATGCGAGATGAAAACCACCCAGGCCTTTGATCGCGACGATCCGGCCCTCGCGCAACAGAGCGAGCGTCGCCGCGATCGGATCGCCGCCGATCGTCCGGCCTTGCGCGTCGATGAGGCTCAGCGCCGGCCCGCACTGCGCGCACGCATTGGGCTCGGCGTGGAAGCGCCGGTGTTGCGCGTCGCTGTACTCGCGCAAGCATTGCCGGCACTGCACGAATGCCGCCATGCTGGTCTGGGCGCGGTCGTAGGGCAGGGCCCGCGTCAGCGTGTAGCGCGGGCCGCATTGGGTGCAGTTGATGAAGGCGTAGCGGTGGCGCCGGTTCGCCGGGTCGAACAGCTCGGCCAGGCAATCCGCGCAGGTCGCGGTGTCGGGCGGAATCGCCGTGCTCACCTTGCCCGCTCGGCTGGGCAGGATGCGAAAACCGGCAGCAGCTGCGACGTTCGCCGCATCGACCGCTTCCAGTTGCTCGACGCGTGCCAGCGGCGGCGCGCCGGTCTCGAGTTGCTGTTCGAAGCGCTGCAGAGCCCCCGTGGGACCCTGCACTTCGATGGCGACACCTTGCGCGTCGTTGAAGACCCAGCCGGCCAGGCCCAGCTCATGCGCGAGGCGATAGACGAAGGGCCGAAACCCGACGCCCTGCACCGCGCCGCGGACACGGATCGCGCGGCGCAGGGTTTCAGGCTTGGAGCGGGTGAGCATGACGGCTTCGCCCCTGGCGCGCCGCGCGCGCCCCGCTTTCGATCCAGGCCAGCCAGCCCTCCATGCCCTGACCCGTGGCCGCCGAGAGCTGGATGATTTCGATGCCGGGCTTGACGCGCCGTGCATTCGCCAGGCAAAGATCGACGTCGAAACTCAGGTAGGGCAGCAGGTCGAGCTTGTTCAGCAGGAGCAGCGACGCGGCGTGGAACATGTCGGGGTACTTGAGCGGCTTGTCCTCGCCCTCGGTCACCGACAGCACGACGACCTTGTGCGCCTCGCCGAGGTCGAAGCCAGCCGGGCACACGAGGTTGCCGACGTTTTCGATCATCAACACCGAATCGTCCTCGGGCGCCAGGCGGCGCAGCGCCGTCTCGACCATCGCCGCGTCGAGGTGACAGCCCTTGCCGGTGTTGATCTGCAGCGCCGGCGCGCCGGCGGCGCGGATGCGCTGCGCGTCGAGCAGCGTCTGCTGATCGCCTTCGATGACCGCGACCTGGCGCTTGCCGGCGAGCCGTTCGATCGTGCGCACGAGCAGGGTCGTCTTGCCCGAGCCGGGGCTGGACAGCAGGTTGAGCGCGAAGATGCCGCGCTGCGCGAGCCAGGCGCGGTTGTGCTGCGCGATGGCGTCGTTCCTGGCCAGGATGTCGCGCTCGATCAGCACCAGGCGCGACTCGTGCCCGTGTTCATCGGCGTGCTCGTGCGGATGCGCATGGGCATGCTCATGCTCATGCTCATGCTCATGCTCATGTAGATGCGCGTGGCTGTGCACCGTGCCGTCGGCATGCCTGTGTGTCTGCGAGGGCTCGGCGCCCTCGACATGGACTTCGCCGTTGCCGCAACCGCATGTCTTGCACATCGCCGTCCTCCTGCCTGTCTCACTCGATCTCGATATCGAGCACGCGCATGCCTTCGCCGCCGGTGACTTGAAGCTGGTAGCCAAGGCACTGCGGGCAGGCGTCGCCGCGCTGCGCGATCGCCACCGGTTTCGAACAGCGCATGCACCAGGCCGCGCCGTCGGTGTGGACGATCTCCAGGCGCGCCGTGTCGGCGAGCGAGCCGCGCTTGACGACATCGAAAGCGAAGCGCATCGCGCCGGCCTCGACCATCGCGAGCCGGCCGATCTCCAGGCGCACCGCCGCGACGCGCCGTGCGCCCTGCGCGCGCGCCGTCGCGTCGACGATTTCGCGAACGCTCTCGGCCAGCGACATTTCATGCATCATCGATCTCGACACGGCAGGCCACGCAGGGGTCTAGAGAATGGACCACATGGCGTGCCCATTGCTTGACCGCCGTCAAGTCGCGCGCAGGCACGCCCAGGAGCGCCCCTGCCAATTCGCCCTGCGGATGAAAGTTCCACGCCGTCGGCGCGACGATTCGATAGACGCGCGCCCTGCCCGCTTCGAAGCGCGCCTGATGGATCAGCAGGCCGCGCGTGTTTTCGACCCAGGCGACGGCGCCGCCGCCGGGCAGGGCCTGCGCCCCGGCCACTGCCGGGCTGTGCCCGGTCAACAGCCCTGCGAGTTCGCGCAGGCGTGCCACATAGCGCAGCAGCACGCGGTTTGCCGGCCCGGGCTTCAGCCCGGCGATCAGGGGGTCGGATCGCTGCCGTGCCAGGGCGCCGGTCTCGGCGGGTGCGCCGCGCCAGGTGGGGGCCTGGGCGAAGCCGGGGTCGGCGTCGAGGCCGTCGCAGAGTTCGACCATCCAGGTTTGGTGATGGACCGCATTGAGCAGGGGCGTGTCGGGCCCGGGGCGAGCCGGCGCGTCGGCGAACCAGGCGCCTTCAGCGCTCAGCCTGCGGATGAAGCGCGCCGCCACCGTCGGCCCGGCGTCGGCCCAGGCG
>JBAQUQ010000050.1:0-11014 GCA_049297615.1 Burkholderiaceae bacterium
GCGCTGGTGCGCCGTCGCCTCGCAAGAGGGCGGGGATACAGCGCGGAACCGGAAGAGCCGGGGTGAGCCCGGACTAAGACAGCGGCGGCCCCGCCGGGCGCTGCAAGTGATCAAGACCGAGACCGCCCAGCCCTGCTCGACGTGGTGACGCAGGACCAGTAGTTTGCTGCGCTCGAAGTTGCAGAACGTATAGGGCTCGGCAGAGTCGGCTTCGCGCGGGATTGCGCTACCGGCCAGCAGCGGGCGCTGGGCTCACGCGCCCGAGCGTCTGGATCTACCGCATTGCGGACCTCGCAACTGGCGCCACTAGAGTCGACTTTTGCAGCGGTCTCGGCCCGCGATCTTGGGATCTCGAGCGCCCGCTTCCAATGCGAGAGCGGACTTTTGGGAGCGTAGGCGTCGCAATCGACCGAAGTGCGAGCACTCGGATTCAACGCTCCCAAAAGGGCGGTGATCTCAAGGCTGGCGGAGTCGGTGACTGCCACCCCCCGCACCAATGATCCGTACCCGGCCGATGCCAGCGCTGCCCGCCATCTCGTCCGCCTCGATCATTGCGGACGCTATTCGACGGTCCTGATCTCAGTGTTGCCGGACTTCAGAATCGCATGCGCCATTCCCCTCGTAAGACTCATCTTCACCTGCGGATCAGCGATCGAGCGGGCACGAATTTCCGCGTGTGCCGGGTTTGCGGACCGGACAATGCTTGCCTCGACGCGGTCTTCCACAACCGCAACGGTGAAGCCAGCCTCGGGGCTGCTCGCGCATGCGGTGCTCACCACAGCCACGGAAGTGACACATGTGGCAACCACGGGAGACGCTGCAGAGATGTCCTTATTGAAGATCTCGACGATGCTCGCGTAGGGCAGGATTGCTGTACGGCTTACCGAGACATCGACCTGGGTAAACGCAAGCGAGGTCGCTCGTTTCTTTGCTGCCGACCAAAGGGGCTCGTACAACGCCCGGACTATTTGTTCGTGGTCGGCTACTACGTCCCCATTTGCCATTTCACGCAGCAACGGCGCTCTTCGACTCGTCCTCGAAGAACGCAGCAACGGCATAGCCGCTGGCGACACCCTCTGCGCCAGTGCGCTCGAAGAAATAGTGCACGCCGTCAGCCGCAAATTCCAGCTCCACGAGCGCGTCGGCATCGAGCCAATTGACCGCGACGTTCCCGTGACGGGACATGAAGACAGCCAGCCCGTCAGGTCGCAAGCCTGTATCCCGGAAGAACTGTGAGAAGGCAGCTACCGAGTCGTCACTCAGCGTGTGCGCGCCTTGCCCATCCCAATTGGCCCGCAATTGGCCAAATCGCTCCAGCCGCTCGACACCATCCTCCCCGAGAGCGAGTCTCGCAGCTTCGCTCAGTGGCGACGGAGCGCCCGCGGTATATCCGCAAAGGAGACGCGAACTGCCCTTCACACGCGAGCTGCTGGTCTCGGTCGGCGAAACGATTTCCCTGGGCGCCCCGGTCCTCTGCGTCGCCTCCTCGCTGGCAGAGGCCATACCTGTCGCGGCAAGTGCTGCTGACATCCAAAGCGGACTGGCAGTGGTACCCGCGGTGGTGCTAGTGGAGAACAGCCGAAGGCTCATATTGCGGATCCATTTCACGAATCGATTCCTGTGTTAGGCAATCGAAAAACGCCCGCTTGTTTGTCGATCGTATTGCGTCCAGACGCCCTTCCAACTCAGCGTCAAAAGTAGCAAGGTCATTCGTCACGTGCGCGCATACGGTGTCGACGTCAATGACACCTCCCGACCTCGGTGCCTCGCCCTCCGGCTGGTATTGAGCCGGGGAGGAAATCGTCATGATGGTGACTGTGTCCTTGGCGTTCGGCATCTCGACTCGCAACTGGACGTTTTCCTTGTCGAGCACGAATTCGCCAAACTGGATCTTCCAATCGAGCATCTCCGTGTTGCCTTGCTTGCCATCCGACGACGGGAAGAAGTTTGTGAATTTGACCGAATAGCGATCAACGCCGCGAATGAGTTCGCTCTGGATCACTGTGCGGAACAACTCGTGGATGTCGAGTCGTAGCTGTGCCCACCCAGGATATGGCAATCGGCAGGCAACCGCTACGTTGCGCGCACCGATGAGGACAAAGTATTTGCGCCAAGGAATTCTGACGATGGATGCGTACGCGAGGTTGGCGTCTTGCGCCCGCATCGCCTCAGGGATCATGCCGGCAGGCAGTTGCTCCGAAGGGCCGACCTCGCGTCGAAAGGTCGCATACAAGAAGCCGGGGAGCACTGTATGCAGAGCACCCGTCGGCGACACCCGGAGCTCGCAAACGGCCTCCACGATCGGCTCCTTACCCAGCTTTGACGGCATCGGTTTTGGCATGTACTTTCGGGTCGTCGCTGTTTGAGTCGCGGATGCAACAATACTTCCAGCAGCCGGGCCGGAAGCAGATCAGTACACGATAGCACAGGCACGTCACCGGGACGCGGTAGCGCTCCTCAAACAGCTTCGAGTCGAGGCGGAGCCGCCGGCCGCTGTTCAGTGGGGACGCCCGCAGTCACGACGGGACGGTCGACTTCTCTCAGGTGCGCACGATACTAGGCGCCCGGGCGACGGCGCGCCGCATCACTGGGCGGACGCGTTTGCGGACTGGCGGATGTTCCTCCGGGAGCTCGCGACGAAAGGCAGCAATGGGTCGTGACCGGTTATTCGAGCTGACATCATAATGCCGACCCTCGGTCGCGCTGAATTCGCCTGACGGCGCGGCGGACTCCTTCGGCGTGGATGGCGCCGGCCGAGCGCTGCTGGCGCCGAGTTTCGCAGTCATCGCCCGATAGATGCCCAACGGTGTGGCGCACCACACCGGCGCGCCTACCTCGCTCCGGCGCTGCCGGCGTACCTGTGCGCCAGCGCGACCAGGGCGACCGACACGACGCTGACGACCGTGCCGCGTGCGCCGAGCTGCCCGGTCAGGCCGTCGAGCCACAGGCCCTCGAGCTGAGCTGCCTTGCGCCGGCTGCGCTACCAATGGCCGGTGGCGGCGAGTTGCGGCGCCGGCTGGGGCGCCGACCAGCGCAGCGGCAGCGCCTGCGGCGTCCACAGCCCGGCCTCGACGTCGATGCGCAGCAAGCGCAACGCGCCGGCGAAGGCCTCGACCTCCGGCCCACTGGTGATGATGTCGGCGCGGCCGGTCAGTTGCAGCACGCTACCGGTCTCGTGATCGACGAACAGCAATCCGGCGCGGCGGTGCAGCGTGATGTTGCCGAGCGTGTTGAAGAAGAAGTTGCCGCGAAAATCCGGCAGCGTCAGCACCGTGCCGCCGGCGCCATCGTGCACCCGCACGAAACCCGGTCTGCCGCCGCGGTGCGACACATCAACGCCGTGGCCCGGTGCGGTGCTCGCGATGAACAGGGTATCGGCCTGGGCGACCCACGCGGCGGCCGCGGCTGACAAGCGTGGCCCTTCGGGCTGCGCAGCCCGCGTCGCGCCGTCACCCTCTGCCACCCAGCGCGGCGTACGCGCCTGGATGTACTGCGGGCAGTTGCCGAAGCTCTGCTGCACCCGCAACCCGAAGCCTGCGTCATCGACCGCCACCACGCTGCCGTTGACCCGGTTGCGCCGCCGGGTCTGCGGCTCGATGCCGAGCAGGCCCAGCGAGGCGCCGACGCGCAGTTGCGCCTGCAGCGGATCTTCGCCGCGCGGCAGCGCCTCCACCCGCAGATGCCGGGCGTCCGGCGTGCGAATGAACCCGGGCAAGTTCGCGAGCATCGACGCCCAAGGACGTTGCGCGTTATCGACACTGCCGACCAGCAGCGTCGGCAACTGCTCGAAGAACTCGCGGTGCTGCTCGGGCAGGTGGTCGCGGATCACGCGTGGCCCCAGCTCGCACAGCCGTTCGTGCACACCCGCGGCCTGCTGCAGCGCGACCTCGCCCGCGTGAAACACCGCCTTGTTCGTGTCCATGCTGTCGTCCTCAGGCGGTCGCTTCACCGCGCTGCGCACCATGCCGACGCAGCGCGGCAGGGCCCCGATGCACGCGAGCCATCGGGCGGGGCGGAGAATCGGTGCGTGAGGTGTGTGGCATGGCGTTGTCCGATGGGGCTGGAATGGTCGCCAGCTTACGCAGCGCCGCCGTGCAGCGGAACCACCGCCGCCGACATTTGACTCTTGCAACCGGTGCAATGCCGACATGGATCATCTGGACTCGTTGAAGGTGTTCGTCGCCGTGGCCGAAGCGCAGGGCCTTGCGCCGGCCGCGCGGCGCTTGCAGCTGTCCGCACCGGCGGTGACACGCGCGATCGCCGCGCTCGAGCATCGCCTGGGCGCGCAGCTGCTGCAGCGCAGTACGCGCAGCGTGCGGCTGACCGATGTCGGCGAGCGATTCCTGAACGATTGCAAGCGCGTGCTGGCCGACCTGGCCGAAGCCGAGGCTTCGGCCGGTGGCGCGCATGCCGCGCCGCAGGGGGCGCTCGCGATCACCGCGCCGGCGATGTTCGGGCGCCTGCACATCGCGCCGATCGCGCTCGACTTTCTGGCGTTGCACCCGCGGGTGAGCATCAACGGCGTGTTCGTCGACCGCATCGTGCACCTGATGGACGAGGGCGTCGACGTGGCGTTGCGCATCGCCCACCTGCCCGACTCGGGCTTGACGGCGGTGCGCGTCGGCTCGTTGCGGCGCGTCGTCGTGGCGGCGCCAGCCTATCTGGCCGAGCGTGGTGTGCCGCAGAGTCCGGCGGAGTTGAGTCACCACGATGCGATCGGTTTCGCGCAGACGGGTGGCCCTGCTGCGCCTTGGTCGTTCGGCAGCACGCGCGAGGGCACGCAGCCGCGCATTCGTCTCACGACCAACGCCGCCGAAGCGGCCGTCGACGCGGCGGTGCGTGGCCACGGCCTGGCGCGCGCGCTGCACTATCAGGTGGATGCCGAGGTGCGCGCCGGGCGCCTGGCCATCGTGCTCGCCGAGTTCGAACCCGAGCCGGTTCCGGTGCACCTGGTGCACGTGGCCGGCCGCATGGCGCCGGCCAAGCTGCGCGCGTTCATCGACTTCGCGGCCGAGCGGCTGCGCAACGAGCCCGTGCTCAGGCCATAGCCGTGATCACCTCCGGCGGCGCCGGGTTCGACGTTGAAGACGCCATCCGAGCTCTGTCGGCGCCAAACGCGCCTACCTCGCTCCCGCGCTCCCGGCGTACTTGTGCGCCACCGCGACCAGGGCCACCGACACGACGCTGACGACCATGCCGAGGGCGCCGAGCTGCCCGGTCAGGCCGTCGAGCCACATGAAATACAGCAGCGGCCCCACCGGCTCGGTGGCCGGCGTGTAGAGGAACAGCGACAGGCTGAACTCGCGCATGAAGATCGTCACGAGCAGGATCCAGCCGGCGATCAGGCCGGGGCGCATCAGCGGCAGCAGGATGCGCCGGAACGTCGTCAACAAGCCGCCGCCGCAGGCACGCGACGCTTCCTCGAGTTCGCCGTGGATCTGCACGATCGTGCCCGTCACCGCGCGCAGGCCATAGGGCAGGAAGCGCGTCACATAGGCGATCATCAGGATCCAGATCGTGCCGTATATCGGGAGCGGCAACTGCACGTAGCCCCAGAGCAGTCCGATGGCCAGCGCCGTGCTCGGGAACGCCCAGGGCAGGAAGGTCATGCCCTCGAGAACGCCGCGGCCGCGCACCTTGGTCTTGACGGTGATATAGGCCGTCACCGAAGCCAGCGCCATCGCGATCGTCGCGCCACCGACGGCCAGGATCAGGCTGTTGCCGATGGCGTCGTAGACCCGATCGTTCTGGAAGACATAGGCGTAGTGCTTGAGCGACATCAGCTTCACGCTGTCCAGCGTCGGCACATGGTAGTAAGGCAGGAGCGAGGTGAGGAACAGCATCACCACCGGCAGCACCACCATCAAGGTCAGGATCAGCAGCGCACCGAGCGAGGCGGCGTAGCGCCAGCGTCCGAGGTCGATCATGTTCGGCCGGTAGCCCTTGCCGGTGACCGTCACGAAGGCCTCGCTGCGCGACGTGAAGCGCCGGTACAGGAAGACGAATACCAAAGCCACCGCCAGCAGGCTCACGCCATAGGTGGCCGCCAGGTTGTAGTTGGGTGGATAGGCGGCCAGCGCCTCGCGGTAGATCTTGGTCGTGAACAACTCGATGCGCGCCGGCAGGGCGATGATCGCCGGCGTGTCGAAGCTCTCCAGCGCACGCACGAAGTTCAAGGTCGCCGCCGCGAGGATGGCCGGACGCATGAGCGGGAAGGTGATGCGGCGCATGATCAGAAACTGGCTCGAGCCGAGCATGCGCGCCGATTCCTCGAGCGACGGGTCCATGCCGCGCATCGCGGCGCTGATGATCAGGAAAGCCAGCGGCGTCAGGATCAGCGCTTCGACGAAGATCAGCCCTGGCATCGAATAGATGTTGAAGGGGGCCTTGCTCAGATGGAAGATGCTCTTGAGGATTTCGTTGAGCATGCCCACCGTCGGGCTCAGCAGCAGGGTCCAGGCGATGGCGATCAGCAAGGGCGGGAAGATGTTGGGAACGATCGCGGTGAGTTCGAACAGGGCGCGCATCGGCGCGTTCGTGCGCACCGTGATCCAGGCCAGGGTCAAGGCGAGCACGATCGACAGCAGCGACGAGCCGAACGCGAAGACGAAGGAATCGACGAGCAGCGTATAGGTCTCGGGGTCGCTGTACGCGCTGATGTAGTTGATCAGCGAAGCCGCGCCGGCCTGCCCCAGCGGCGCGGTCGTGAAACTGCCATAGAACAGCATCGCCGTCGGGAACAGGGCGAGGAAGCCCAGCACCAAGGACAACCCCATCACCACCATCGTCAGCGGGTCGCGCCAGCCGGTGCGCCAGGGCAGCGGGCGCGGCTGCGTCGTCGCAACGGCGTTCATCGCCCCGGGGTTATCGCAGCGATCGCGGGTCGCACGCCATGCCTGGCGCCACCCTGTGCCACCCGGGCGCGGATCATTGGTTCGTCACGAACATCTGGCGGAATTCCTTGGACCACTTCTTGTATTCGTCGCGCGTCATCTCTTCCATGTCGATGGCCTTGATCTTCTCGGCGTCCTTGATCGGCGGATAGACTCCCTTGGCGGTCACGAACTCGCCCTCGCTGGCGATGATCTTCATGCCCTCGGCCGAGATCAGGAAGTCCTGGAACAGGCGCGCCGCATTCGGGTTCGGGGCCTTGGCCTGAATCCCGACGTTGTGGCCATCGGCCAGCATCCTGGGCAGGCGCACGTAGTCCAGCGGCGCCCCGTCCTTGCCGAAGATGTAGACGTACTTGACGTAGGTGATGCCCACACTGGCCTCGCCCGAGACGATCTTCTGCGCCGCCGGGATGAACGACTCGGCCAGGATGGGCTTGGCGGCTGCCAGCTTGTTCGCCAGGGCCAGCCAGTCCTTGCCGTAGATCTTCTCGAGGTTGCGCACCCACACGCCAGTGGTGAAGTGGCGCGAGGGATCGGGCATGACGAACTTGCCCTGCCACTCGGGCTTGAGCAGGTCCTCGAGCGACCTGGGCGCGTTCTCGGGCTTGACCAGCTTGGTGTTGTACAGGATGCCGACGATCACCTGGCGGTAGATGGGCGAGAGCTCGCCGTCGGGGTCTTTCAGGTCAGCCGGGAAGTTTACGCTCTCGGGCGACACGTATTTGGCGAAGATCTTTTCCTTCTTCAGCAGCTGCATCGGTCCGGAGTTGGTGATGACGACGTCGGACAGGGTCCGCCCGGCATGCGCCTCGGTGAGCACGCGGTCCAGCGTCTTGTTCGAGGACGCGCGGAAGTAGTCGATCTTGATGCCGTACTTCTGGGTGAAGGCCTTCTCCACCGCGTCCATGATTCCCGATTCGAGCGAGCCGTAGATGACGACCTTGCCTTCCTTCTTGGCGGCGTCGACGAGCGGCTGGGCCAGGGCGGCCGCGCTCCAGCAAAGCGCAGCCATGACGGCGACCAGGCCAGAGGCCAGCCACGAACCGGCGCGACGGCCAAATGCTGCATACATGTTCATTTCCTTCACGGCTGATGGCACTCAATACAGGACGAACCGGGTGCGGCCCGCCAGACCCGGCTGGCCCTACTGCACCGCGATGGCGCAGCAGTGGCCAGGATTCATTTCGAGATAGACCCGATGCCCCACCTGCAAGTCGAGCAGAGGATGCACTCGAATGCGCAGGTCCTGCTCGCGAATCTTGACGGTGGCGTCCTGATACTCGCCGAGAAAGGTCACGCCTTGCACTAGGGCTTGCCACAAGTTCTCGCCCGGCGCTGGCGCGGCGTGCGTCAGGATGACGTTTTCCGGCCTGATGAGCACGTCGACCTCGTCGCCACCCCTCAAGGTGGACGCGAAGCGGCAGCGGATCCTGCCGAAGGCGACGTCGACCGCGCCGCGGCCGTCGTCCCCCACAGGCGCCGCGACGCGGCCCCGAACGATATTCGTCGAACCGATGAAGTCGGCGACGAAGCGGTTCTGCGGCGCGCCGTAGATGTCGCGCGGCGCGCCCAGGGCGAGGATCCTGCCCGCCTCCATGACGGCGATCGAGTCGGAGATGGCCAGCGCCTCGGTCTGGTCGTGGGTGACGTAGACCGCGGTGATTTCCAGGCGCTGCTGCAGCTCGCGGATCTCGTGGCGCATGCGCTCGCGCAGTTTGGCGTCGAGATTGCTCAGCGGCTCGTCAAACAACAGCAGGCTGGGTCGCCCGACGATGGCCCGGGCCAGCGCCACGCGCTGCTGTTGCCCGCCGCTGAGCTTGGGCGCGCCGCGTTGCGCCAGCCCGGCAAGCCCGACCAGCTCGAGCGCCTGCGTCACGCGTTGCCGGATCTCGCTGCGCGGCGTGCGCTTGACCTCGAGCGCATAGGCCACGTTCTCGTAGACGCTCATGTGCGGCCAGATGGCATAGGACTGAAACACCATGCCGATGCCGCGCTGATCGGGGGGGACGAACACGCCGCGCGCGGCGTCCACATGGGCCGCAGCGTCGACCGTGATGACCCCGCCCTCGGGCCGTTCCAGGCCGGCGATGCAGCGCAGCGTCGTGCTCTTGCCGCAACCGCTGGGCCCGAGCAAGGTGAACAATTTGCCCTTCGCCACGGAGAACGATATGCCACTGACCGCCGCAAGATGCTGCCCATCGCCGGGGAAAGTCTTTGTCAGCGATTCGACGCGCAAATAGTGCCCTTCGTCGACCGCTTCGCTTGGAATCATCTTCGGGTTTCTCCGGGGTTGGGCCGCGCCGGTGCAATGAAGCAGACGCCTCAGAAGTCGGCACCCGCCTTGGCTTCCTGGCCTCGCCGGCGCAGTTCGGCGCGACGGTGCTGCCAAAGCGCCAACAGCACCGATGCTACCGACAGGCCGAGCAGGGCGCCGGAAATCGGGCGCGTCACGAACAACCACGGGTCGGCGTCGGTCATGATCGATCGCACCAGGTTGGTTTCGATCTGGTCGCCCAGGATCACGCCGAGGATGAAGGGCGCCAGCGGAATACCGGCCTTGACCATCAGGTAGCCCAGCACGCCGAAGGCCAGCAGGACGTACACCGAGGACATCGCATTGCCCAGCGCATAGGCCCCGACCACGCACAGCACGAGCACGACCGGGAACAGGATCGACTGCGGGACGGTCACGATCTTGAGCGCCCAGCGTGAGCCCAGGCCCAGGATCAGCACCATGATCGGATGCGCAAGCAAGTAGGCCGCGAAGATTCCGTAGGCGATGGTCGGGTGTTGCGAGATGAACAGCGGTCCCGACTGGATGCCGTGGATCGTGAGCGCGCCCAGCATGACGGCCGTGACGGCGTCGCCCGGGATGCCGAAGGCCATGATCGTGACGAGCGATCCGCCGACGTTGGCGTTGTTCGCCGATTCGGACGCGATGACGCCCTCGGGAATTCCCTGGCCGAATTGCTCGGGCCGTCTGGAGAATTTTTTCGCCTGGTCGTAGGCCATCATATTGGCCGCGCTGCCGCCGATCGCCGGCAGCACGCCGATCCACACGCCCACCAGGGATGACCACAGCAGCAGAAACGGCCGCGACAGAATTTCGCCGAGCACCTCGAGCTGCGGAACCTTGAGGTTCGCCGCCGCGTCGATGGCGCGTGCCGCGTGTCCCGAACCCGCGGGTTTCTCCACTTCGGACATGATCTGCGCGAAGGCGAATACGCCGATCAGCACGGGCAAAAAGGGCACGCCGCCCTCGAGGAATTCGATGCCCAGGGTGAGCCGCGGCGCGCCCAGCATCGGATCATTGCCGAGCACCGTCACGATGAGGCCGAGCGTGCCCGACAGCAAGCCCTTCAGCAGCGACGACTCGACCAAGCCCGCGACCATCGACAGCGCCAGCACGAACAGCGAAAAGAATTCCCAGGGGCCGAATTCGAGGGCGAATGCGGCCAGCGGCCCGGTGGCGGCAATGAGAAAGACGCCGCCGAGCAACCCGCCGAAGAACGACGCCCAGATTCCCAGCCACAGCGCCCGCCCCGGCGCGCCCTTGCGCGCCATCGGATGGCCGTCGAAGGTCGTCGCGACCGCCGAGGGCGTGCCGGGAATACCCAACAACGTGGCCGTGACGAGCCCGCCGGCCGAGCCGCCGACGTACAGCCCAGCCATGGCGGCCAGGCCCTGCAAGGGATCCAGCCCATAGGTGAAGGGCAGCGCCACGATGATCGTCATCGTGATCGTGACGCCGGGCAAAGCGCCCCCGACGATGCCCGCGAGCGTGCCGAGGAACAGCGGCAGGAGGTATTTGAACTGCGCGACGTTGACCAGGGCCGCGGCGAGCAGATCGTACATCGTCAGAAATCCGTCCAGTTGCCGCGCGGCAGCAGGACCTGCAGGTACTGGTCGAAGGTGTAGTAGGTGCCGGCGGTCGCGATCAGCGCGACGATCGCCACGCGCGCCCAGCCGCGTTTGCTGCGCGGCGGCTCGAGCCCGAGCTGCATGCCCGCGACGAAGGCAAAGGTGGCGATCCTGAATCCCAGGTGTGGCAGCGCCAGCACGTAGGCGCCGAACACCGCGAACATCAGGATCACCCGGCCGTAGCGCGGGCGCGGCAGCGC
>JBAQUQ010000051.1:0-23762 GCA_049297615.1 Burkholderiaceae bacterium
GCGCGAGGCCATGCTGGGCGAGTTCGACGCCGTTCACGGCGGCTTCGGCAGCGCGCCGAAATTCCCGCAGCCCGCGGGCCTGGACGCGCTGCTGGGCCAGGCCATGCGCACGCACGACGCAGCGGCGCGCGACGCCGTACTGCTGACCCTCAGGCGCATGGCCGAAGGCGGCCTGTATGACCATCTCGGCGGCGGTCTGTTTCGCTACAGCACCGACGCGCGCTGGCTGATCCCGCACTTCGAAAAAATGTTGTACGACAACGGGCCCTTGCTGCGCTTGTACGCCCAGGCCTGGCAGCTCAGCGCCGAGCCGCTGTTGCGCGAGGTCTGCGAAGGCACGGCGGCGTGGCTGATGCGCGAGATGCAGGCCGGTGACGCCGGCGGCGGCTACTTTTCCAGCCTCGACGCCGACTCCGAAGGCGTCGAGGGGCGCTATTACCTGTGGCAGCGCGACGCGGTGGCGCAGGTGCTCGACGCAGCCGAATTCGCTGTGTTCGCGGCGCGCTACGGCCTGAACGGCGCGCCCAACTTCGAGGGCCAGACCTGGCATTTGCACGCCGCCATGCCGGTCGCCGAAGTGGCACGCCAACTCGGACGCCCGCCCGCCGAATGCGATGTTTTGCTCGAGAACGCCCGCGCGCGCCTGCTGGCGCGGCGCGAGGAACGCGTGCGGCCGGGCCGCGACGACAAAGTGCTGACCGCCTGGAACGCCCTGGCGATCGAGGGCATGGCCTACGCGGCACGCGTATTCGGCGAACCGCGCTGGGCGGAATCGGCGCGGCGCGCGCTGGACTCGCTGGGCAGCTCGCTGTGGCGCGATGGCCGCCTGCTCGCCACGCATCATGACGCTCGCGCGCCCCTGAACGCCTACCTCGACGACCACGCTTTTCTGCTGGCAGCGCTGCTCGAGGTGATGCAAGGCGGGCCCTTGCAGATGAGCGACCTGCGCTTCGCCTGTGCCTTGGCCGACGCCATGCTCGATGCCTTCGAAGATGCGCACGACGGTGGTTTCTTCTTCACCCGCCACGACCATGAAGTGCTGGTGCTGCGCCTGAAGTCGGGGTACGACGCTGCGACGCCGTCGGGCAACGGCATGGCGGCGCTGCACTTGCAGCGCCTGGGCCACCTGGTCGGCGAGCCGCGCTACCTCGACGCCGCCCGGCGCACCCTGGCACTGTTCGGCGCCGAGATGCAACGCGTGCCGCACGCCTTTGCAACGCTCGTCAGCGCGCTGGCCGAATATGTCGCACCGCCCACCCTGGTGCTGCTGACGGGGCCGGCCGGTGCGTGCGCAGCGTGGCGCGCCGAACTCGATCGCAGCTATCGGCCCGGCGTGCTGGTGCTGCAACTGCCGCTCGACACAGCAGGCTTGCCTGCGGCCTTGGTCAAGCCGGTCAGCAGCGTGGTGCAAGCCTGGCTCTGCCGCGGTACGCAGTGCCTGGCGCCGATCGCCGGCATCGAATTGCTGATCGAGACCTTGTCCGGTGATGCCGAGCACGCTCGAGCTCAGTTCTTCAGCCGATAGCCGGTCTTGAAGATCCAGCCCACGGTCAGCAGGCACAGCACGAGGAAGCCCAGGGTCGCCGCCAGGCTCGCTCCGACACCGACGTCCGAAGTCCCGTAGAAGCTCCAGCGAAACCCGCTGATCAGATAGACCACGGGGTTGAAAAGGGTGAGCGTGCGCCACGCCGGCGGCAGCATGTCGATCGAATAGAAGGCGCCGCCGAGAAATGTCAGGGGCGTGATCACGAGCATCGGGATGAACTGCAGCTGCTCGAATCCCTTGGCCCAGACGCCGACGATGAAGCCGAACAGGCTGAACGCGGTGGCGGTCAGGACGAGAAAGGCGAGCATCCACAGCGGATGCAGGATGCTGATCGGCACGAACAGGGTCGCCGTGGCGAGGATCATCAGGCCGAGCACGATCGACTTCGTCGCCGCCGCGCCGACGTAGGCGAGCACGATCTCGAAGGTCGACACCGGAGCGG
Organism: Burkholderiaceae bacterium; assembly: GCA_049297615.1. Classification (GTDB taxonomy): domain Bacteria; phylum Pseudomonadota; class Gammaproteobacteria; order Burkholderiales; family Burkholderiaceae_C; genus JAEMQF01. The sequence goes on from JBAQUQ010000051.1 coordinate 1,989, forward strand.
ACAGGAGTTCGTAGATGGTGCCGGTGAACTTCGGGAAGTAGATCCCGAACGAGGCATTGGAGATGCTTGTCGTGAACAGGGCGAGCATGATCAGGCCGGGGACGATGAAGGCGCCGTAGGCCACGCCGTCGACCTGGCTCATGCGCGAGCCGATCGCCGCGCCGAAGACGACGAAATACAGCGAGGTCGTGATCACCGGCGCGGCCAGGCTTTGCCACACGGTGCGCAGGGCGCGCGCCATCTCGAAGCGGTAGATGGCCCACACGCCGTGGCGGTTGAACGACGCCGGGGTCATCGGGTGCTCACCAGGCTGACAAAGATGTCTTCGAGCGAACTCTGGCGCGTGTTCAGGTCCTTGAAGGCGATGCCGAGTTCGCCCAGGCGCCGCAACAGCGCGGGAATGCCGGCGCTTTCCTGATCGGCGTCGAATCGGTACTCCAACTCGTGGCCATCGGCGTTCAGCAGCAGGGGCCAGTCGGAGAGCGCGGCAGGAAGCACGCTCAAACGGTCCTGCAGATGCAGGGTCAACTGCTTCTTGCCGAGTTTCTTCATGAGCACGTTTTTGTCCTGGACCAGGATCAGCTGACCCTTGTTGATCACGCCGATGCGGTCGGCCATTTCCTCGGCTTCGTCGATGTAGTGCGTGGTCAGGATGATCGTCACGCCGCTGGCGCGCAGGGCCCGCACCAGGGCCCACATGTCGCGGCGCAGCTCGACGTCCACCCCGGCGGTGGGCTCGTCCAGGAACAGGATCTGTGGCTCGTGCGATAAGGCCTTGGCGATCATCACGCGCCGCTTCATGCCGCCCGAAAGGGTCATGATCTTGGCGTGGCGCTTGTCCCACAAGGACAGGTCGCGCAGCAGCTTTTCGATGAAGGCCGGCTTCGGCGCGTGCCCGAACAGGCCGCGGCTGAAACTGGTGGTGGCCCAGACCGTCTCGAACGCGTCGGTCGTCAGCTCCTGCGGTACCAGGCCGATCCTGGACCGCGCGGCCCGGTAGTCGCGCACGATGTCGTGGCCGTCGGCCAGGACGACGCCCGAGCTCGGCGTGACGATGCCGCAGACGATCGAGATCAGCGTCGTCTTGCCCGCGCCGTTGGGTCCGAGCAGGGCGAAGATCTCGCCCTGGCGGATTTCGAGGTCGACGCGCTGCAGTGCCTGCAGCCCCGACGCATAGGTCTTGGACAGGTTCGAGATGGAGAGGATCGAAGGCATCGATGCAAGAGTAGCATCCGCCGTCTCACCGGGCCGGCAAAGCCGGCATGGCGCCGGCGCCCTGACGCACGAGGACGGCGGGCGCGCCCAGCAGCGCAGCGCCCGCACGCAGGGCGTTGCGGCGTGGCAGTTCAATTCGGGCAGGCCTGGCGCAGCGATCGGCACCTCGGCAACGCCGGCATCACGCGCGCGCTGCGGCTTGCGGTCAAGACGGGCACGTGGCCGGTCGGCCAATAAATGTCGATCACGGGGCTCGCCACCCTCTTTCGGGCACGGCCTCCCTGCGAGCGCGTCCGACGGCTTCCAGCGTGTCGAGGATCGTCGGCAGTCGTTCGCGCCATCTGCCTCGCGCGGAGAATCGCGCCTCGAGCTCCGTCAGCGTCAACGGGCCGACTGAGGTGGAAAGAACTTCGGCGACGGCCTTGAACTGCTCGGGCAGGCCCGCCGGCCAAGGCCGCTTCGCCGCTGGCGCAGCGGCCGCGACTGCGGCCTCGGCAGTTTCCTCGGTCTCAACGTCGATGCTGATCTGCTCTCCTTGCCGCGTGCGGGTTTGGAACTCGGGTCGAAGCCAGCGTACCGTGCCCGCCGCTTCTTCCGCAGCGCGCTTCGCGTTCAACGCCACAAGCCGCTCCATCAGCGTCTCGATGGCCACGCATCGCGCATCGGCCGCCGCCGACGTGTGGTCGGCCAATGCCGATCGCAGATCGGACCATCCGTAGGCCTCGAGCACGGCGGCGTCCAGGTCATCGTGCAACGACCGCAGCACCCCCACGAGCCCGTGTTCGTGGACGAGTTTCTCCTTGGCCGAAAGCGGCTCGCCAGCGCGCAACTCGGCCAGCACGTTGTAGAGGCCGGTGAGCGTGACGTCGTCATGCATCGCTTGCCGGGCCTTGCGATGAGCGTCGATCTGCTCGGCGAGTTGGCGAATGTGGTCGGCAAGCACCGTGGTAAGGCCGGTGTCGGCGGACGGAAACGGGAACAGCAAGAAAGTCGTGGTGTTGGTCCAGGTCGGCCTGTCCTCGAGCGTCCCGCCGGCACGAAGGGACCAAAGGGCGTGCGGGCTGCTTGACAAGATTCCGAGCGTGAGCGCGTCTTCGACACAAATCGCGTACAGCTTGTGGTCCGGGCAAAAGGGCAGCGACTGGAACGCGAAGACCCGATGCTTCGCGGTCTCGGCCGTGACGATCACCCGGCAAAGCCCTTCCCAAGCGACCCGCAGCTTCCCAACGGGCTCCCCGAATAGCCACCAGTTCCGTCGCCGCGAAGGGCGATTGTTCAGGTCTCGCTCTGGCTTCACCCTGTCGTACAGCCACTGATAGAGCGCCGGATGTTCTGCGCGCGCGCGTTCCGCGGTGTAGCCGAACAAGTCGATGACGAAGCCCTGTTCACCACCTTGAAGCAGGTCGCGTGCATTGCAATGCGGCTTGATGACTTCGGGAAGGCTTGCCGCGTCGTAGCCGAGCGCGTGCACTTCGTCCTCTTCCAGCCGGAAGCCTTTGCCGACAAGGTTCATACCCTGGAAGCACAGGCCTGAGTTGGCGGCGAGCTTCACCGCCGAACCGACCCTCGCGCCTACGGTCAGGTCGGCGTGTATGAGTCCCGTGTGTGAATCGAGCTTGACCTCGACCTCATCATGAGCGCCGACCTGCTCGTCGATGACCGTCCACAGCTCCCCTGCCACGTCAGCGGCAGTGCCGACCGTCATCGCAATGCGCACCGCAGCGTCTGTTGACGAATCCACCCAAGGGTGGTCTGGTACCGCAACTCGCAGGCGCAGCGGTGGGCTTGCGTCAAGGTGCCGCTCGATCACGCGGCGATTGAAGGTCTGGCGCAGGCTGTTCGTCGTGATGAGGCCGAAGCGTCGCACGCTGCCTGCGCGTGTCAGTTCGGCAGCGTGGTCCCACCAATACAGCACGAAGTCGGCGGTGTCGGGCACATTCACCCACGAGCGTCGGAGTGCTTCGACGTACCCGTCGCCCAGCGCGTCGCGCATTCGCTTGTTGCCGATGAACGGCGGGTTGCCGACGATGAACTCGGCCGCCGGCCACTGTGCAGGTCTCGGTTTCAGGTAACGCCACTGCGGCACCATTGCTTTCTCGTCGGGAATCTGCTCGCCTGTGGCCGGGTGCGTCTTGAACGACACGCCGTCCCAGCGTGTCACCAGCTTGCCGGACTCGTCGCGCATCGGCTCCTGCCCGTCGAATGCCAACACGGCATCGCGGTGCTCGATGTTGCCGTAGTCGTGGATGACGGGCTCGGCTACGCTCGCGTTGCCGAAGGCGCGGATGTGCCATTGCAGGTAGCCGATCCAGAGCACCAACTCGGCCAGCGCGGCGGCACGCTCGTTGATTTCGATGCCGAGCAGTTGCTTGGGCATGACGGTCTCGCCTTCCATGCCCAGGCGCCCTTGCGTGTCGCCCAGTGCCGCGAGTTGCTCGAAGACCTCGCCTTCCAGGCGCTTCAGGTGTTCCAAGGTCACGTAGAGGAAGTTGCCGCTTCCGCAGGCCGGGTCGAGCACCCGCACCGTGCACAGCTTGTGATGGAACCGCCGCAATTCCGTGCGTGCCGCTTCGAGTTTCTCCGCGCGCTTCTTGCCTTCGAGCGCGTCGGCTTCGTTGGCGAGCAACAGCGCCGCAGCCTGCGCATTGGCCCAGTCCGCACGAAGCGGCTCAACCACGGTGGGCAGAACCAGGCGCTCGACGTACGCCCTGGGCGTGTAGTGCGCCCCGAGGCGTTGGCGTTCGGCAGGATCGAGCGCGCGTTCGAGCAAGGTGCCGATGATCGATGGCTCGACTTCGCGCCAGTTCGACAGTGCCGCATCGAGCAGTGCATAGGTTTGGTCCCGGTTCAGCGGGATCGCGTAGCCGTCGGTCCCATGACCTTTGAACAACTTGCCGTTGAATCGCAACACGTCACGCGCAAGCGCCGGGCTGAAACCGCCGCGGTCCATGTCGGCCCAGAGCGACCCGAGCATGCGTTGCAGCACCGCCGGATCGTCCTGATATCGCCTGAGCAGCGCGACGAAAACGCCTTGGCCATCGCCGTCCTTGGGCAGGAGACCCACGTCTTCGGCGAACATGCTGAAAAGGCAGCGTGTCAGGAATGCCGCAACGCGCTCCGAGGAGTGGCCTGCGGCTTCGAGGCTGCGCGCCAGCGCCGCCAGTTTGTCGGCGACCTCGCGCGTGACCTTGGCGCTGGCGCGCGCCGGGTCCAGTGCCATCGGGTCCTGCCAGAGCGTGCGCAGTCGTTCGCGAACATCGGCATTGTGCAGATCGTCAAGGCGGATGCGGTGACTGCGTGCGTCGGGGAACGGCGTGTAGGTGGCGCCGCTGCGCGTGAACTCGGCGTAAAGCTCGATCACGTGGCCCACGTCCACGACTACCAGGAAGGGTGGCCGGCCCTCGCCGGCGGGTAGCGCGCGTGCATAGCCCTCGGCCTGGGAGCGGGCACGAAGGAGCGCATCGTCGAAGCCCTTCGTGCGCGCACCGGCCTTGACCTTTTTTGCTTCGAGCACGAAGGTGCCGCGACGGTAGCAATCGATGAAACCGGTGCTTGTGCTGCCGTCGCCGTGGGCAAACCTTACCCGGCGCTCGAAGACGTACGCGTTGTCGCGCGTGTCGTTACTTGCCGGCTCGGGATGTTCCAGTCCCAGCAGGTCGCATAAGCCGGTGATGAACAGTTGGTAGTTGGCTCGCTCAGAGCCTGTCACCCCGCGCCACCGATCGAGGAAGGCCGCGAGCCGATTCCTGTCTTCCATCGGCAAGCATCATAGGGGGTGGGGCATCCGGCCTGCCACTTCGAGGCACGCGTTGGGGAGCGACGTGTGCTCAACATACGACCGGTGCCAGTGCTCGAACGTTTCATCGTGAGCGCTCACAGAACTGGCACCGGATCACGACCAAGCGCAGGAGAATTCCGTCGCAAATTCCGTCGCACGGCAGCCGGAAAGAGAAACGGGTCAGCCCCTTGTGAGAGCAACCCCCTTGGATTCTGTTGGCGCGGCTGGCAGGATTCGAACCCACGACCCCTTGGTTCGTAGTTCCTGATGCGCCGCTAAGTTGTTGATTCAACAGGGGTTGTTGCCATCCGTTCCACCCCATTCTGCGCCGTTTTGGACTGTTCTGGAGACCTGAGTCCCCCAAAAGTCCCCCACGGATTTTGACGTTCGCACCTTCCATTGCGCGCTCGCTGCAATGCTCGTGTCGCGGGATCACGCCTCCTGACACGTGGCTGCCGAGCACCGCCCACACCACGATGTTGGCGTCGAGGACGATGGCGCGGGACGTCACGGGTATCGCCGCTTGCGCCGTGGGGCAGCTTTGCGCTCGGCCTTGAAGTCCGTCACCAGCGCATCGACCTCGTCTTCACCGAGAGGCATCACCGCCTTCAACCTGGCGCTGGCCTGCTGAAGCGCCAGCAGGTCCGCCTGTGAGGGCCCGGGCGTCGGGATGAAGATGCCTACCGTCTGGCCGTGACGCGTCACGGCCACCGGCTTGTCCGATGCGATGTATTCGGCCAGTCCCGCGCGGAATTCGCGGATGCCGACCTTCGTGGTTTCCATAGCGGGCTCCGAGCAGACGATTCGCTGCCTATGGGCCGATTGTGTCTCAGTGTGTACACAAATGCAAGCGCCGTCGGTGACTCAGCTTGCCACTGATCGGGGCACGCTCAATCGGGCCCGCGCGTCATCATGCCTGCCAACCTTAGCGGACCTTTGGCCTGTCGCTGCTATGGAGCGGCACCCGGCCACTTGCTGGTGTCTGCGCCGTCAAGCTGATCAGCCGCTTCAGACTGCTGCCGGATCGTGCGAATGATCGGATCTCATCCTCGCCCGTGCTGGCGCAAATACGCCATCAGCCGTTCAAAGCGCTGGTCGGTTTCCAGCCCTGGCGCCGCTGTCCGGATCGCTTCTAAACAGGCGCCAAGGTCACTCGGTGGCCATTGGGTTTGATCGCCTATCACCAAGCTTAGGAAGTCCAGCGCCTGTACCGGGAATCTGCCGCAAAGACCGGCATCATGAAGCCGATGTACCAGGTAGTGAGGGTGGGCTGGCGGTTGCAGCCAGACGCGGAGCAGCGCCAGTGCATCCGGGAACGCATCCTGCGCCGCGACACACAGGCGGCCGAGGCTTTCGGCGATGGCGGGTGAAATGTTGTCTCGGGTCTTCGGCCAGATGGCGTGCAGATACGGCGTAACCCTGTTTGACCAGTAGTCGGCACGCTGATCGCCTGCACCCTCCATCGCTCTCACCAATGCCTGTGCTGCGTCGCGCAGACCGTCCGGGGGAAGTGCACGGGTGGCGCCCGCCAGTTCCGAGATGGTGAAGGTGTCACCCGGGTCTAGGGCAGCGAATGTCAGCAGCGATGCGTACTGCCCGTCGTGCTTGCCCAATTCCGCATAGTGGCGCGCGGTGTCGAGGAAGGCTGGCTTGAGCACTTCCATCAAGGGGCGATACATGCGTGGCGACCACAGGAAGCCTTCCCAAACCGCGCGCGCTTCAGCTTCGGAGCGGTGCCAGTCGAAGAGCGGCAGCAGGTGTTGCGTCGCCCATTCGCGGTCCACGCGGAACAACGAGATGACATGGGCTGCCAGCAACACGCGGCCGTGCCGAAGCTTGTCGATTCGGGTATCGCAAAGCTCGGTGAACGTGGGCTTGATCTCTTCAGGCAAGCCTTGTCCGTCCTCCAGCGAGCGTCGATACCACCAGCGCAGGAGTGCTTCGGTCACGTGGCCCACGGGGTGATTGATGGCGCGCATGACGGGTTCGTCGGTATCGATGCCGTCTTGATGATCTAGCGCCAGGACACGGCGCGAGAGGGCAAAAAAGTGTCCTTGGTGGCCTTCGAAGGTCTTGGCAATGGCTTGCAGCCACCAGCTGACACCGTGGGCGAGGGCTTGCAGCAAATCGTCGGGCGCAATGGCCAGGATCGGTGCCATGTAGCGCCAGGAGCGCTTGATGAGTCTTTCCTCCGACCAGGCCTGCAGGGCCTCGCGCCAGCGATCCGTTGGCCAGATTCCATCCTTGGCCAAAGCGCACAAGGCACAAGCGGCAGTGGCGAAGTTATCGCGGCAGCGCTGCCTCCAGTCGTCTTCCTGCCAGTGATCTCCACTGGGCTGCTGCTTGAGCCACTCGATCAAATCACGGCGACGACGGGGCGTGGTAACGAACTTGCGCCACTCGTCGCCATCTCCCATCCAGTAAGGAAACTCATCGCGCTGATCCGCCTCCAGCGTCCATTCGGGATACCGGTCCGAAATTGCCTCCAGCCGTTCCTTGCCTAACGCACCCAAGACTGCGCCGGTCTCATCGATCTTTGCCAGCCGCAGCCAGATTTCCCGGTCCACGATCCGGGCCCAGCGCTCGGGCTCGATGTCGTCCTTGAACATATCGCGGGGAGGCCCGGCGAGAACGGCATGTTCCAGTTCCCGGAGCATGGCCTCATCGAGTTGCGGCGCCAGGGCCACAAGCAAGCGCATGGCTTCCCGTTCGGTTTCGACAGACCACAGCCACCACTGGGCATCCGCTAGCAGCCAGTCGAGTGCGCGGCGATGGGCTATCACACCGTCCTGTGAGGCCGCGAAGAAGGCGAGGCGGCGGAACAGCGGATAGGGCGTGTGCCACCAGGACTCGGCCACGAGCGCTGCACGCGGTGGCGATTGCGTCACCGTGGCGAGCCAGGCGTCCCGGGTCAGGTCGATCAATGCCGTCCAGTCGTGGAAGGCCTTGTTCTGTGGGTGCTCACTGATCGAGGGCTGATGCATATAGGACAGATCGCTCCTGTCCTCAGCGCTGCCGAGCTCGCGCATCAGATCGAGCGCGTCGCGCAACAAGGCACTGAAATCGGCCAGCAGCTCCGGAAGCACGGCCATCCAGCGCTCATCCTTGGGCAGATCGCGCAGGCTCGAATGAACGTGCTCCGTCGACAGCACGATCTCCCATTCGACCAGTTCCTTGATGCGCTCTGGCTCGCGGCCTTCTCCTTCCTCGGCTGGCCAGTGGAAAGGCTCGCGCAGCGACACGAGCGGCGTAAGCGTCTCGCGCAGTTCCAGGCGCAAAGAGGTGGTGAGTCCATCGCGATTGAAGCGATCGCGCCAGCGATAAAGGTCGAAGTGGCGCCACGACTTCACGCGCCCGGTCAGCAGCAGTCGCCACAGTGTGCGCATCTGCGCGCCGGGGATCGCCTTGGGTGCGTTGGCACGAATCTGCGCCAATTCCGCCGTGTTGCCCTCGCGTTCGAGTTTGCCTAGCTCATCCAGACGGTGTTCAATCCACCAGACCAGATCGTCGTGCAGTTGACCGCCGCGTTTGACCAGCCACAACAACAGAGCCGGGTCGTCGAGATGACGGATCAGCCAGCGCGCAAGTTGCCGCATCACTTCGTCCCAGCGGCTGCTACGCGAGCCGGCATCGACGACACACATCCATGGCGCCAACGGATAAGGCGACGGCCTGCGGGTCAGGCTGAAGGCGAGCTTGTCATCCAAAGTCGCCTTGGGCCGGATGCCGAAGCGGCCCAGGTCGGCATGCCGGTACCGCTCCTCGCTCAAAGGCTCCAGCCAATCCAGCGACGGCACCGGGTCCAGCTCGGCAAAGCGCCTGGCAGGCAGGCCGCCCGGATCGCTCAGTGCCCACATCAGGCGGCCGACGAAATCGTCCTGACGGGTACTGGCCAGAGGGCGCGCGATGGCGCACTCGACGACGATGCGTTCCTTGCCGCGCACACCGTCGCGGTAGGTCTCGGCCCAGGAACGCAGCGTGTTGTGCAGGTAGGCGTGCAGGTTGTGTTCACCGTAGAGGATGGGCGTGACGTTCTTGGCCCGCCATTCGTTGGCGCGCAGCTCCTCGTTGCCTTTGGAGTAGCTGCCGAACGCGAACATCTCCGGCGGCGATTCACCGAGCAGGCGGTCGGCGGCCAGCGCGTCCATCATGTAGCGCAGCACCGGATCATTGATGCTGTACCCGACGAAGCACACGGTGTAGTTGCGAAACAGTTCGCTAACGAAGCGGGCCGCCCAGCGCTCGGTGAGGTAGGCCAGGCCAAAGTCACCGCTAGAGACGACCAGTCGATCCAGTTCCCCCGCCGTGGGTGCGGCGCTGAGCAGGCCGTGCAGATACACCAGGCCGTCCCAACGGTTCTTCGGCACTGGCAACAGCGGCGCCTGAAAACGCTCGATGGACAGTGACTTCGCGGCAATCACTTCCTCGAACAGGCGATCGAAGTTGGTGGTGATGAGCCGCGTGCGGCCCTCGCGGCTCTTTCCCAGCGTCAGCAAGGCTTCGTGGTTCGCGATCGCGTTAGGGGCGCTGAGGTCGGGCGTCAGGATACCCGCCAGTGCCCGGCGCACGGTCTCGCGGCCACCGACGATATCCGCTTCCAGCAAACCGATAGCGGTGTCGAACTGGCCGGCCTTGATCGCGGACTGCTGGACCGCGCTCGGTGCGACAGCCAAAGCCGAGTAGATCTTCTCTACCAGCCCGCCGAAGCCAAACAAACGCGCCGGGTACGAGATTCCTGCGCCACAGAAGAACACAACTTGCCCATCCTCGTGCGCCTGCAAGAGGCGCTCCGGTATGTCGGGTCCATTACGAATGAACTGAGGCATGCTGCGCGGCGTAGATCGACGTAGCGATCAATCGCGTTCCGAAAGGGCGCGTCATCGGCGAAGTCGACGACTACATCTGACATCATGCCAGCGCCAACTGGCTTGGGCGCGCTGCCCGGCCTGATGCGCGATCGACCCCCGATCAAACCGACGAACCGTGCGATCGGCACCGGCAGGGTCACCGACTGCGCGCGGCCGATGCACGCGCATCATGTCCTACTCATGGTCTTCGTCCTCGCCCCGCAACAACGAGGACTCGGGCAGCACCACGATCGAAAGCTGATCGTTGGCTGCCGGCGAGAGCATGCGATAGAGCTGCTCCCGGCGCGCGGGATCGCCGTCGAGGGCGATGTTCCAGAGCAGTTCGCGTTCGAGCGTTTCGCGTTGGCCCTGCACCACCTTGAGCGAACGCCGCCTGTTTCCTCGCTTGCCTCGTCCAGTCACTGCTGATGACCCTCCACGTTGATCGGCGCTTGTGCAAGGTTGCTTCTCAGTTCCTCGTCGATGAGGAAGTGCAGGAACCGCGTGTCCTCGCTCGTACCCCAGAAGTGGCGCTTGCAGCGTTGCACGAACTGCCTCAGGTCAGTCTCGCTGCGCACGGTCGCCGGCTCGAATCCGGTGATCTTCACCCAGCGATCCGACTCGCGCCGGGTGAGCCGCAGTGTCTTGGCGCCGCGCAGCACAAATGTCCGCCGTGCACGTGGCCGGTCATGATCGCCCGCGCCCGGCGGGCAACGCTGCATCCCGCTCCATGTGATCCAGCATGCCCTCGACACGGCGCTGCGTCGAGCGCCTTGAAAGCCAGCGCGCCGTCATGAGGAGCGGGACATAGAGCACAACGATCGGCGCCGTCACAAGAAGCAGCCCGGGCCCGAACGTCGTGGCCGCAAACAGCGAAGCGAACATCAGGCCCACGGGAACAGCGATGTCCAGAGGTCGGTACAGAAACGGCGGGTCGGACCGAGCGAAATTCAATCGGGTTCGCGTTGTCAGGTTGACCATGCCAACCGGTGCCCCGGCCTCGAGCGCGAGCACGACGCGATGTCCGCGACGAGCTTGCATCGTGCGACTCTCGACAATCAGCTTCTCCTCGGCACCGTTCGCTGTCTTGATCCAGAGTTCCCACCGCTCGCGGCGTGCGTCCTGGCCGTAGAGCCCGAGCGGGGTCACATACCGGCGAATCTCGATGATCCGGCCGCTGACGATGTTGAAATCTTGCATGGCGGGTGGCGAAAATGTGTCGCGCCGACCATCCCTCGCAACACGCCCCCGTCAAGTCCACACGCGCCCGCGACCCCGCCGAGTCAACGCGACGCGCCAACAGTCACCGTCTTCAGATCGCGATCCGCTCGACCTCGTCCAGCTTCACTTGATCGCCGCGCCGATCGTAGAGGCCGGTGGTGCGCGCCGACTCGTGATTGGCCATTTGCTGCGCGATCTCCAGCTTGCCACCGTTGCGCAGGTATTCCGTGATGCCGGTCGCACGAAAACTGTGGCAACCGATGCGGGTGCGGATGCCCGCAGCTCCTGCCCGGCGGCCGATCATGCGATACACGTCCACCTGCGACATCGGCCTTGCCGACAGTACAGCCTGTGGCCCCTTGGCCGAACGGAAGAGATAGCCGGCCGCATCGTCGATGTCCGCGCCCTGCATGTAGTCGTGCAGCCACTCCTCCAGGTTGTGGTGACAGGGCATGTCGTGCAGCTTGCCGCCCTTCTCGTGCAACCGCACCCAGGTGCGGCGACGCTGCACGTACACGTCCTCGACGCGCATGCGTGTGACCGCGCCGACGCGCGCAAAGGTGTAGACCATCGTCCCGATGAGCGCTCGGTCGCGCAGGCCGATGACCGTGTCCGTCTCGATGCCATCGACAAGATCGCGCACCTCCTGCGCCGACAGCACCGGCGTCTTGCCGGTCCTCACCGAGTGGCGCGGGCCGCGCACCGATGCGGCCGGGTTCGTCGGCAGCACCTGCCCGACCACGAGCCAGTCGAACAATGATCGAAGCGCGGCCAGGCGCTGCTTCACCGACGGCGCCGACAGCGACAACTGCTCGATGTAGGCCGCCACATGCACCGGCTGCACCGAGCAGAGGTCGGAGACGCCGATCGTTCGACACCAGCGCGCGAAGTCTTGACCGGCGGTCGCGTAGGCCTTGCGCGTGTTGGCGTTTCGGATGTGGGCGGTGAAGAACTCGACGGTCCGCCGCTTCGCGGCAGCGTCGGGTGCAAACAGCGCCGGCACCGCGAAGGCGCCGACGGATTCGCGAAGAGCCAGATTCATCATGGTCGGATCGGTGTGGGCCTATGACTGATAACGTCCTTTATCAATCGTGAAGAGCCCGACGCAAGGCGCTGATTGCTGACTCATGGGCTCCGAGGCCAATCGTCGGGCACCAGTTTGTGACCGCCACGCCAGCGCTCGACAACCGCGTCTTGGTACCAAGGCTCCGGGATGTCGGCGTGCTCGTTGATGATCACCTGCAGGCCCGGTGACAGCGCCTCGACGACCGTTGCCACCAGCTTCAGCATGCGGCTGATGGCTTGACGATCATCCTCTTCGACCGTGCTGAGCGAACCGTCAACATCGCGTTCAGCGGGAAAGTAAACCTGCGACGGTTGATCGACGAATAGCAGCCTCGGCACAGGACGGCGACGCTTGACGAACCAATCGTGCAAGGCCAGGTGGGCGATAAGGTGATAGCCCACCCAGTTTTCGCCGCTGCCCATGCGATCCATCGGCACCGCACCATCAACGGTGTCGGCGACGATCGTCAGCTTCTTGAGATCGAGGCGCAGCGGATACGCTGAATGCTCGAGCTTCAACTCGCTGGCCCATCGTGTCATGTTCTGACCCAGGATCGACAAGATCGAGTCGAGACGTTCCTTGACGCGTTCGTCGCTCAGCTCTTCTTCGAGAGACTCACATTGCGCGCGAAGCCGCGCCGCCTGCTCTTCGAGCGCCTTGGTGTCGGGCAACTCCGGAAGACTCTCCATGTACAACGAGATGCGGCCAATGATCAGCGCACGACGCGCCACCGTGTCGCGCGCCCGTTGCACCTGCTGGCTTGCCGCTCGCACGGCGTCCATTTCGGCTCGGTTCTTCGAAAGGCGCGTCTGCACGCCCTGCAAGCGCGTTTGCAGCTCCGCGACGGCCTTTTCGATGTTGGGGGCGGCCTGGGTGACCGCATCGAGGCGTGCCGACACCTTGGACAGCTCGTGTTTTATCGTACCCACGGCAACTGGCTCGGATGACGCTGGCAGCGGCTGCGTGCACAGTGGGCACGAATGGCCTGGCTCGGCACCTTCGAAGATGCCAATCGACGCCAGTCGTGAGCGTTGTTCCGTTGCTTCTCGCGAGAAGCCCTGCTCTTCCTTCTCGAACGAACGCACCAGCTTGATCTCGTCGTCAACACGCTGGTGCTCTTCAAGCAGGCCTTGGCGCTCGTCGCTGAGCCGCTCGTATTCACGCCCGCCGCTACTGTCCTGGTCGGGCGTGTCGACCGCGGCCAGCGGCATCTGCGACACGCCGCGAAGCGCCGCGACCGTGTCGTCCCATGAGTCTGGTATCGATGTTGCAAGGCCGCCGTCGCGGGCTTGAGCCAACAACGTTGCGGCGCGGCTCAGTCCATCGCCGCGCACAGCCTTGAGTTCCGTCAACCGGCGATCGATAGACCGGAGCTGATCACGCAGGCGTCGAAGTTCTTCGAGCTTGCGCACGTGCTCATCGTCCACTGCGCCCAAGAAGTACGGCAACGTGTCTTTGATCGATTGCGCAACCCAGTTGTCGGCTTGGCCGTGGAACAGTTGTTCCCGGCGGCTGACTTCGTTCTGAGTCTGCAGGCAGAAAGCCAGCGCATGCCGGATCGTTGCGACCAGCGGTGGGCGCGTCTGACCTGCGGGCGGCTCATGCAAGTTGTCTTGGATTCCGCACCATCGCGCCAACAAGGCCGCGAGACCTTTCATGTTGGTCGTCTGGCGCAGCGCGCCGAAGTCCGGGTGCCGCACTTCGTCGGCGATGTCAACGAAGCACTCTTCGCTGCTGGATGCGTTCGCAATCGGGCAACGCCGAGCAATGAACGCCTGTCCCGAGGTCAGCTGTAGCCGCAAGCCGAACCACGACACACAACGGCGGATCGGCCCCTCGGGCACTCGGCACTCGCCCGCACCGAGACAGTAGTCGACGATGTCTATCAGCGCGGACTTCCCCGTCTTCGAGGCACCGGTGATGATGTTCAAACGCCCGGCTTTGAGTGAGAGCGCGCGTCGATCGCCACGATGGCTGTAGAGAACGATGTCGAGAATCTGCATGGTCATGGTCGAACACCCACAGCGCGAGAACGGTCGGCGCGCTACCTGTCTGCGCCAACCACTTCCCAACAAATTCGGCACGCTTGGCGCACTCCTTCACTTCGTCGCTCGCCTGGTTCGTCGAGCGCGTCTCGAGCCTGGTCCACTTCGATTCGATCGCACGCACCTGCGAGCCGGCAAGCTCGATGAATCCGTGCACACCCCCGAACAGCAGCGCCTCTTTGGTGAACGGCACAAGCCGCCGGGCCCCCGCTGTGATCCACCGTCGTGCGAGTGGCTCGGTTTCCAGCCATACGGCGAGCGACGTGCGCGTGTCGCGCGGCAGGGACTGTCGAATCTCACCATGCAACACCACAGGAAGCACCAAGAACGCTTCTTCGAGCGACAACGTACCACTTCCCGTGCTGGCATAGCCACGCGCGGCACGCCACACCAACTGCGCGCAGAAGGCCGGATTCAACAACCGGCGCTCCTCGAGCGTGCGTTGACCCCAAGGAATCACGCTGCGTGCTCCTTGGCGCCCAGCACTTCGGCCAGGCGATCCCGAAACTCGGGATGCCACCCGAGGCGACCATCGTCCGCCAGCATGTGCAACGATCCTCGGGTCACAAATGGCTCGGTGACGCTGGCACGGATTGGAATGGTGGTGCGCTCGGCCCAGGTCAAGATGGATCTTGCTGCGGTCGCCTTGGCTTCCTCGGCGGCGGCATCGCCAAGCTCGTTGCATATCTGCGCGAACACCAACTCCCATTCCTCCAGCAAGCGCTTCTCATACTTGCCAAGTTCCGTCTGTAGCAACAGCCGATCCCTCATCCAGCGCGACCGTTGTTCGAACGCGCGGTAGTAGTCGCGAATCGCCGCGGCGATGCGCTGCTTGGCAGCCTTGATCAGATTGAGCTGAAAGACGAATGCCGAGTTTTGGTGCGCCGTCGCTGTCGCATCATCCAAGTCGAAGTGCAGCAGATCGTCGTCGATTGGCAAGGCGTCCTGGCGGAACTGCTCGCGCAGATCGCTCATTTCAGCGTCGAGTTCGAACGAGCCAATTCGCTGCGAGCCGGTGGTGTCGGTGAGTTGTCGCAAGACGCGTCGGAACCACCAGCCTTCGAGGCGCTGTAGGAAGGCCGCGAGGTGTTCGCGCCCGGCGGCCCAATACACCTCGCCTCGCAATTCGCTGTCCAAGTCAGCGATCGACGGCGCGCCATCGACAATGACGACACGGTCGAGGATGACCGCCTGCTCCGCCTTGGTCGCAGCCAAGAACGCCTTATAGCCCGCCAGGTTGGTGGCATTGGTGGACGAGCGAGCAACTTCGTCGAGACGCTCCCTGGCGCGCTCCACGTCTCGGTTCGACGCTCGCAGGAGCGAGGCAACAGTGTCCTCACTGCACGCCGCCGTGGTCACGAGGTACAGCGCAGTCGATGCAGGAATGGTCTTCGCTTTGTGGCCTTCGCACCAGATGCGCAACGTCCTCCATAGATCAGGGCTCGCGTCGGTCAAGGACGCGACGTTGCGGCGGTGATGCTTGGTCTGGAGCAAGTCTGTAGGTTCGCCGCCCACGTGCTCGAAGGCCACGTCGTCCAAGGTCTCAACGCTAACCTGAAAGTCCGCGGACTCAGTTCTTTGTCGCTTCAACGTCCACAACAGGGCGCACCGCACCTGGTACAGATAGCCGAGGGCAGCATCGACTGCTGAGAACTTCGACTCACTCATCGGATCGTGTCTTCCTATTGTGGGCCCGTTCGCAACTCGCGGCCAAGCAGCGCAGTCAAACACACAGTCGATTGCGCGTGCACGAGGTCACGGTCTGTAATTTGGTTCGATTGGAGCACGCGACGATGGGATTCACTCAGCATCGAGTATGGCGTCGGCCGCATGGCTGATTCCGCTCACGACGCTCTCGTAAACATGGGCCGGGAACTTGGCCGGAAGCTGCCGCTGAACCGTATCGAGTGCTGCCGCGGTGTCACGTGCAACGGCCTGAACCACCGCCCGACCGCTTCCCTCCGCAACGCCAATGCCATAGCGCTGCGCCAAAGCGGCCCAGTGCCTGGCCTGGATGTCCCGCATCTTCCAGTGCGGGTTCTGCGAACGAACCGCCATGGCCATTTTCACTTTGTGCCGCGAAAGCCGCCCCGGCCCTTCGCCCAACAGTGGGTACGCAGACATGACGTCGTACAGCGGTGCCAACGAGTAGCTGCCGCCGGCATGGAGGGCCAGGCTGAAGTTCTTGGCATGACCATCCGGCGCGCAAAGCAGCCAGAACAGCAGTTGCGCCCGGAAGAACACCTCGCGGTCGCGCTCGCGTTGCGCTGACCCGTTCAGCAAGCCCATGATGGTGTCGATGCCCGGCCCGCCGTCGGCCTCGTACTTGAGGTGCGGCGGCGTGGCCGTGGCCTGGCACATGTCTTCCTGAGGAAGGCGCAGCAGCCACTTGCCATCGGGCGACCAGCGACGATCGAATCGCTCCACCGCGAGCACGCGCTGATCTTCGAACACCAGCGGGTGGCACTTCGCGATCGGAAGGCCGAAGGCCTCCAGAATCTGCGCACACAACCACTCGTTGTCGACCGAGTCGCTCAAGTCGAGCTGCAAGTTACCGACCCGGCCCAGCGGCAGCTTGAAGATGTGGGTGGTCGGTGTCGCGCGCAGTGGCCGCCACCACCGGCCTTGATGCCAAAGCAGCGCTGTCTTCTCCTGCGCGCCGGCAATGGAGATGCGAAGGTCCTGCGCATCATCGTCGGCAGCGCCACGTCCTCCGACGTTGGCGACAGCGCGCAACAGGCGCGCGACTCCGGCTTCGTCCAGCGGCTCGGCATCGAGTCGGCTGATATCGCCCGGCGGTTCGTCGCCAGGCGCGATGTAGAGCGCGCCGGCGCAATCGCGACCCACTTCCGCCAGCAGGTCGAAGGCGTCGGTCGTGCGGGCGGCGAAGCGCCGTGCAATGCGTTGGCGAATGAGGGTGCTGTCTGGCAGCAGGTTCTCAAAGTAGGCACGCACCGCCGGCCCGCGATGCCGCAGGTTGCCTGGCCGGAACGGCAGCGAGAGTGACAGCGGCCGGCGCTGGGGCGATTCGAGCCACGCGTCGTCGTAGCGCAGCTCGTCGCCGTCTGGACCCAGACTCCAGGCGCCCACCCGTTCGCCGTTCATCCACAGCGTCAGGCGGCGGGTGTGCGAGCGGCGGCCCATGGCGGCGGTGCGTGGCCTTTAATGTGGAGTTAGCGCCAGGGCCCTACCAGGCTGCCTTGCCCGGTTTGGCCGGGCTCACCGGCAAGTCGGGGCCTTCAGGATGCGCAGCAGGTTGCGAGCGCAGCACCAACTCGACGCCCAGAACGCCCAACAGCTTGAGCAGCCGGCTCACGCTGACCTGCGACGAATTTCGCTCCATCGCGGACAGTGTCTGCTGCGTGATGCCCATGCGCGCGGCCACGTCGGCCTGAGTCAGGCCGGCGGTCTTGCGAAAGCCTTGCAGCAGCGGTGGCAGCTGCTGAGGGATGCGGACAGGGAAGTCAGCCATACAGATCAAATGCTGTTTTTCTACAGTACGCTTTATAGACTGTATTGCCGAGATACACAATAGAGTCTGTGCCGCGGCAGTCGCGGGGAAGGCCCCTGCAGGGCACCTGGAGGGCCCCTGCATCCGCCGCCTTGCGCGAGCGTGGTTGTGGGCCAGGGTCCCTGCACGGCCTCTGGCGATCATGCGAGGTCGAACCCCGCCCGGGGATTCGAACCAGAGGCCTGAGAAAGGAAGGTCAAGTCCGCGTCGATGCGAGGTATCCGCGCGATTCAAGACTAAACGTGCCCTACATCCACATTGCACGAATGCAAGTGTCGGCCCCGCCGAATGACGTCGTGATCTCGCGCGATGGGGGCTGGACACGTGCGATGCGATCGAGTTCAATAGCGGCGAGCCTTGCTCTCTCGCGGCAATTCGACCATCGGTAGTCGGTGCGAGACGTTAGCGGTCGTGACCCGCACTTTCATCGTCCCCGAACGGGGTCGAGCCGCTCTAAAGGCGGCGAGCGTTGTCAGAAATCCGATCGCATCTTCGCGATGCGAGCCTGTTGTGGCGACGCCTCGAGCGCCCACAACGGTTGTGCTGCTCCAAGCAGCCCTTGTTGCACCCGTGCCTGCGTCCATCGCCCGAGTGGCGATCACGCGCGTTGTCGTGCCTCGAGCACGCGCCGCGTGAGCTGGGCGCAGGCCCTGCGGCCCCCGGTGGTAGGGGGCCGTCCAAGCAGGAGCCACGGGATACCCCACATGAGCCCAACGTCTTCCGGTTGATGCCGGTGGCGGTCGCACCCAACGAGGTGCGCTCGCTATGCGCCATTGAGCGCACTGGAGGCATCGCGCAGAAACGCGCGAGGCCTGCCTGGGCTGTTTGCATTTTTACGTTGACCCCTGGCGCTCAGCGCCACAAACCTTGGACAGGTACCACGGCTTGGAGGCCGCCCGCGGTACCTCATCGAAAGACCTTCACCGGCAGGCGCGATACGGGACATCGCGCGCTGCCGTCCCGCTCTGCGTCCCACAGGTGTCTTAAACCGCCGCCTCGGCTCGGGCGGCTCTCCAATGGAGAGCCGGATGTCGGACCTCACCTCATCGTTCAGGACGAAACAGCACAACCCTACTCACCACCGTCGCGCTCAGTCCGGATCCCAGGACGATCCGGACTCGATCCTTGCTCGGCTGCCGATGGGCACGCACGACTACATCCGGGTGCTCGGCGCGATCATCAAGAAGAAGAACCACGAACACGCGAAGAAGCACAAAGGGGTCTCGCACAAGACCATCTACGAACGGGAACGCTTCGTGGTGCGCTTCTTCCGCGAGCTGCGCCGCGAGACAAAGTACAACAACCTCGACCCTCGGCAGCTCGCCAACCGGCACATCGAGGTCATGGTGGAGCGCTGGGTCGCACGCGGGCTCCATACCGCCACGATCCACAACTACCTCAGCTTCCTGCGCACCTACGGAAGTTGGATCAGCAAGGCGGGGATGGTTCGCGAGCCGGAGTTCTACGTCGGCAGCGAGTCGCCGCACGCGCATCGCACTCAAGTTGCGGCCGAAGATAAGAGTTGGTCGGCGAAGAACGTGGATGTCGAGGCGAAGATCAGAGAGATCACCGCGTTCGATACTCATGTCGGCCGCCAGCTGGAGCTCTGCATCCGCTTCGCGCTGCGGCGGAAGGAGGCGCGGCATTTCCGCCCGCACGGGGCGATCATCCCGAGTGAACAGGCGATGCCGCGTGATGCGGCGCCGTTTCCCGAGTGCCGGGAGTTCGTGCGCATCCGCCACGGCACGAAGGGTGGCCGGCCGCGCGATGTGCCTTTGCAGACTGCTGAGCAGCGTGAGCTGCTCGCACGTTTGGCCGCCGAGGTGCCGCCGGGCATGTTTGTCGGCCAGCCCAGACACACGAACGTGCAAAGCCAGTCGCGCTTCTACTACATCATCCGCAAGTTCGGCATCTCGAGGAAGGATCTCGGCGTCGTCGCGCACGGCCTTCGCCACCAGAACGTCAACGACGGCTACGAGCGCGAATGCGGCGCAGCGTCGCCGGTCCGCGGCGGCACGGGTCGTCCTGCGGGAGACCACGTTGCGAGGCAACGCGCCGCCGTTCGCCTTGGGCACTCGCGCGTCCGCGTGACGGTCAACTATCTGGGCCGCCAGATTCGCGGGGCTGAGTTCCAAGGCCCTCTCGCTGATGACAACGACGACGCCGAGGAGGCGGCGTGAAGCGCGGCCTCAACACCACCGAGGCAATGGCCTACCTCGGTGTGCGGCGCCGCTCCTTCGAGACGACGTTCCTGCCGCTTCTGCGGCCGTTTCGCATCGGCACCAGCACCATGCACGATATCGACGATCTCGACCGCGCGTGGACCGCCGTGAAGGAGCAGCGGCTCCAAGGCCATGTCGAAGTCGCACCGTCAGGCCCGGCGCACAATGAACGCCGGAACGGACGGCCCACGTCATTGAAAGGAGTGAACACATGGGCCGAAACACACGGGGCATCTACCCCGACAAAGACGGTTCCTGGGAAGTTGATAAGTGGTGGCGAGGCACTCGATTTCGCCAGCGCGGCTTCAAAAGTGCTGGGGAGGCGGACAGCTGGCTGATCAAGCAACTCGACGAGTTGCGCACCGTGGCTCTGCACGGCGCGCGCCCGAAGCGCACGTTCGATCAGGCCGCGGCCCACTACCTGTTGACCTACCGGGACAAGGTGACGATCGAGACCGAGACCTACCTGCTTCAAAGCGTCATGCCGACCATCGGCCATCTTCCGCTGCACCAAGTGCACAACGGCGCGCTCGCTCGCTACGTCGCGAAGCGACTGAAGGAGGGGCGCGCCCACAAGACTGTGAACCTCGGGCTGGGAATCGTCCGCCGGATTCTGAATCTGGCGGCGAAGTCCTGGCGCGACGAACACGGCCGGACCTGGCTGGAGCATGCGCCGGCGATCACGATGCTACCGCTGGTGGGGCATCAGCGCGAGCCGCAGCCCCTCACGTGGGGCCAGCAACGAAAGCTGCTGCCCTTGTTGCCCGACCACGTGGCGCGCATGGCGTTGTTCGACCTGAACACCGGCGTGCGTGACGGCGTGGTCTGCAACCTGCGGTGGGCCTGGGAGATCAAGGTGCCCGAGCTGGGTATCTCGGTCTTCGAGGTGCCGCGCGAGCACGTGAAGGGCCGGCGCCGACCTCGGCTGGTGGTGTGCAACAGCGTGGCGCAGTCGGTGGTCGAAGCGCAGCGCGGCAATCACGAGAAATTCGTCTTCGTGTACCGCCGCGAACGCGTGAAGAACATAGACGAGGCGCCGGTGATGCCGTACCGCGGGATCGAGACGATGAACAACACCGCGTGGCAGCGAGCGCGTCGCGAGGCCGGCTTGCTGGACTTGCACGTGCACGACTTGCGCCACACCGTGGGCATGCGCCTGCGCGAAGCGGGTGTGCCGGAGAGCACCGTCGCCGACATCCTGTGGCACAGCAACCCGTCGATGACGCGCCACTACAGCATGGCGCAGATCGTCGAGCTGCATGCCGCGCTGGAGAAGATCAAGGAAGACACAGGCCGCTGGAACAAGAGCCTCGCGACGCTGCGGCGCGAGCATGAGGAAGCAGTGCGGGGGACTCTGGGGGAAAAAAGTCCCCCAAAAGTCCCCCAGCAAAGAAAAACGGCTTAGGAGCGCAAGCTTCCAAGCCGTTGATGTGTCGAAGAAAAGTTGGCGCGGCTGGCAGGATTCGAACCCACGACCCCTTGGTTCGTAGCCAAGTACTCTATCCAACTGAGCTACAGCCGCGCGGCCGGCGAGTATAGCAGCGGCTCCTGCGCTCAATCGCCGAGTCGCGCTGCCGATTCGAAGCACTGTGCGGCGCGCTGCGCGTCGTCTTCCTGGCGCGCGATTTGCGCCAGGCGCAACCACGCGTCGCGGCGCCAGCGCAGGCCCAAGGCCGTGTCGTTTGCAGCGCGTTCGAGCACCTGGCGCGCCTTGCCCCAGAGTTGCCGCTCGGCGAGCGCGGCACCGACCGCCAGCGCGATGGCACCGTCTCTCGGAAACTCCGCGGCCGCAGCCTCCAGGCTCGTCAGCCATTCAGCGCCTATGCCTGAGACGGCCGTGGACAGCGCCTGCGCGACGGCGTCTCGTTC
>JBAQUQ010000052.1:0-3129 GCA_049297615.1 Burkholderiaceae bacterium
CGAGAACTTCGCCAGGCTCGCCGAGTCGGGAATCGCCTTCGTCGACGCGCCGGTGTCGGGCGGGGTGAAGCGCGCCGTCGAGGCGAGTCTGTCGATCATGATCGGCGGCGAATCGCCGGCCGTCGAAAGCGTCCGGCCGATTCTTCAGGCCCTGGGCAAGACGCTCGTGCACGTGGGCGGCGCGGGCGCGGGCCATGCCGTCAAGGCACTCAACAACTATGTGTCGGCGGCGGGCTTGCTGGCGGTCTGCGAGGCGCTGGTCGCCGCCGAGAAGTTCGGCATCCACCCGCGCCTGGTGAATCAGGTCTTGAATGCATCCACCGGCAAGAACAACACCACCGAGAACAAGGTCGAGAACTTCATGCTGCCGCAAAAGTTCAACTCCGGGTTCGCCTTGGCCCTGATGCGCAAGGACTTGCAGACCGCGCAGCGCTTCATCGAACGCATGGCGACGCCGCACGGCCTGGCCGAGCGGGTTCTTCAAACATGGGAGCAGGCAGAAGCCGGCCTCGAAACGGGCGCAGATCACACGGCCATGTACAAATTCCTGCGGGACCGGCAGTGAGCTTTGACTGGCAGCGCTTCGACGGAGCCCTTCGGGCGGCTTTGGCGGTGCCGCAATTGCGCGCTGACGCGACGCGTTGCAACGCAAGCATCGAGCTCGTCGCGACCGGGCCCCCCAATGACAAGCGTGTCCTGCTTTGGCCGGGGGCGGGCGACGCGGCGATGATCACGCTGCAGGCCGGCGTCGCCGTGTGGAGCGAGGTGTTCGCGCCCCTGCCCGCACCGGGCTATCAATCCCTGGGGGCGCTGCGCCGCCAATGCCCCGGATTTGCCGTTCTCGGCAGCGAACTCACCGTCGCCCAGGCCCTGCCCTTCATCGAAGCCTTGCTGGAGAATCTGCGCTGGCATTTGAACGGCGCGCCCGAGCAAGGGCCACCTGACCACAGCGGCCTGGCCCACATCAAGGGCAGCTACTTGCGTTTAAGCCCA
Organism: Burkholderiaceae bacterium; assembly: GCA_049297615.1. Lineage (GTDB taxonomy): Bacteria > Pseudomonadota > Gammaproteobacteria > Burkholderiales > Burkholderiaceae_C > JAEMQF01. The sequence continues at coordinate 994 of JBAQUQ010000052.1, forward strand.
TCGGCCCACGACTGGGTCTATGCCGAGCGCGCCGGCCTGGAGCAGGGCCCGCCCTTGCTGATGCTGCACACCGCCGGCGCGGATTCGCGCCAATGGCACGGCCTGATGGGCCTGGCGCCCTTGCGCGAGATCTGGAGCCTGCACACATTCGACCTGCCCGGGCATGGGCGCTCACCCCTGCCGCAGGGCCAGGTGAACTGGGACTGGCGACTCACCGAGTCGCTCTATCTGAAATGGGTGATCGGCTACATGGACGCGGCAGGCTTGGATCGGGTGACGCTCATGGGATGCTCGATGGGGTCGGCCATCGGCCTGGCGCTGTTGGCAAAGTTCGCGCATCGAATCGCCGGGGCCGTGCTCCTGGAGGCACCGTACCGCTCGCCGGGCAGGCGCTCCAAATACCTGAACCACCCCGAAGTGCACGGCGCGCGGCTCGGCGCCGCCTGGGTCGGCTCGTTGCTCGCACCGGCCAGCCCCAAGGCCGGCAGGGACAGCGCCACCTGGATCTACTCGCAGGCGGCGCCCGGCGTCTACGACGGCGACCTGGCCTACTACAGCGACGACTTCGATGCCCATGAACACACGGCGCAGATCGACGCCAGGCATACGCCGCTCTGGCTGCTGACGGGCAGTTATGACTATTCGGCCACGCCCGATGACAGCCGGCGCGTGGCGAGCGAAATTGCCGGTGCGCACTTTGTCGAGTTGCCGGGTTTCGGCCACTTCCCGATGGTCGAAAACCCGACGGGCTTGCTGCCTTATCTGATGCAGCCGCTCAGCGAATTGCGCGCCGCCATTTCAAGCCAGGCGATCCCCCGCACCGAGGAGCATTCATGAGCCTTCGCCATTGGGAAGCGTATGCGATGCGCTACGCGACCGTGAACCGCCGGCGCCAGGAGAACTTCATCGCCTACGACCCGCATGACGAAGCGACGCACATGGACTACTTCGTGTGGTTCCTCAAGTCGGGCGGCGAGACCATCCTCGTCGACACCGGTTTCAGCGCCGAGACGGCCCAGCGACGCGGACGCACCCATTTGCGCTGCCCGATCGAGTCATTGCACGAGGCCGGAATCAAGCTCGACGACATCGCCGAGACGGTGATCACGCACGCCCACTACGACCACGCCGGCAACACACGCATGCTCAAGCGCACGCGCTTTCATCTGCAGGAGCGCGAGATGGTCTACGCCACGGGCAAGGAAATGCGCCACGCCTATTGCCGCCATGCCTACGACGCGCACGACGTGTGCCAACTGGTGCATGCGAACTTCGAGGAACGCGTCGAGTTTCACGAGGGCAGCTACGAGCTGCGCCCCGGCATCACGGTGCATTGGGTGGGCGGCCACACGCGAGGGCTGCAAATCGTTCGCGTGCACACGAAGCGCGGCTGGATCGTGCTCGCGTCGGACGCGTCGCACTACCTCGAGAACTTCCGCAAGCGCTCGCCCTTCCCCATCGTCTGCGACGTCGGCGAGATGCTGCGCGGCTACGAGCTGATCGAAGCGCTCGCCGATTCGCCCGAGCACGTCATCGCCGGGCATGACCCCTTGATGAATCGGCTCTATCGCCCTGCCGGGCCGCAGGGGCTGGAAATCGTGTCGCTGACGGAACCGCTGGGTCAATAACCGATCGCCGCGCCGTCGCTGCGCGGGTCCGATCCGCCGTAGCGAATGCCGCTCTGGGCATCGAGCGTGATGCCATGGGCGTGGCCGGCCAGCTCATGCCAGTCGCCCCAGCGGTTCAGCGCATGGCCGCGACGCGCGAGTTCGGCGAGCGTGCCGGGCCCGAAGCGCGCTTCGATGTGCAAGGTGTCGCGCGCTTCGCCCAGCGCAAAGCGGCCCGACAGCCAACGCGGCGCTTCCAGCGCTTCCTGGATATCGCGGCCGTGGTCGATCATGTTCACATAGGTCTGGGCGTGGATTTGCGGCTGGCCGTCCGCGCCCATGCAGCCGACAACGCCCCAGAGTTTTTCGTCGCCGCGCTTGTCCTTGCGAAACGCCAGCGACGCGATCAAGGTGTGCAGGGGCGTCTTGCCCGGCGCCAGGCAGTTCGGGTGCGCGCTATCGAGTGAAAAGTAGGCGCTGCGGTTTTGCAGCATCACACCCGTGCTGCCCGCGACGACGCAGGAGCCGA
>JBAQUQ010000053.1:0-17009 GCA_049297615.1 Burkholderiaceae bacterium
GAAAAGCAATCGACGATTCAGACCTACCTGGCCGACCCTCTGGTGCGCCAGGCCGCCTGGCGCGCGCGCCTGGATCATTCGGCGTGGAGTGCGACGCCCAATCGCGGCCACATGGCCCTGGTCGGGCTCGAGCGGCGCGACAAGCTGCACGCGCTGATCACGCAGAACATCGACGAGCTGCACCAAATGGCCGGCAACTCGCGCGAGCGCACGATCGAAGTGCACGGCACGATGCGCCGCGTGATGTGCTGGGGCTGCGGGGCGCGCGCACCGATGGCCGATGCGCTGGCGCGCGTTCGCGCCGGCGAGGCCGACCCGGCGTGCCTGGCCTGCGGCGGCATCCTGAAAAGCGATACCGTGTCCTTCGGCCAGGCCCTGGTGCCCGAGGTCATCGCCCGCGCGATGCAAGTGGCGGGCGAGGCCGACTTGTTGCTCGCCGTCGGCTCGACCTTGCAGGTCTATCCGGTGGCCGGCGTCGTGCCCCTGGCCAAGGACAGCGGGGCGCGGGTCGTCATCATGAACGACCAGCCGACGCCCTTCGACGACCTGGCCGACGCCGTGCTGCGCGGGCCGATCGGCGAGTTGTTGCCGGCGATTTGCGAGAAGCAGTAGGCCGGGTGGTTCAGCCGGCCGGCGCGTTCGCGCCGCGCGCCAGAAACTGGTGCACGAAGGCGATCGCCATGCTGCCTTCGCCGACGGCCGCCGCGACGCGCTTGACCGGGCTCGCGCGCACATCGCCGCAGGCGAAGACGCCGGGCACGCTCGTCTCGAGCAGATAGGGGTCGCGCTCGAGCCGCCACTGCCCCGCTTTGGCCACGGCCTCGCCGGTGCGCACATAGCCGCGCTCGTCGCGCGCGATGGCCTCGGGCAGCCAGCCGGTCTCGGCGTCGGCGCCGATGAAAACGAAGACAGCCCCGCTGTCCAGGCGCCGCACGGCGCCCGTGGCCCGGTTCGCCAGGTCAAGCGCGCTGAGCAGCTTGTCGCCGTGCAAGGCGCGCACCTCGCTGTGCAGTTCGACCTGGATGTTGGACTTGCTGCGGATCTGCCCGACCAGGTAATGCGACATGCTCTTTTCCAGGCTGTCGCCGCGCACGACGAGCGACACGGTTCGCGCGTGGTTGGCAAAGAACAGCGCCGCCTGGCCCGCCGAGTTGCCCGCGCCGATGAGGTGGATGTCCTGGCCCTGGGTCGCGCCGGCCTCGCTGCGGGCTGCGCCGTAGGACACGCCCTTGCCGAGCAGGCGGTCGAAACCATCGGTGGCCAGACGCCGCCAACTGACGCCGGTGGCCAGGATGATGGAGCGCGCCCGCACGCGCTCGCCGCCGTCGAGCGTCACGAGTTTCGCAAGTGGGTCGATGCCGACCGCGTTGCGCGTGACCATGATCTCGGCGCCCAGGCGGCTCGCCTGCTGCAGGGCGCGGCGCGCCAATTCGTCGCCCGAGACGCCGGTCGGAAAACCGAGGTAGTTCTCGATGCGCGACGAGGTCTCCGCCTGGCCGCCGGGCGCGTCGCGCTCGATGACGAGGGTGCGCAGGCCTTCCGAGGCGCCGTACACCGCTGCGGCCAGGCCGGCCGGGCCTGCGCCGATGATGACCGTGTCGTAATCGCGGCTGCGCGGCTGGGTCTGCAGGCCGAGCTTGTCGGCGACGTCGCGGATTCCTGCGCGCAACAGCACGCTGCCGTCGTCGCAGACCAGGGCCGGCAGGTCGGCATCGGGCACGGCCGCTGCGGGCCAGCGCGCCGCCAGGTCCGGCGCGTCCGGCGTGATCCAGTCATAGGAGATCTGATTGCGCGCGAGGAAGGTCCGCAGGGCGCGCACGGCGTCGTCCCAGCGGTGCCCGAGCATCACCGCACGCGCCTTGCTGGGCGCCGTGGCGATGCCGCGCAGGCCGCCGATGCGCTCGCTGGCCAAGGCGGCCACATGGGTCAGGACCGCCGGCGAGCCAGCGGCCAGCGCATGGAACTGCCGCGCCGAGATCTGCATCACGCGCGTGGGCTCGGTGGCCCGGTAGCTGCCCTGGAACGGCGTGCCGAAGGTGATGGGCACTTCGCCGAAGATCTGGCCCGGAACGCGCGCGCCGATGGTCCGCTCGATGCCGTCGATGACCTTGGTGACTTCAATCCGGCCCGACAGAACCACGAACAGCGCGCGTTCGTCGCCTTCGTGCGCGGCGTACTCTCCTCGCGCCAGCCGCAGATCGCCCGCGCCCTGCGCCAGGCGCGCCAGGTCTTCGCTCGCCACGCCGGCGAGAAGTTCGATGGCGCTGAGGTCAGGAACGGAAATCATGTCGATGCCCGGGCGGTGACGACGTGAACTGCCGGCGGATTGTCCCGGTCATTTTTGCTTTCATCAAGACGCATCGCGCCGCAACTAGCCGCGCAAGGCCGATATCTCGTCGGCACCGAACCCCGCCTCGCGCAGCACTTCTTCCGTGTGCTCGCCGGGCCGCGGTGCGGGCTTGGGCATGGGCGCGACGCTGCGCCCGAAGCGCGGCGCCGCGGCGGGTTGCACGACGCCGTCGACCTCGATGAAAGCCAATCGCGCTTTTGCGTGCGCATGATTGGGTGCTTCTTGCATCGACAGCACCGGCGCGAAACACGCGTCGCTGCCCTCGAGCAGCTCGCACCACGCGTCGCGCGTTCGCGTGATGAAGATCGCGGCGAGCGCCTCGCGCATTTCCGGCCAGAGGCTGCGTTTGTTCTGGCCTTTCACGAAGTGCTCGGGCAGGCTGATGCGTTGCGCGAGCTCGGCAAAGAACTTCGGCTCGATCGCGCCGATGGCGACGTACTTCCCATCGGCGCTTGCATAGGTGTCGTAGTACGGGGCACCGCCGTCGAGAAAATTTTCACCGCGCGGCTCTGCCCAGGCACCGCCGGCCGCCAGGCCGTAAAACATCGACATCAGCGACGCGGCGCCGTCGACCATCGCGGCGTCGACCACCTGGCCGCGCCCGGAGGTCTTGCGCTCGTGCAGCGCGGCGAGAACGCCCAGGGCCAGATAGAGCGAACCGCCGCCGTAATCGCCCACCAGGTTCAGCGGCGGAATCGGCTTGCCGCCGCGCCCGCCGATGGCGTGCAAGGCGCCACTCAAGGCGATGTAGTTCAGGTCGTGGCCGGCGGCGTGCGCGAGCGGGCCGCTCTGGCCGAAGCCCGTCATGCGGCCGTAGACCAGTGCCGGGTTGCGTGCCTGGCAGACCTCGGGTCCGAGGCCGAGCCGCTCTGCCACGCCGGGGCGAAAACCCTCGAGCAGGACGTCGGCGCGATCAATCAGGCGCAGCGCGGCGTCGCGGCCGGAGGCGGTTTTCAGGTCGAGCGCGACCGAGCGGCGATTGCGCGAATTGACGGCAAAGCGCCGCTCCATCGCCAGGCCCAGGCCGCTCGGCTCGCGCCGGTCGATCCGAACCACATCGGCGCCGAGGTCGGCGAGCAGCATCGCGCACATCGGCACCGGGCCGATCGCCTCGAGTTCGATGATGCGCAGTCCGTGCAGGGGGCCCATGGGTGTTACTCGAGCGTGAGTACGAGGCGCTTTCCGAGCGCCGCGGCGGCGCGGTCAAGTGTCTTCAACGAAGGCCAATGGGTTGGATCCTCGAGGCGTTTGACCGCAGGCCACGAGGTTTCGAGAGCGCGGGCCAAGTCCGACAGGGTACGTTCGCCGCGCGCCAGGCGCACCAGCATCGCTGCCTGCGTTTTCGCGTCCGGGGCGATGAGGTACGCTCCCTTGACTTTCGGGCTCGGCGCAGGAACGTCTTTTGTCTCATCGAGGCGCCACGCCAGCATCGCGGACAAGACCTCGGCGGCGTTGAACAGGGCTTCTTCTCTTGTCCGGCCCTCCGTGAAAGTGTCCGGCAGGTCGACGAATTGCACAAAGAAGCTTCCGTCCTTCTGGGCTTCAACGGTTGCGGGATATCGAATTTCCATGGCCCTACCCTATTTCAGCACGACACCGGTTTGGCGCCGCAATGCTGCAAGAAGACCGGCACCGAGATCGCGCGAGCCATGCACTGGAACCGGCACGGCCAGACCACCTTTGGTCATGATATGGTGACTGCCGTGGATGCGGTCGAGTGACCAACCGGCTGCCTTCAACTTCGCGATGACTTCCTTGCCCGTCACATCGCAGAGGATAGATCAGAAGTGATCTATGCGCAAGCCTGGGTCGAGGAAGAGCCTCAGCGCCCGCCCAACCCCATCGCCCGGCTGATCACTTCCTTCATGATCTCGTTCGTGCCGCCGTAGATGCGCTGCACGCGCGCGTCGACGAAGGCGCGGGCGATCGGGAACTCCCACATATAGCCATAGCCGCCGAAGAGTTGCAGGCATTGGTCGATGACCCTGTTCTCCAGCTCGCTGACCCAATACTTGGCCATCGACCCCGTCGCGGTGTCGAGCTTCTCCTCCAGCAGCAGCGCGATGCATTTGTCGACGAAGACCTGGGCGATCTGCGTTTCAGTCTGCAGCTCGGCGAGCTTGAAGCGCGTCGTCTGATAGCTCGCCACCGTCTGGCCGAAGACCTTGCGCTCTTTCACATACGCCATCGTCCAGTCGATCGCCGCCTGCGCCTTGGCCACGGCGGCAATGGCGATCTGCAGGCGCTCCCAGGGCAGTTGCTCCATCAGGCTGACGAAGCCGCGGTTTTCCGCGCCGAGCAGATTGTCGAGCGGGACACGCACGTCCGTGAAAAAAAGCTCCGCCGTGTCCTGCGCCTTCAGGCCGATCTTCTTCAGGCGCTTACCCGTCTCGAAGCCCGGCATGCCGCGCTCGACGAGCAGCAGGCTGGTTCCCTTGGCGCCGGCGGCAGGGTCGGTCTTGGCGACGACGATCACCAGATCGGCGTGCCAGCCATTCGTGATGAAGGTCTTGGAGCCGTTCAGCAGGTAAAACTCGCCTTGCGCATCGGTCTTGCGCAGCGCCGTGCTCTTCACGCCTTGCAGGTCCGAGCCCGCGGCGGGCTCGCTCATCGCGATCGCGCCTATCGTTTCGCCACTCGCCAGCAGCGGCAGATACTTGCGTTTTTGCGCCTCGCTGCCGTAATGCAGGATATAGGGCGCGACGATTTCGCTGTGCAGGCCGAAGCCGATGCCGCTCCAACCCGCGCGGCTGATCTCTTCCATCTGCACGACGGAATAGAGCTTGTCGGCGCCGGCGCCCCCGTAGGCTTCGGGCATCGTCATGCAGAGGAACCCGTTCGCGCCCGCCTTGCGCCAGACCTCGCGGTCCACATAGCCCTGCTCTTCCCATTGCGCGTGCAGCGGCGCGATTTCCTTGTCCATGAAGCGCCGGAAGCTGTCGCGAAACGCCTCGTGCTCGGCGCCGAAAAGGCTGCGTTCGATCATGGCGGGCCTTGTAGAGGGTGGGCCCGCGCATTATGGCCAGGGGCCAGCGCGGCGGGGGACGCACTCCTATACTGCGGCGACACCGAACGCCGCGCAACGCTGGAGCCCCTACCATGACCCAAGCCTTCATCTACGATGCGATCCGCACGCCGCGCGGCAAGGGCAAGAAGGACGGCAGCCTGCATGAAGTGAAACCGGTGACCCTGCTCGCCGGCGTGCTCACCGAGCTGCAACGGCGCAACGATTTCGACACGGCGCAAATCGACGATGTGGTGATGGGCGTGGTCTCGCCGATCGGCGAGCAAGGCTCGGTGATCGCCAAGGTCGCTGCGCTGCGCGCCGGCTGGGACTGGCGCTGCTCGGGAGTGCAGATCAACCGCTTCTGCGCGTCGGGCCTGGAGGCGGTGAACCTGGCGGCGCAGAAAGTGCGATCCGGCTGGGAAGACCTGGTCGTCGCCGGCGGGGTGGAAAGCATGAGCCGCGTTCCCATCGGCTCGGACGGCGGCGCCTGGGCGCAAGACCCGGAGACGAACTCCGCCACGGCTTTCGTTCCGCAAGGCATCGGCGCGGATCTGATCGCGACGATCGAAGGTTTTGCGCGCGAGGACGTCGACGCGTTTGCGCTCGAGTCCCAACAGCGCGCGGCGAAGGCGAGGGAGGGAGGATTTTTCGCCGGCTCGGTGGTGCCGGTAAAAGACTTCATCGACCAGGTCATTCTGGACACGGACGAATTCATCAAGCCGCACACCACGCTGGCCGGCTTGGCATCGCTGCGGCCCGCCTTCGAAGAAATGGGCGCGATGGGTTTCGACGCCGTGGCGCTGTCGCGCTACCCCCAGGTCGAGCGCATCCATCATGTGCACCACGCCGGCAACTCCTCGGGAATCGTCGATGGCGCGGCGGCGATCCTGATCGGCTCCGAGGCTGCGGGCAAGACGCATGGCTTCAGGCCGCGCGCGCGCATCGTCAGCGCGGCGCTGAGCGGCGCCGACCCGACGATCATGTTGACCGGCCCGATGCCGGCAGCGCGCAAGGCCCTGGCCAAGGCGGGCCTGGCGATCGACGACATCGACCTGTTCGAGGTGAACGAAGCCTTTGCCGCCGTGCCGATGCGCTTCATGAAAGAGATGGGCGTGCCGCACGAGAAGGTGAACGTGAACGGCGGCGCCATCGCGATGGGTCATCCACTCGGCGCCACCGGGGCGATGATCCTGAACACCTTGGTGGACGAGCTGCACCGGCGCAAATTGCGCTATGGAATGGCCACGCTGTGCGTCGGCGGCGGCATGGGAATCGCCACCATCGTCGAGAGGCTGTGAAGCGATGCGGACGATCCGCTACGAGCTGAACGAAGCGTCATTTGGCCAGGTCGCGACGCTGACCTTCGACGAGCCGGGCTCGCCCGTCAATACGATGAGCCAGGAGTGGCAGGGCGACTTGACGCAGGCCGTCGCAAAACTGCTTGCGGACCAGGCGGGCATTCGCGGCATCGTGCTGGCTTCGGCCAAGACCACCTTCTTCGCCGGCGCCGACCTGAAGGGCGTGATGCGCCTGGCGCCCAGCGACGCAGCGCCCTGCTACGCCGGCGTGGAACTCGTGAAGAAGAACTTGCGCACGCTCGAGACCCTGGGCAAGCCGGTCGTCACCTGCCTGAACGGCACCGCCTTGGGCGGGGGTTGGGAGCTGGCCCTGGTGGGGCACCATCGCATCGCGCTGGACGATCCGAAGATCCAATTCGGGACTCCCGAAGTCACGCTAGGCCTGATTCCGGGTGCCTCGGGCATCACGAAGATGACGCGCCTGCTGGGGCTGCTCGGGGCCCAGCCCTTCCTCGTCGAGGGCAAGCTGTTCGGCCCGCGCGAGGCGCTCGAGCTCGGCCTGGTGCACGAGCTGGTGGGCGACGCTGCGCAATTGCGCGGCGCTGCCCTGGCGTGGCTGGGCGCGATTGCCAACGACGCTGCTGCCGCCTTGCATCCCTGGGACGCGAAGGGCTACCGCATGCCCGGCGGCACGGCCGCGAGCGCCAAGCTCGCGCCCCTGCTCGCCGCCGCGCCGGCGCTGCTGCGCAAACAAACGCGCGGCCTGTTGCCGGCGCCCGAGGCGGCCCTGGCATGCATGGTCGAAGGCTCGCTCGTCGATTACGCGACGGCGCTGCGAATCGAGAGCCGCTACCTCGCCAGGCTGATGGTCGGGGCCAACGCCAAGGCCATGATCAACACTTTCTTCTTCAACCTCAACTCGATCAAGAGTGGCCAGTCGCGGCCCGGCAAAACGCCGCGCTCCAAGCCGAGCCGCGTGGGCGTGCTCGGTGCGGGAATGATGGGCGCCGGAATCGCCTATGCGCAGGCGAGCCGCGGCATCGCCACGGTGCTGAAAGACGTTTCCCTGGAACGTGCCGCGCAAGGCAAGGCTTACAGCTCGAAGCTGACCCAGGCGCGTGTCGACAAGGGGCGCATGAATGCGCAGGAGCAGGCGGCCCTGCTGGCGCGCATCACGCCCAGCGCCGATATCGCCGACCTGCGGGGCTGCGATCTCATCATCGAAGCGGTGTTCGAGAACCGCGAGTTGAAGGCCAAGGTCACGCAGGAGGCTGAAGGAATGCTCGCGTCGGGCGGTTTCTTCGCGTCCAACACCTCGACCCTGCCGATCACCGGCCTGGCTCAGGCGAGCGCCAGGCCCGAGAGCTTCATCGGCATCCACTTCTTCAGCCCGGTCGACAAGATGAAGCTGGTGGAAATCATCCGCGGCAAGCGCACCGACGACCCGACCGTGGCACGCGCCTTCGACTACGTGCAGGCGCTCTCCAAGATCCCGATCGTCGTCAACGACTCGCGCGGCTTCTTCACCAGCCGGGTCTTCGGTACCTTCGTCATGGAAGGCGCGGCGATGCTCGGCGAAGGCTTGCCCGCGCCGGTGATCGAGCACGGCGCGATACAGGCAGGAATGCCCGTCGGGCCGCTGGCGGTGCTGGACGAGACTTCGCTCGGCTTGAGCGTGCACGTGCTCGACCAGACGCGTGCCGATCTCCGGAGCGAGGGCAAGACCTATGAAGCCAAGCCCGGCGAGCTGCTCGTCGAGCGTCTGGTCAAGGAATTCAAGCGCAGCGGTCGCGCAGCGGGCGGCGGTTTCTACGACTATCCGGCGGGCGGCAAAAAGCACCTGTGGCCTGCGCTCAAAGCGATGTTCGAAAGGCCCGGCGCGCCCTGGGACATCGTCGAGGTGAAAGACAGGCTGCTCTATCGCCAGGCGGTGGAGACGGCGCGTTGCCTGAGCGAAAACGTGCTGACGAATCTGGCGGATGCGAATGTCGGCTCGATCTTCGGCATCGGCTTCCCGGCCTGGACCGGCGGGGCGATGCAGTTCATTTACGGCATGGGGATCGATGCCTTCGAGAAGCGCTGCGCCGAGCTGGCCGCGCGTCACGGCGACGGCTTCAGGCTCAGCCCCGAAGTGCGTGAATCGATTCGCAAGTTCGAGCCGCATTGGTAGTCGGGCAGGCCCTGATGAATCCTTCCCGAAGCAGCGCATCGGTGCCGTCGCCGCACCATCTGTTCAGCCTCGCCTTGGTGCTGTGCCTGGCCGGCTTGGTTCAGGCGTGTTCGACCCAGCAGGCCTACGGTGCAGGCCAGGCGTGGCAGCGCCAGGAGTGCAACAAGATCATTGACGCCCAGGAACGTGGCCGCTGCATGGCGAGCACGAACACGTCCTACGACGAGTACAAGCGCCAGGCCGAGGCTGCCCGGGGCACGAACTAGGGTCCGCCCCGGGCTTGGCTCACTTCTCGCGCACCTGCGGTGGCACGGGCAGGGCCTTCCCCGCGACGCCAGCGGGCTTGGGCGGATTGCGAGATTGCGCCACCGCAAGCCACGCCAGGGCAGTCCCGAGCATGAGCACCGGCAAGGTGGAGCCCAGGTTCAGCCAGGTCCAGCCCTGCGTCACGATCAATGCGCCGGAACCGAACGAGGTGAGCGTCATCGTCGTGTAGACGACCGTGTCCATCGCCGCCTGGGCCGTGGTTCGTTCTTCGCTGCGATAGCTCTGGGTGAACAGGGTCGTGCCGCCGACGTAGAGAAAATTCCAGCCCACACCGAGCGCGAACAGCGCAAGCAGGAACTGCATCACGTCCACGCCGCTCAGCGCGATCGCGATGCATGCAGCGTTGAGCAACACCCCCACGGCCATCACCGGCAGGCAGCCGAAACGGCGGATCAGGGAACCGGTGAAAAAACTCGGCGCGAACATGCCCAGCACATGCCACTCGAGAACCAGGGCAATGCTCTTGAACGGGTGCGCGCATTGCGCCATGGCGATCGGCGTGGCGGCCATCAGCAGGTTCATCACGCCATAGCCCAGGGCACAGCAGGCCACGGCGACGATGAAGACCGGCTGGCGCGCAATTTCGAGCAATGGCCTGCCGGGATGTGCGGCACTGGCTTGCGGTAGCTGCGGAAAACGGATGAATGACAGCGTCGCCAGCGAAGCCAGTGCGACGACGGCGAGCGCCAGGTAGGCGCCGGCAAACTCCACCGGCAGCACCTGGCGCGTCGCGTTGGCAAGATTCGGGCCGATCACCGCGCCGAGGATGCCGCCGGCCAGCACCCACGAGATGGCACGCTCCTTGTAGGCGGGAGTGGCCAATTCCGTTGCGGCAAAACGGTACAGCGCGGCATTGGCGTTGTAGTAGCCCGCGATCACCGTGGCCGTGACAAGCAGCCAGAAGTTGTGCGACCACGCGGCGTAGGCGCAGAGCACGCTCGAGACGATCGCCATCAGCAAACCGAGCTGAAAACTGCGCTTGCGCCCCCAGGCGCGCTGGTGCCGCCCCACCATGCCCGCGCACAGCGCACCGCCCGCGACATAGCCGGTGACGGGCAAGGTCGCCATCCACGCCACCGGCGCCAGGCTGAGTCCGACCAGACCGTTGACGGCGATGAAGGTGACGTTGTTCGTCATGAAAAAACCCTGGCACAGCGCCAGCAGCAAAAGTTGGAAATTCATCCCGGGCCTTTACCTGGTTCTGCGCCGGCGCTGTACAGCGACAGGTGTGCAAGCAGCGCCAAGGGCGCGGTATCGGCGCGCAAAGTGCGCGGGCCGAGCGTGATGGGGATGAAGCCGCGCAACTCGGCAGCGTGTTCTTCGGCTTGTGTGAGGCCGCCTTCGGGGCCGCTGAGGCAGACGATCCCGGTGAAGTGCGCGGCCAGTGCCAGCGCCACAGGCAGCGACGCCCGCGTGCTCAACACGAAGCGCGCGCATGGCGGTCCACCGTCTGAAGCCGGCGCCTGGGCAAGCCAGTCCAGCAGCGGGCGAACCGGCGCCACCGTGGGCACGCGCGTGCGCCCGCATTGTTCGCACGCCGCCACCGCCACCGCCTGCCAGTGCGCCACCTTCTTCAGCGCGCGTTCACCGGTCAGGCGCAACACCGAGCGCTCGCACAGCAGGGGCTGAATCGTCACAGCGCCGAGCTCGGTGGCCTTTTCCACCAAGCCATCCATGCGCTCGTTCGCCGGCATGCCCAGAGCGAGCGTCACGGGCGGCAGCAGTTCGCGCTCGACGCTGTGGAAGGCCTCGACCCGAACCAGGACCTCGGAGCGGCCCATGCGTACAACGCCCGCCGACCACTCGCCGCCGCGCCCGTCGAATAAAGTGATCGCCGCGCCGGCTTGCAGGCGCAGCACCTGCACGTGGCGTACGGCGCCGCTGGGCAATTCGAGTTCGGCGCCGGCTTGCAGCGCAGTGTCGATGTGAAAGCGAGGAGGCATGGCCGCAGCAATAGTCGGCCCCGAGTGTGCCCCAGCCTGGCCGGGGCACACTCCCGGCCGCCACCGGCAAGGGCTCGCACGGCCTTTTCAACAGCTTCAGGTCTTGTCTCTGAGTTCACGCCGCAAGATCTTGCCCACCGGCGTCTTGGGCAATTCGCTGCGGAACTCCACCACCTTGGGACGCTTGTAGCCGGTGAGTTGCGCCGCGCAGTACTTGCGCACGTCGGCTTCGGTCAGCGCCGGGTCGCTGCGAACGATGACGAGCTTGACGGCCTCGCCCGTCTTGGCGTCGGCGACGCCGACAGCTGCGCACTCGAGCACGCCGGCCAATTGCGTGACGACGTCTTCCACTTCGTTGGGGTAGACGTTGAAGCCGCTCACCAGGATCATGTCCTTCTTGCGATCGACGATTTTGAAGTAGCCGCGTTCATCGACGACGCCGATGTCGCCGCTGCGGAAAAAGCCTTGCGCCGTCATCACCTTGGCGGTTTCGTCGGGGCGCTGCCAGTAACCGGCCATCACTTGCGGGCCGCGGATGCAGATCTCGCCGGGCGTGCCGAGCGCCACTTCACGGCCGTCGTCGTCGAGCAAGCAGAGTTCGGTATTGGGCATGGGCAAGCCGATATTGCCGCTGTAAGCCGTGCTGTCGACGGGGTTGCAGGTGACCGACGGCGAGGTCTCCGACAGACCATAACCTTCGACGATGGGGCAGCCGGTTTTCTCCAGCCAAAGCTTGGCGGTGGCGCTTTGCACCGCCATGCCCCCGCCCACCGAGATCACGAGGTGGCTCCAATCGACGCTTGCGAAATCGGGGTGGTGCGCCATCGCATTGAACAGCGTGTTCACGGCCGGGAAGCTGTGGAAAGTTTGACCGGAGAGAGCCTTGAAGACGGCGGGCAGATCGCGCGGATTGGCGATCAGGATGTTGCAGCCGCCCATGCGCATTCCCAGCATCATGTTGGCGGTGAAGCCGAAGATGTGATACAGGGGCAGGGCGCACACGGTCACGACCTGCTCGCCCGGGGGAATCTTCTTCAGCGCAGGCTGGTACCAGGCCTCGGCCTGCAAGAGGTTGGCCACCAGGTTGCGGTGCAGGAGCACGGCGCCCTTGCTCACGCCCGTCGTACCGCCGGTGTATTGCAGCACCGCGATGTCGTCCAGCCCCACGCTGGCCGGCGTGAACGCCTTGCCGGCACCGCGCGTCAGCGCGTCATTGAACTCGACCGCGCCGGGCAGTTGATACGCCGGCACCATCTTCTTGATCTTGCGCACGACGTAGTTGACGATCAGGCGCTTCGGGAAACCGAGCATGTCGCCCAGTGCCGTGACGATGACGTGCCGCGTGGGCACGGCGGCCTGCACTTGTTGCAGGACGTGGGCGAAGTTCTCGACGATCAGGATCGCCTGCGCGCCCGAGTCTTCGAGTTGGTGTTGGAGTTCGCGTGGCGTGTACAGCGGGTTCACGTTCACGACCACGTAGCCGGCGCGCAGAATCGCCGCCACTGCCACCGGATACTGCGGCACATTGGGCATCATCACGGCGACGCGCTCGCCCTTGGCCAGGCCGAGCGACTGCAGGTAGGCGGCGAGTGCGCGCGAGGCCTCGTCGATTTCGGCAAAGCGAAACGCCTTGCCCATGAAGCGGTACGCGGGCAGGGCGGCGAACTTGGCAAAGCTCGCGTCGAGCAGGGCCACCAGGGAGGGGTATTGTTCGACGTCGATGTCGGCCGGCACGCCCTGTGGGTATTGCTTGAGCCAAGTCTTTTCCATCGCGCCCTCCAGGTCTCGGACACGCCGCGTGTATGGCCGCGTGAATGGCCGCAAGCGTGGCGGCGAGTCTCGGTCGATTCTGAGGGTGCGCCCTGCGCATGGCCCTAGGGTGTTTCGATAGCAAATGGCCCACTGAACGTGCGCTTTTGCTCAATCCAGCGCGAGGGTTATCCCGACATGGGCACGCCGGGCAAGCCCTGAAAATCCATCGGCGCCGTTCGCGCAGCGGCTTTTCGCATCATTCAAAGGAGACCTGGCATGAAGACTGTGATCAAGGGCATCGCCATCGTTCTGGCAACGATCGCGAGCGCGAGCACGTGGGCGCAAACCAAACTCAAATGGGCCCATGTGTACGAGACCTCGGAGCCCTATCACACCGAATCGGTGTGGGCAGCCGGCGAGATCAAGAAGCGTTCGAATGGCAAGTTCGACATTCAGGTGTTCCCGGCGTCCTCGCTCGGCAAAGAAACCGACATCAACCAGGGCATGCAGCTCGGCACGGTGGACATGATCATCAGCGGCCCGAGTTTCGCCGCGCGCAGCTACCCGCGCCTGGGCATCGCCTACTACCCCTTCATCTTCCGCGACGGCGACCACCTGCTCGCCTACAGCAAGAGCGCCGTGTTCAAGGAGATGGTCGACGGTTTTCGCGCCAAGACGGGCATCCAGATCCTGGCCTACACCTATTACGGCGCGCGCATGACGACGAGCCAGAAAGCCTTCACCGACTGCGCCGGAATGAAGGGTCTGAAGATCCGCGTCCCCGACGTGCCGGCCTACCGCGCGACGCCCGAAGCGTGCGGCGCGAACCCGACGCCGATCGCGTTTGCCGAGGTCTATCTCGCGCTGCAAAACGGCACGGTCGACGCGCAGGAGAACCCGTTGACGACGATCGAAGCGAAGAAGTTCTACGAAGTACAGAAGCACATCATGCTCACCGGGCACATCGTCGACGGCCTGGTCACGCAAGTGGCGCCGCACGTCTGGAACAAGCTCAGCGATGCCGACAAGAAGGTGTTCAGCGAGGTTGCGCTCGAGGCCGCTGCGCGCGCCTCCGCGCAGATCAAGCAACGCGAGTCCGAACTCGTCGAGGAATTCAAGAAGAAGGGGATCCAGGTGCACACGGTGAACCGCCAGAGCTTCGTCGACGCGGTTCTGAAGAACAAGAGCGTGGAGTCGCTGGGCTACGACAAGAAGGACTACGACCGCATCGTCGGCATCAAGTAGGCACTGTCATCCCGGCGCAAGCCGGGATCCACTGCTCGCCTGTAACGAGGGATCCCGGCTTGCGCCGGGACGACGGAACCCGAACATGAATGTCGACGACCTGCCCAAGGTGATGGGCGATGACGGCGAGTTCCACGCCGTCGACGAGGTCGTGGACCTCGCGAGGACGCCGATCGAAGCCTGGGCCGCGCTCGCGCTGTTCTGGGCGCTGGCGGCGGTCGTGTTCACGCAGTTTTTCACCCGCTACGCGCTGAACGATTCGGCGGCGTGGACCGAGGAGATCGCACGCTACCTGCTGATCGGCGTGGTGTTCGTCGGCGCGTCGGTCGGTGTGGCGAAAAACAACCACATCCAGGTCGACCTGCTGTACCGCTACCTGCCCGCGCCTGCGTGCCGCGTGCTGGCGCTGGGCGTGGATCTGCTGCGCATCGCCTTCCTCGGCGCGATGGTCGTGTACACGGCGCAGATGATGCAAAAAATGGGCAGCTACCAGATGACGATCGTCGATCTGCCGATGAATATCGTCTACGGCGTCGTGCTGTTCGGATTTGCGGCGATGACGCTGCGCTCGATCTGGGTGCTTTGGGTGCACTGGCGGCGCGGCTATTCGGTGCTCGAGCGGCCCGAATCGCAGATGGACGACGCGCCCGAGCGCAAGAGCTGAAGCCCCATGCTCAAGATCATCTTCCTGGTCCTGATGGCCAGCGGCCTGCCGGTGGCCATCGCGATGGCCGGCGCGTCCCTGGTCTACATCCTGATCAGCGGCGACCTGCCGCCGTTCGCGGTGGTGCACCGCATGATCGGCGGCATCGACAGTTTCCCCCTGCTCGCCGTCCCGTTTTTCATCCTCGCCGGCAACCTGATGAACAACGCCGGTATCACGAACCGCATCTATAACTTCGCGCTCGCCCTGGTGGGCTGGATGAAGGGAGGCCTGGGCCACGTGAATGTGATCGGCTCGGTGATCTTCGCCGGCATGAGCGGCACCGCGGTCGCCGACGCCGCAGGGCTGGGAACGGTGGAGATCAAGGCGATGCAGGACCACGGTTACGGCACCGAATTCGCGGTCGGCGTCACCGCAGCGTCGGCCACGCTCGGGCCGATCATTCCGCCGAGCCTGCCCTTCGTCATCTACGCGATGATGGCCAATGTGTCGGTGGGCGCTCTCTTCCTCGCCGGCATCCTGCCCGGAGTGCTGATGGCCGTGCTGATGATGCTGACGGTGGCGTTCTTCGCGCACAAGAACGGCTGGGGCGCCGACGTCAAGTTCTCATGGGGCCGCATCGGCCGCGCCCTGGTCGAACTCGCCATCGTCATCGCCTGGCCGCTCGCCACCTGGGCCCTGGTCAACAAGGCCGAATGGCCCGCGCAGGCCGTCGTCTTGGGCGCCATCGTTTCTCTGTTTGCGCTGGACCGGGTGTTCCGCTTTCAGGCGGTGCTGCCGATCATGACGCCGGTGCTGCTCATCGGCGGCATGACGACGGGCCTGTTCACGCCCACCGAAGGCGCGATCGCCGCCAGCGCCTGGGCCATGTTCCTCGGCCTGGTGTGGTACCGGACGATGACGCCCAGGATGTTCGTCAAGGTCAGCCTCGACTCGGTGGAAACCACGGCGACCGTGATGTTCATCGTCGCCGCCGCGTCGATCTTCGGCTGGATGCTCACCGCCACCGGCGTCACCGCGGCGATTGCCGAGTGGGTGCTCGCGGTGACGACGCAGCCCTGGCTGTTCCTGTTGATGGCCAACTTGCTGATGCTGTTCGTCGGCTGCTTTCTCGAGCCGACTGCGGCGATCACGATCCTCGTTCCCATCCTGCTTCCGATTGCGCTCAAGCTCGGCGTCGATCCGGTGCACTTCGGCCTGGTGATGGTGCTGAACCTGATGATCGGCCTGCTGCACCCGCCGATGGGCATGGTGCTGTTCGTGCTGGCGCGAGTCGCCAAACTCAGCGTCGAGCGCACCACGATGGCGATCCTGCCGTGGCTGGCGCCGCTGCTGGTGAGCCTGGTCGTGTTGACCTATCTGCCCTCGATCTCGTTGTGGATGCCGCGCACCTTCGGCTTCGGAACCTAGAATCGGCAGCATCGGGCGCGGCAATGCAGCGGCGCCCACGGCGAGCCATCACTGCGAAATCACCCCCATGACACAACGACTCTCCGGCAAGACAGCGCTCGTCACCGCCGCCGGCCAAGGCATAGGGCGGGCCACGGCCTTGGTTTTTGCAGCCGAAGGCGCGCGCGTGGTCGCCACCGACATCGACACCGATTTGCTCGCTGAGCTGGGCCGAACGCCGGGCATCACGACGCGGCGCCTGGACGTGACCGATGCGAATGCCATCACGGCGCTCGGCGTGGAACTCGGCGCGGTGCAGATCCTGTTCAACGCCGCGGGCTTCGTGCACGCCGGCAGCATTCTCGAATGCGATGAAGCGGCCTGGGATTTTTCGTTCGACCTGAACGTGCGCTCGATGTACCGGCTGAGCCGGGCGCTGCTGCCGGCCATGCTGGCCCACTATGAGCACAAACGTGTCGCCGCGTCGATCATCAATGTGGCCTCCGGCGCGTCGAGCATCCGCGGCCTGCCGAATCGCTTCGTCTACGGCGCGAGCAAGGCCGCCGTAATCGGCCTGACCAAAGCGATTGCCGCTGACTTCATCAAGCAAGGCATTCGCTGCAATGCGATTTGCCCGGGCACGATCGAGTCGCCTTCGCTGCGCCAGCGCATCGCTGCGCAGGCCAAGGCCAGCGGCCAGACGGTGGCGCAAGTCGAGGCCGCCTTCATCGCGCGCCAACCGATGGGGCGGCTGGGCACGCCCGAAGAAGTGGCGCTGCTCGCCGTCTATCTCGGCTCCGACGAGTCGGCGTTCACCACGGGCACGACGCAACTCATCGACGGCGGCTTCGCCAACTGAACCGC
>JBAQUQ010000054.1:0-9035 GCA_049297615.1 Burkholderiaceae bacterium
AACAACTGGTGCGCTTGTACACCGTCTTTCCCGACGGTGTCTGCGACTGGAGCAAGCGCGGCGTCGGGCAGCAGGCTGCACAATCGCCGCTGACCTTTGCTGCCGGCCCAGGTGGGAAACGGCTGCCCGCAGCGCCGGTGTCGCACGCGCCAGGATCACGGGGGCACGACGACTGAGGTCGCAGCTGCGCGCCTGGCCCGGCGCTGCAGGGCCGCTGGCCGCGGCTCGATCCCGGGCCGGGCGATGCTGCTTGCTTGACAGCAGCCCGAGTCGCCGCCCGATGGCGTAGCATCGCTTCCCGGCACCCGCCCAGCAACGATCGCGACGCGATTCACCCTCGAACCATGTACCCCACCCTCAGCCTTTACATCGACGGCCAGTTCACCCACGGCGGTGGGCGCCACGAACAGGATGTGTTCAACCCGGCGACCAACCAAGTCATCGCCAAGTTGCCACACGCGACGCGCGAAGACCTCGACCGGTGCCTGAGCGCCGCACAGCGCGCCTTCGAATCGTGGCGCCGCAGTTCACCGCTGGAACGCAGCAAGGTGTTGCGCAAGGTCGGCGCCTTGGCGCGCGAACGCGCCAATGAAATCGGCCGCAATATCGTGCGCGACCAGGGCAAGCCGCTCGCCGAGGCGGTGGGTGAGGTCAACTTCTGCGCCGAACACGCCGAATGGCACGCCGAAGAATGCCGGCGCATCTACGGCCGCGTGATCGCGCCGCGCACTGACGGCGTGCGCCAGCTCGTGCTGCGCGAGCCGATCGGCGTGTGTGCGGCGTTTTCGCCGTGGAATTTCCCCTTCAACCAGGCGATCCGCAAGGTCAGCGCGGCCATCGGCGCGGGCTGCACCGTCATCCTCAAGGGCCCGGAAGACGCGCCGAGCGCCGTCGTGGCGCTGGCCCAGTTGTTCCACGACGCCGGCCTGCCCGCAGGCTGCCTGAACGTGGTCTGGGGCGTGCCGAGCGAAGTCTCGCAGCATTTGATGCACTCGGCCGTAGTGCGCAAGATCTCCTTCACCGGTTCGGTGGCGGTGGGCAAGCAGCTCGCCGGCCTCGCCGGCTCGCTGATGAAACGCTGCACGATGGAACTCGGCGGCCACGCGCCGGTGATCGTCTGCGACGACGCCGATATCGACGCCGCGGCCGACATGCTCGCGCCGTACAAGTTCCGCAACGCCGGCCAGGTGTGCATTTCGCCGACGCGCTTTTACGTGCAGGAGGGCGCTTACGAGCGTTTTGTGGCGCGCTTCCTGGCCAAGGTTGCGAAGGTCAAGGTCGGCGACGGCCTGGCGCCCGACACCAAGATGGGCCCGCTTGCGCAACGCCGCCGCGTTGCCGCCGTGGCCGGCTTCATCGACGACGCGCACCAGCGCGGCGCGACCATCCTCACCGGCGGCAAGGCGCTGCCCGGCGAAGGCAACTTTTTCGCCCCGACCGTCGTCGCCGATCTGCCCGAAGACAGCCGCCTGATGACCGAAGAGCCCTTCGGACCGGTGGCCAGCATGGTGCGCTTCAAGACGATCGACGAAGTGCTCAAGCGCGCCAACAGCCTGCCCTTCGGCCTGGCGGCGTATGCGTTCACGACTTCCACGCGCAACGCCACCGCGATCAGCAACGGCCTGGAATCGGGCATGGTGGCGATCAACCACCTCGCCATGGCGCTGGCCGAGACACCGTTCGGCGGCGTCAAGGACAGCGGCTACGGCAGCGAGGGCGGCAGCGAGACCTTCGACGGCTATCTCACCACCAAGTTCGTGACGCAGTTGAACTGAGCGCCGAGCAGCAGCGCCCGGCTTCGAGCGCCAGCCCGCGCAAGGCTCGCCCCCGGCAGATGAAGCCGCTCTCGATCCTCGACCTGGCCCCCATCGTCGAAGGCAGCGACGCGGCGCAGGCGCTGCGCCACAGCCTGGACCTCGCGCAGCACGCGGAGGCCTGGGGCTACCGGCGCTATTGGGTGGCCGAGCACCACAACATGGACGGCGTGGCGAGTTCGGCCACCGCCGTCCTGGTGGGCCACATCGCCGGCGGAACAAAGACGATTCGAGTCGGCTCGGGCGGCGTCATGTTGCCGAACCATGCGCCGCTCGTGATTGCCGAGCAGTTCGGTACTCTGGCGACGCTCTACCCGGGCCGTATCGACCTCGGCCTGGGGCGCGCTCCCGGCACCGACAGGATGACGATGCACGCGCTGCGGCGTCACCTCGATGCGAACGACGAAGAGGGCTTTCCGCGCGACGTGGTCGAGCTGCAGACCTACCTGAGCGAGGGCGGCGGCGAGCAGCCGGTGCGCGCCATCCCCGGCATCGGCACCCAGGTGCCGATCTGGCTGCTCGGGTCGAGCCTGTACAGCGCGCAGCTCGCCGCCTACCTCGGCCTGCCCTTCGCCTTCGCTTCGCACTTCGCACCCGACCTGCTGCTGCCGGCGCTTCACGCCTACCGCGCCGGCTACAAGCCGTCAGAGTCTTGGCCCGAGCCGCACGCGATGGTCGGCGTGAACGTGGTCTGCGCCGACAACGACGACGAGGCCGCGTGGCTGTTCACGTCGATTCAACAAAGGTTTCTCGGCATGCAGCGCGGCCGGCGCGGGCCGCTGCTGCGGCCAATCGAACCCGCGCACATGGAAACGCTGTGGAGCCCGCAGGAAAAGGCGGGTGTGCAACGCATGCTCGCCGCCGCCGCGGTGGGTTCGCCAGCCAGGGTTCGGCAACAACTCGACTCGATCATCGAACAGACCGCCGCCGACGAACTGATCGTCGCCGGGGCGATCCACGACCATGCGGCGCGGCTGCGGTCGTATCAGTTGCTGGCCGGGCTGTAGTGCGCGCCTTGCGAACATCCAGCTCGAAGCGTAGGATGAGCGCGACGCTTTCGGTGCTGCCGGCGCTCGCGTCAAGGAGGTATCCGTGAATCCATTGCGTGCATTGCAGCAGATCGTTGTCGCGTTCGCCCTCCTCGTGATCGCGCTTGGCGCGAGCTTGGCGCAGAGCAACTCCGCGGCGCTGCGCGTGGTTCTCAAAGGGCATGACCCGGTGGCGTACTTCACCGAAGGCCGGCCCGTGAAGGGCTCACCGTCGATCGGCCACGATTGGGACGGCGAGCGCTACCTGTTCGCGACAGTTGCGAACAGGGACAAGTTCGTCGCGGACCCCGAACGCTACGCGCCCCAATTCGGCGGGTATTGCACCGGCTCGATGGCCAAGGGAGTGCGCCTGGAGGCCGACCCCGAGGCGTGGATCATCTCCGGCGGAAGGCTCTACGTATTCGGGCAGGTGAAGTTCAGGGACATGGCGAAGAACGATTCCCGCTACCTGAGCGAAAAGATAGCGGCGGCCAAACACAACTGGCGGGCGCACAACTAGGCGACAACCAAGCGGGATTCACAGTCCCGCCTTGCGCAACCCGTCTTGCAACCTGGCCGCGTACCCCGGGTCCGAGAATCGCGTTCCGAAGTTCTCGGCGTCGAACAACGGGCTGAAGCGGCGTACCTGATCGGCCGCCCGCCGGGCTTCGTCGGCATCTCCCAGTTGCGCCAGCGTAGCGGCGCGTATCGCGTTGAGAGCGACGTGGTGTGGGGTGCGGGTCAGCAAGGCTTCGGCCTGCGCCAGCGCCTCGCGATAGCGTCGCGCAACGTAGTAGGCGACCGCGAGGTTGAGGCCCTGGCCGGCAATGGGGTGCGGTTCGAAACGCTGCGCGGTTTCCATGGCGACGATCGCTTCGTCGATCCGGCCGACGGACAGCAAGGTGGCGCCGCGCCGGTACAGCGCCGTCGAGTCGCTCGCGTTCAGCTCGATGGCTTGCTCGGTGTGGCGCAGCGCTTCGTCGAACCGTCCCTGATGCCCGTAGATCGCAGCGATCAATGCATGGCCGCCCGTATGAGCGTGCTGATCCGGCGAGCCTAGCGCACGCTTGCACAGCTCCTCGGCTCGCTTCATGGCTTCGGACGCGTCTTCGATCCAGCCATAGACGGCGCGCTGGAACTCCGCGTCACAGAGCGCCGTGAAGATCTCGGCGTACTCGGGCGAGAGCTTCTGCGCACGCGCGAGCAAGGCACGCGCTTCGCGATTGGAACTGCGCTCGCTGAGATCGAGCAGTGACCGGGCGCGCAGCACGAGATCGTAAGCCTCCAGGCTGTCGGTCGGCTTGCTGAACACGCGCTGCTGTTCGATGCGCGTGAGCTTCACCGCCAGCGCGCCGACGATGTTCTTCACGATCCGGTCCTGGATCTCGAACACTTCCGTTCCCGCGCCTTCGTAGCGTTCCGACCAGAGCTGCGTGCCTTTCTCCGCGTCACTCAGCTCGACGGCCACGCGCAACTTGCCGTCGGCCTCGCGCACACTGCCCTGCGCGATGTAGCGCACCCCCAGTTCGCGGCTGATCTCGGCAGAACTCACCGCACGCCCCTTGTAGGCCTGGACCGCGTTGCGTGACATGACCATCACGCCGGAGAACCGCCCCAGCGCATGGATGACGTCTTCGGTCATCCCGTCGCTGAAGTAGTCGCGCTTGGGCTCCCCGCTTTGATTGGCAAACGGCAGCACCGCGATGCTCGAGCGTTCGGAAGCGGTGTGCGACGGCATCTTGCCGAACAAGGTCGCGAGCGAGGCACGCGCGCCCTGCGCGGAATCGGCGGCGGCGATCCAGGCACCGATGGCGGCGGCGAGCAGCAATCCGGCCGGGGCCAGGATGCGCCATCGCAGGCGGCGCGCAAGCTGTGCGAGCGCCGCTGCGCCGCGAACGGCGGCGACGCCTCGAGCGCCGGAATCGACCCGATAGACATGCACGGGTCGCGCGATGTTCTTGACCGTGTGCTCGCCTTGGTCCTCGAAGCCGGCTGCGATCCGGTCGCGCACCGCCTCTCGCACCATGTTCGAGACCATGACGCCCCCGGGTTCGGCCAGCGCCTGCAGCCGCGCGGCGATATTGACGCCGTCGCCGTAGATCGTTCCGTCGGCCTTCTCGATGACGTCCCCGAGGTGAACGCCAATGCGAAAGCGCATTCGGCGATCTTGCGGCATGGCGTCGGCTGTGGACTGGAGCTCTTTCTGGATCGCGAGCGCGGCGCCGATCGCCCCGGCCGCGGTTTCGAACACCGCGAGCACCGAGTCGCCGGCCATGTCGATGATGCGGCCCTGATTTTCCTGGACGGCTGCCTTGAAAACGGCTCGCGCCGCGTCGAGCGCCGCGACCGTCGCGTCCTCGTCGGCCGCCATCAACCTCGAGTAGCCCGCTGCATCCGCGGCGAGGATCGCCTGGAGTCGTCGTCGGCCTGTTGTCGCGCTCAAACCCTACTCCCAGAGCAGACCTTGGGGGCGGAATCGTAAGGCAACGCCCAGCCCGAGCCGGCGTGAGGGCGGGGCGGGCGTCTGCGCAGGCCCGAGCAGCCGGCCCATGCGCAGGGCATCCCTCGGCGCACCTGGACACCGCACAATGCACCCATGAACCGCATCGGCATCATCGGCGGCAGCGGCCTGTACGACCTGGCCGGCCTGGTCGACACGCGCTGGGTCGCGGTCGACACGCCGTGGGGCGCGCCGTCCGACGAGATCTTCCTCGGCACGCTCGATGGTGTGGCTCTCGCCTTCCTGCCGCGCCATGGGCGCGGGCACCGCATTGCGCCGGCCGAGGTGAACTACCGCGCCAATATCGCGGCGCTGAAGAGCCTGGGCGTGACCGACGTGCTGTCGCTCAGCGCGGTGGGCAGCCTGCGCGAGGATCTGCCGCCCGGCAGCTTCGTCGTCGTCGACCAGTACATCGACCGGACCCTGCGCCGCGAGGCGTCGTTCTTCGGTCGCGGCCTGGTGGCGCATGTGTCGATGGCGCACCCGGTGTGTGCGCGCCTGGGCCGGCACCTGCTGCAGGCGCTGCAGGCGTCGGGCACGCCGCATGCGATGGGCGGCACCTATGTCTGCATCGAAGGACCGCAGTTCTCGTCGCTCGCCGAAAGCCGTCTGTATCGAAGCTGGAACTGCGACGTGATCGGCATGACGAATATGCCCGAGGCCAAGCTCGCGCGCGAGGCCGAGCTGTGTTACGCGAGCATGGCGATGGTGACCGACTTCGACTGCTGGCACCCCGAGCACGACTCGGTGAGCGTGGCCGCCGTGATCCGGGTCCTGCTCGGCAACGCCGGCACGGCGCGCCAGGTGATCGCCGGCGTCGTGCCGGCGCTGGCGCAGGACGGCGACGCGAATGCCTGCGCCTGCCGGCATGCGCTCGATCACGCGCTGATCACCCCGCCCGAGGCGCGCGACCCCGCCATGATCGAGCGGCTGCGCGGCATCGCCGGGCGCGTGCTGTAGCGCGCCGCGGCCGTCCGCTACCGATGCTGATCCGCGGCCGGTCTACGCGAACGATCTGGCCCGAGCCGGACGGCGACGCGGTGGGCGTGATCGACCAGCGAGCGCTGCCGCACCGCGTCACGACGCTTCGCATCGCCTCTGTCGCCGAGGCGGCGCTGGCGATCGCCAACATGACGGTGCGCGGCGCACCCCTGATCGGCGTGACCGCCGCCTATGGCTTGGCCTTGCAGGCGCGCCGCGATGCGAGCGACGCCGCACTGGACGCGGCCGCGAGCGCATTGCGAGCCGCGCGGCCGACGGCGGTCAACCTGGCCTGGGCCGTCGATCGCACGCTCGCCCGCGTGCGCGCCCTGCGCATGAGCGAACGCGCCGCAGCCGCCTGGGACTTCGCCGGGCAACTCGCCGACGAAGACGTGACCAGCAACGAGGCGATCGGCCGCCACGGCCTGGCACTGCTGCAGAAAATTGCGCGGCGCAAACCCGGCCAGGTGCTGAACCTGCTGACCCACTGCAACGCGGGTTGGCTGGCCACCGTCGACTGGGGCACGGCGCTCGCGCCGATCTACCTGGCGCAGGCGCAAGGTTTGGCAATCCACGTCTGGGTCGACGAAACGCGGCCGCGCAACCAGGGCGCGAGCCTGACCGCCTTCGAGTTGGGCGAACAGGGCGTGGCGCACCGCGTCATCGCCGACAACAGCGGCGGCCACCTGATGCAGCGCGGCGCGGTGGACGCGGTGATCGTCGGCTGCGACCGCGTCACCGCGCACGGCGACGTGGCGAACAAGATCGGCACCTACCTCAAGGCACTCGCCGCGCACGACAACGGCGTGCCGTTCTACGTCGCGATGCCGCTCTCGACGCTGGACCGCAGCATCACCGACGGCCTGGCGCAGATTCCGATCGAGGAACGCGGCGAACGCGAAGTGACCCACATCACCGGCCGCAGCAGCGACGGGGACTTGGTCGAGGTGCAGGTCGCACCCGACGGCACGCCTGCCGCTAACCCAGCGTTCGACGTGACGCCGGCGCGCCTGGTGAGCGCTCTGATCACCGAACGCGGCGTCGTGGCGGCCACCGTCGATGGCATCGCGAGCCTGTTCGAGGACAGGGGCTGAGTTCATGGCCGCCCCCCTGCCCGAGCGGGCGCTGCGCCTGAGCCTGGTGGCTGCGGTAAAGCGGCTCGATGCCCTGGGCCTGAACCGCGGCAGCACCGGCAACGCCAGCGTGCGCGGGAGCCGGCGGCGCGCGTCGGGCTTCTGGATCACGCCCAGCGGCATGGGCGCGTCGGAGCTGAGCGCCGACGACCTGGTGTGGGTGGCTGAGGACGGGCGCGAGCTTGGCGCCTGGCAAGCTTCGAGCGAATCGCCCTTTCATCGCGCGATCTACGCAGCGCGCGCCGACCTGAACGCCGTCGTGCACCTGCACTCGGTGCACGCCACCGCACTGGCGTGCCTGCGGCGCGAGCTGCCTGCCTTCCACTACATGGTCGCGGTGGCGGGTGGCGATGACGTGCCATGCACGCCCTACCACTTGTTCGGCAGCGACGCACTCTCGCGGGCCGTCGCGCAGGCGTTCGCGCAGCGCCACGCCTGCCTGATGGCCAATCACGGGCTGGTGGCCGGCGGAACCTCGCTGGCCCATGCCGTCAAGGTGGCCTGCGAGATCGAATCCTTGTGCGAGACCTACCTCGAGGCGCTCGCCGTCGGCGCGCCCGCGATCCTGACGCGCGAGCAAATGGCCGAGGTGATCGAACGATTCAAGACCTATGGCAAGACGCGGCGCCCCACATCGCCTGCCAATCCGCGCCGGCCATGTCGCTCACCGAGCCGTCGGCGCCGAAGAACTTGTTGGGCATCTGAAAGAACCCCAGCATGAGTCCGCCGCGCGGCGACCAGGCGCTGTGCCGGCTGCCCGCAGGCCGCCAGATGAACTGGCCGGCCTTGCATTCGATTCCTTCGTCGGGGCCGCTGCGGTCGACGAGGTGGCCCTCGAGGACCCAGGTCTGTTCGATCAGCACGTGTTCATGGTCGGGCAGCGTTGCGCCTGGGGCCATGCGGATCAGCGACGACGCCAGGCCGCTCGCGCGGTCGATGAGCAGGGTCTTGATGTCGATGCCGGGAAAGCGCGTCGCCTGCCAGGGCAGGGCGTCAGTGTCGACCAGGCGCGAAGCGAGCGGGCCGAGCCCGGCGTGGCCTGCGACGGCGGGTGTGATGGCCGTGGTCATGTTGAAGGCTCCGGGTTCGGTGCTGTGGCGTGGCAGAGCGGCGCGCTGCAAACTCTAGTCGAAACCCACCACGGCATGGGGCCGATACGGCGCTTCGAGCGCGGCGACTTCCGAGGCGCTGAGTTCGAGTTTCAGTGCCGCGAGCGCGTCGTCGAAGTGCTCGGGCCGGGACGCACCGATGATCGGCGCTGTGACACCGGGCTTGCGCAGCAGCCAGGCCAGGGCGACGCTGGCGCGCGACGCACCCCGTTGTGCGGCGACACCGGCCAGAGCCTGTGCGACTTGGCGATCGTTCTCTTCGGTCTGCGCGAACAGCGTTGCGCCGAAGACATCGCTGGCGATGCGCGGCGTGTGCTCGCCCCAGGGGCGCGCCAGGCGGCCGCGCGCCAGCGGGCTCCACGGGATCACGCCCACGCCCTGGTCTTGGCACAGCGGCAGCATCTCGCGCTCTTCTTCGCGGTAGAGCAGGCTCAGCTCGGGCTGCATGCTGACGAACTGGGTCCAGCCGT
>JBAQUQ010000055.1:0-9084 GCA_049297615.1 Burkholderiaceae bacterium
CACGAGTTGTGCCAGTGCAGCGTGCAGCGGCAGCAACAGCCGTTCGTTGCGTTCGTCGGGCGAGCCGGATTCGATGGCATTCATCTCGTGGTCCACCACGCCGGCACGGCAGGTCTCGATGGTGCGATGGGTCGTCATCTCGTCGGCCCGGGGACGGGCGCCTTGCTGGTCGTGTGCCATCCTAGGGATGCGCCAGCCCTGGTCCTATCCGTGCTCTTGGCGCGCCCGTACCGAGAAACCCCGAGGCGGCGCGGTAGCAAGTCGCGAACTGGGCAGGTCTGTGCGCGCAGCGGCGCGGCAGGTCATGAAGGGGGTGAGACGCGGCTCGCGCGGCGCACTCGGCCCCGGCGACGCGTGCTACTCGTCGCTCGAGACCAAGCCGGTGCGGATGGCGTAGCGCACCAGGCCGGCGAGGTCGCGGATGTCGAGGCGGTCCATGATCTGCGCGCGGTGCGTCTCCACCGTCTTGATCGACAGCTTCAGACGCAGCGCGATCTCCTTGCTCGAGCGGCCCTGCGCCACCAGACGCAGCACCTCTTCCTGGCGAGGCGTCAGCTCCGAGGCGGGCGCCGCCGCGCCGGGGGCCATGATGGCCTGCGCCAGCTGGCTCGAAATGCTCGGGCTCAGATAAGTCTCGCCGCGCGCCACGGCCGCCAGCGCGCGCGCCAGTTCGTCGACCGCCGAGTCCTTGATCAGATAGCCCGCCGCGCCGCAGCGGATGGCCTCGGTGACGTAGTCGCGGCTGTCGTACATCGACAGCAGCATCACCTTGGTCTTGGGGTGCTTGGCGCGCACCTCGCGCAATACCGCCAGGCCGTTCATGCCCGGCATGGCGATGTCCAGCAGGACGATCTCAGGCTCGAACTGCGCCACCAGGTGCAAGACCTCGAAACCGTCGCGTGCCTCGCCGACGACCTCGATGCCGGTGATGCCGTCGAGCACCAGCCTCAGCCCGGCGCGCATCAGCTGGTGGTCGTCGGCCAGAACCAGACGAGTCATGCCTGCTACCACGGCATCAACGCCCGTACGACGGTGCCGCCGGCGGGTGCGCTTTCGATACTGAACTCGCCGCCGATCTCGGCGATGCGCTCGCGCATGCTGGCAATGCCCAGCGAGGCGCGCTGCTTGAGATCGAACACCGCTCCGCCGGCGTCGAAACCCCCGCCGTCG
Organism: Burkholderiaceae bacterium; assembly: GCA_049297615.1. GTDB lineage: Bacteria > Pseudomonadota > Gammaproteobacteria > Burkholderiales > Burkholderiaceae_C > JAEMQF01. The sequence continues at coordinate 1,171 of JBAQUQ010000055.1, forward strand.
TCGGTGACGGCGATCAGCAAGCGGCCGTCCTTCGCTTCGAGTTCGATCTCGAGCGCGCTCGCATCGGCGTGCTTTACCGCATTCGTGCAAGCTTCCTGGACCATGCGAAACGCCGCCATCTCGCGCTCAGCCGTGCTGCGCGGCGGGCGCAGATCGACTTGCAGATCGATGTGACCGATCGCGCCCGCGACATAGCGTTCGATTTGCCGGCGCACCGCGGCCTCGAGCCCCAGATCCTCCAGGCCATGCGGATGCAGGGACGCGGTCAGGTCGCGCGAATGGGTCAGCGCGTCGTCGGCCAAGGCGAGCGACGGCGCCAGCGCCGCGGCCTCGATATGGGGCTTGCCCGCCAGCATCTGCAGGGTGATCTTCAAGACCGCCAGGATCTGCCCGACCTGGTCGTGCAGATCGCGCGCCACACGCCGGCGCTCGTCTTCCTGGGTGCGGATCAGGCGATGCGACAGGGCTTCGAGTTCGGCATTGATGCGCAGCAGTTCGCGGTCCTTCAGGCGCAGCTGGGTGACCTCGGTGTCCACCGTGATGACGCCGACGATGCTGCCGTCGGTGCGCCGCAATGCGCAGGCCCGCGACAGCAGCTCGCAGGCGTTGCGGCTGGCCGGGGCGAGCCGGCTGTCGTAGTTCAGCGCCTCGCTGCTGCGCATCGCCGCGGCGTCTTGCTGGGCCACCTGGTTCGCCAGCTCGTAAGGCAGCACGTCGAACACCGAGCGGCCGCGCGCGCCGGCCGGGTCACAGCGATGCAGCAGGCCGTAGGCCGTGTTGATGCGCAGGTAGCGGCCCTTCTCGTCGCGCACGCTCAAGGGGGCAGGAATGGCGTCGATCAGTTGATCGATGAAACGCAACTGCTCGCGCACCGCGGCCTGCTCGGTGCGCAGCACGGACAGATCGTGCATGACGATTTGCAGCTGCATCCCGCCCGACGCCTCGAACGATACGCCGGCGATCTCGACCGGCAGGCGATTGCGACTCAGCGACATCAGGGTCGCGGGCCGGTAGCCGTGCTTGCCCGGTTGCAGCGCCATCTGGTCCAGCCATTGGACAAGCCAGCGCCGGTCCTCGGCGACGAACAGCTCTTCGATCGATGTGCCGAGCAGGGCTTCGGGACGCTGCGCCTGCGTGACGCGAAAGGCCGCGGCGTTCGCGTACGAAATGGTGCGGCCGGTGTCGCACAGGAAAATCGAATCGTTCGACAGTTCGACCAGGCGCCGGTAACGTTGCTCGCTGGCTTGCAGCGCTTCGGTGTGCGCGTCCACCTGGGTTTCGAGTTCGACATTGGCAACGGCCAGTTCGGACTGCGCCGCAACCCGCGCGCGCACCTCGCCCAGCGCAGCGCCACTCGCGCCGAGCAGCACGCACAGCGCGACGACCCAGAGCCAGCCACTTTGCAGCGGCGATTCTTCGAGTCGCCCGCCGGCCCCGAGCTTGGCGACGATGAGCGCGCCGAGCAGCAGCGCGGCGCCGATGGCCAGAGCGGCAAAGACGTAGGCGCGTTGGGGGGTGCGCGATGGCGGGCCGAACATATGGTGATTGTGCCGTCCTGTGCTGGCTTGGAGGTACCATGGCGTTACTCAACGTAGCCACCCCGGCGACGCCACGACTTTGATGCAGCTCCTCCCGTTGACCCTCACCTGGCTGGCGTGTTCGCGACCGGTGCCCATGTGTCGGTGGATCAGCTGAACCGCGCCCGACTCGCGGCCGCCTTTTCGGGCGGCTATCCGCTGATCGATGACGTCGCCCTGATTCACATTGCGCAAGCCTTGAGCGCGACGGCCGCGCAGTTCCTCGAGTTGCTCAGCTCGAGCGCCGCACAGGCGCTGTTCGCAGCCTTCGGCGCGGAGCCGGCAGCGCTGCACCGGTGCGACGCCTTGGCGTCCACAAAAGTGATGAGGTATGGCCCCTGAAGCATGGACCACAAACGCCTGCCTCCCATAGGATAGCGTCGATGCCGCCGCCGATCCAACCAGAACGCGTCCGAGGTTTGCAATGAGCCTGCGCTTCGGCCTCGCTGCCAGGATGCTGCTGGTCATCGTGGCGGTCAATGCATTCGTCGCCATCGTCGGCTCGGCTTACCGGCTGAATCTCTTGACGCAGGCGATCGAGGAGGTCGAAGTGCAACGCGCGGCGAGCCTGCGCCGCGCGATCGGCCTCGTGGTCGACGACCGGGTCGAGCGTCTCATGACCGCAGCAAGATTTCTGGGCGAGCATCCGACATTGGTCGCTGCCGCCGCAGGCGACGCGCCGCCGGCCGAGCGACGCCGGCGCGTCGGCCCCTTGCTGGACAAGTTCAATCGCATGCTCGACGTGGACGTCCTGGAAGTGATCGCCCGCGACCGCAGCCTGCTCTACCGGGCTGACGCACCCTTTGTGTCGGGCGAGGCGATCGACACCCCAGGCCTGGCCGATGCCTTGGCCGGCAAGGAAGCCGCAGTCACCGCGCCGGATCGATCGGGCCTGGCGCTGCGCGTGTTCGTGCCCTTGGGCGCGGGCCAGCAGCCTGCCGCGGCGTTGGCAGTGGGCCTGTGGCTCGACGACAGCTTTGCGCGCGCGGTGGGCGAAGAAGTCGGCGCCGAGATTGCCATCCTCAGCGCGCACGGCGCGGTGCTCGCCGCGTCGATGCCGCATGCCCAGCTCGAGCCCTTGCTCGAGCCCGATGCGATCGAGCGCAGCCTGCAGGAACAATTCCAGGTGATCACCGGGCGCGGCGGCGCCGATCAAACCACGGTCTACTTTGCCCAGACCTTGATCGACCAGACCTATGTCTGGCGCATGACGGTGGACAGCAGCCAGGCGAGTGCGCAATTCGCCCAGGCGCGCAGCGCGGGCCTGCAATTGACGGCATGGCTCGCCTTGCTCAGTGCCGCCCTGCTGGGCTGGCTGGCGCATCGCCACGCGCGCAAGCTGCGTGCCCTGCAACTCGAGGCCGAGCAGGCGGTGCAGCGCATCGGCGCCAGCCCGGTTGTCGCCAGCAGGGGCGGCAGCGAGCTCGATTCGCTGGCCGTCGCGATGCGCGAGATGACCCGGCGCATGCTCGCGCACACCGACGAGTTGCAGGCTGCGCGCGACGCCGCGGACGCAGCCAATATCGCCAAGAGTGCGTTCCTGGCCAATATGAGCCATGAGATCCGCACGCCGATGCACGGCGTGCTGGGCATGGCCGAACTGCTCGACCACACGCCGCTCAGCGCCCAGCAGCGCAAGAGCGTGGACATGCTGCGCCAGTCGGGCAAGTCGATGCTGGCCTTGCTCGACAGCATTCTCGACCTGTCCAAGATCGAAGCCGGCCGGCTCGAGCTCGAAGATTACGTCTTCGATCTGGATCGCACCGTGCGCGCCAGCGTCGACCTGATGGCGCCCTGGGCCGCCCGCAAAGGCTTGGCCTTGTCGCTCGAAGTCGGCGCCGGCCTGCCGGCGCGGGCGCGCGGCGACCCGATGCGGATCCAGCAAGTGCTGAACAATTTACTCGGCAATGCGATCAAGTTCACCGAGTCGGGCGCGATTCGGGTGGTTTTTGCAGCGGCACCTGATCTGGGCGAATCCGCCTACCGGATCTGCGTCAAGGACACCGGGCCGGGTATCGCACCGGCGGCGATCGGGCAACTCTTCCAGCCCTTCGCGCAGGGCGACAACACGACGATCCGCAAACACGGCGGCAGCGGATTGGGGCTGGCGATCGCCCTGCGCATCGTGCAGGCCATGGGCGGCACGCTGACCGTCGAAAGCGAGCTGGGACGGGGCTCGACGTTTTGCTTCACGATGCACCTGCGTGCGACATTCGCTCCGCGCCGGGCCGGCGCTGCCGCGTCGCACGAGCTCGTCGTGCCGTCCGATGCCCACACCGGCCCCGACAGCGGCGCAGCAGCGCGCGACGGCGCCTTGCGTGTGCTGGTGGCCGAGGACAACCCGGTCAGCCAGCGCTACGCCCAGTCGCTGCTGCAACAACTCGGGCACGACGCCGACGTTGCCGACAACGGCAAGCACGCCGTACAAAAGGCCGTCGAGACAGGCTACGACGTGATTCTGATGGACTGCCGCATGCCCGTGCTCGACGGCTACGACGCCACCCGGCAGATCCGCCGCGACGATCTGGCCCGCGGCGTGCCGCGGCGCGCGATATTCGCGCTGACCGCCAGCGCCATGGCCGAAGATCACGAGCGGTGCAGCGCCGCCGGAATGGACGGCGTGCTCGTCAAGCCGTTCACGCGCGCCGAACTGGCGGCCTTGCTCGAGCGCGTGCGGGCCAACCTGAACCAAGCCTCGACGAGCAGCCCCTAGCAGCGTGTCGGGCTTGGGGTCGGGCCCGCGTCGGCCCTGCTTCGCAGGCGCGCCACCCCGCGGCGAGACCTATTCCCGGTCGGGCTCCGGGTGATTCGGTATACCGGGGGCGAGTTCACCGATGCCCGGCACCGCCCCGACGGGCATCCTCACGGCCATGGCAACGGCGCTGCACATCCAGCGCGTCGTCGTGCCGAGTTGTTTTTCCCCCTTAACCCTATGAGGACTCGAAATGAAGAAACTTGCCCTGGGCCTGTTCGCCGCCACAGCGTTCGCCGGCGCCATCGCACCGCTCGCCGCCGGTGCTGCGACCACGGCGAGCGGCTTCAATGTGACGGTGAACCTGACGTCGGCCTGCCAGATCACCTCGGCGCCCACCGATGTCGCGTTCAACTACGCCTCGTTCCAGGCCACTCCGGCCGTGGCCAGCGGCGGTGCGTTCTCGGTGCGCTGCACGAACTCGCTGCCCTACACCTTTTCTCTGGACGCCAGCGCCGGCACCGTGCTGGGGCTCGCCTATACCTTGTCGCCCAGTGCGGCCGGCGGCACCGGCAATGGCGCGGCCCAGAGCTACTCGATCGGCGGGGGCATGATCGCCGACCAGTCGGGCACCTGCGCCGGACCCGCAGCGACGATTTGCAGCGGCAGCACGGCGCGCACCCTGACGATCACCTATTGAGCGCGGCGTGACCGAGGTCAGCGTGAGACGCTGCGCGATCGGTGTCCGTGCGGCAGCCGCGCTATGCCTGAGCGCGCTCGCGGGGCCGCCGCTCAATGCATTCGCCGCCAGCGCTGACGCGTCGTTCGCGGTGCGCGTGCAACTCGCCACCGGCTGCTTGAATTCGAGCCTGGTGCCGCGCGCCGACCCGGTGGTGACGATCGTTTGCGCCGGCCGACAACCGGTCGAGATCAGACAGATTCGCCCTGGCGACGTTGCAAGCCCGGCGGGCTGGCTCATCGAACGCCAGGCCCTGGACGCTGCGCAGCCGCTTGCCGGCACGCTGGGCGGGCCGCTTTGGACCGTGCGGCTGGACGATGGCCAGGCTTATGTCGAGTTTCTGGTCGGCTGGTGATCGCGGACCCGACCCCAAGCCCGACAGGCTCCCAGGCTGCATCACCCCATGAAAGCAAGCATTCAACATATCGCTGAGGCCCTGCTATGGGCCCTGTTCGCCACGCCGGCCCTCGGCGGGGTGTTCTCGGTCTCGCCGGTGCGTATCTACATGAGCCCTCAGGAACGCGCCAATGCGGTGACCGTGGTCAACGAGGGCGACGAGCCTGTGGTCATGCAGGCAGATCTGTTCGCGTGGCGCCAATCGGCCACGGGCGACGATCAACTCGTGCCGACCGAAGACCTGCTGCTCTCACCGCCGATCATCTCGCTCGCGCCGCGGGCGCGCCAGGTGGTGAGGCTGGCCCGGCTGGTCGCGATGGCGCCGGGCGAACAGACCAGCTACCGAATGATCCTGCGCGAAGTGGTCGAGGCTCGCCCCAAGCAGGGACAGCAAAGCGTGCAGGTGGCGCTGGCTTTTTCGATCCCGGTCTTCTTCACGCCGCCGGCGGCAAAGCGCCTCGTCGACTGCCAGGCCGAACGCAGCGCGAGCCGCGTCAGCGCGAGTTGCGGCAACCGCGGCTCGGCCTACGCCCAGCCCAGGGAGTTCGTCCTGCGGGGCGGCGACGGCAGCGTTTGGGCAAGCCGCGACAGCGGCGGCTACATCCTGCCCGGCGCACGCCGCAGCTTCGAACTGAAACCCGCCGGGCCGGACGTGCCGGCCGATTCGAGCGGCACCGCAACGCTCGCTGTCACCTTCGACGACAGCGTCACCGAGGTGTTTGCGGTCAGCGTCGAGCCGTGAGGGCGCACCGCAAGGGGCCAGCCGGGCCCCGCGGCGGTATGACACGGTGCGTGGCGAAAGCCGTTTTGCTCGGCGCCAGCGGCGCTGCACTCGGGCAGGCGCTGCAGGCACCGCAAGGGGTGCTCGCACGGGCCACGCTCGATGCCGAAGGCAAGCTGCTGACGCTCGACGCGATAGTCAACGGCGGGCGCGGCGGGGCCTGGCCGATGCTCGAACGCAGCGGCTTGCTGTACGTCCCGCGCGACGCCTTCGAGGAGTGGCGCCTGCCATTGCCCAGCCACACCGAGGTCTTCGTCCTGCGCGGCCAGAACTATTACCCGCTGAACGGCGTGCCGGGCTTTCGCTCGCGCATCGACACCTCGAACCAGTCGGTCGACCTGACGTTTTCGCCGCTGGCGTTCTCGAACACACGGCTTGCGCCGGGCAGCGCCGCCGCGACGCCGCCGCGCGACGCCGTTTTGCCGGCACTGCTTTTCAACTACGACCTCAACTACAGCGCCGCGCGCGCGCGCGATTCGGCCTCGTCGCGCGATCTGGGTCTGCTCAGCGAAGCCGTCTGGTCGGGCGCCTGGGGCGTGCTGGTGCACAGCAGCGTCGCGCGCAATCTGACAGGCGAGAGTGCCGCCGCGGCGTCGCGCCGCGTGATTCGCCTGGAGACGACCTATACGCTGGACTTTCCGCAGCCCAACCGCACCCTGCGCCTGGGCGACAGCGTGACGCGCCCGGGGCTGCTGGGGCGCCACGTCTATTTCGGCGGCGCGCAGTTGGCCAGCAACTACTCGTTCACACCGGGTTTCACCGGCCAGGCGCTGCCGGTGCTGAGCGGGGTGTCGAGCGCGCCTTCGACGGTCGAGCTGTACGTCAACGACGTGCTGCGCCAGGTGTCTGCGGTGCCGGCGGGGCCGTTCTCGATCGACAACTTCTCCGGGGTCAGCTCGGCCGGCGAAGCGCGCATCGTGGTGCGCGACCTGCTGGGCCGCGAGACCGTCCTGGTGCAGCCTTTCTTCAGCCACGCCCTGCTGCTCGCCACGGGCCACAACGAATGGAGCGTCGAGGCGGGGCGCCAACGCATCGATTTCGGCAACTCGAGCGATGCCTATGGCGCGGCCTTCGGCTCAGCCCTGTGGCGCCGCGGCTGGACCGACCAATTGACCCTCGAAGGACGCGCCTCGGCGACGCGCAAGCTGCTCGACCTGAGCGGCGCGGCGACCTTCGAACTGCCTTGGCAGTCGCTCGGGACGGCCGCGTTCGCGGCGAGCGACGAGCAAACCGCCGGCAGGGGCACGCAGTGGCTGCTCGGCATCGAGCGCCAGTCCCTGCAAGGTGCGTTTCAGCTGCAGGCGCAGGGCGCGACGCGCCGCTATCGTGAACTCGGCGTCGAGCCCGACCGTCTGCCCTTGCACAGCTTGCTCGGTGTGAATGCGAGCCGCCCGCTCGGCGCGCGCGCATCGGTCGGCGCAGGCCTGGTTCGTCAGACATTCTGGGATGCGGTGCCACAGACCACGGTCGCGTCGATCAACTTCAGCATGCGCCTGGGCGAGCGCGCCAGCCTGAACCTGAACGCGAGCCGCGTGCTCGACGGTGTCAATGCCAGCGCTGCGGGTGTGAGCCTGCTGGTGCCGCTGGAGCGCACCATCAATGCCGGCGTGTCGGTGTCGCGTCGCGCCGGCTCCAACGACAGCCAGGCCTACGCCTCGCAGTTGCCGCCCGCCGAGCAAGGCACGGGCTGGCGCGTCGTCGCCGGACATCGCCTCGGCGACGCTCGTGC
>JBAQUQ010000056.1:0-5003 GCA_049297615.1 Burkholderiaceae bacterium
CCGGGCACATGCGGTGTTGACGCGGCTGAGCGTTGTGGCGCTCGGTGGCGCCCCGCGAGCGTGGGTCGGAGAACGGGGGCACCGCCGCCGCCCTGCCGCCACGACGCAGGCCGGTTGAGATTACGCGGACAGACGGCTTCGGGCCGAAAAGCACCCCATGCCCTTCACCCGATTCGCTGTGTTTCATCGTGGTCATGGCGGCGCGGTGCGGCGGCAATGGAGTCACGCAAGGTGGACGCGGGCGAAGCCGTGTTCGCGGCGATCGATGCCGAACAGCCGGCTCGCCGCGTCGCTGCCTTCGGCTTCGTAGACGGCCTCGGTGTCGCGCAGGCCGAGGTAGGCCTTCATCGCGCGCGCCGCCTGGCGGCCCGCGCCCATCGCCTCGATGACGGTGGCGGCGCCGGTGACGATGTCGCCGCCGGCGTAGACGCCGGCGATCGACGTGGCCAGGTTCTCGTCGGTGGCGATGTAGCCGCGCTTGTCGAGCTTCAGGCCCGAGGTCTGGCCGAGGATCGGATTGGCGTTCGTGCCGATCGCGAACACGACCATATCGGTCTCGAATTCGAAAACGCTGCCCGGCACCGGCACCGGCCGGCGCCGGCCCGAGGCGTCGGCCTGCCCGAGTTGCATGCGCTCGCAGCGCATCGCGCGAACGTTGTTGGCGGCATCGCCGAGCAGCTCGAGCGGACTCGTCAACCAGTGGAACTCGACGCCTTCCTGCTCAGCGTGGTGCAGTTCCTCGGCGCGCGCCGGCGCCTCGACCGCGCTGCGCCGGTAGACACAAGACACCTTCTGCGCCCCCAGGCGCAGACAGACGCGCAGCGCGTCCATCGCGGTATTGCCCGCGCCGATGACGGCGACGCGCTGGCCCGGCTGCAGGGGAGTGTCGTAGGCGGGGAACTCGCGCGCGTGCATCAGGTTGCAGCGCGTCAGCAACTCATTGGCCGAGAGAACACCCCCCAATGATTCGCCGCCGATTCCCATGAAACTCGGGTAACCCGCGCCGGTGCCGACGAAGACCGCGTGGCAACCCATTTGGTTGAGCATCTGCTCGAGAGCGAAGAGTCGCCCGACCAGGGTGTTGCATTCGAACCTGATTCCCAGGCTTCTCAGCTTGTCGATCTCGACGTCGACCACCGCGTTGGGCAGGCGGAAGTCGGGGATTCCGTACTTGAGCACGCCGCCGGGTTCCTGGAAAGCCTCGTAGACGACGACCTCGCAGCCGGCTTTGGCCATGTCGGCCGCGCAGGCCATTCCGGCCGGGCCGGAACCGACGATGCCGACCTTGAAGCGATTGCTCTCGATATAGGGCAGGTTCGTCCAGCCCTGCGCAATCGCCATATCGCCGACGAAGCGCTCGAGCCGGCCGATCGCCACCGGCTCGAGGGTCTCGCCCACCGTGCACACGCCTTCGCACTGCGTTTCCTGCGGGCAGACGCGCCCGCACACCGAGGGCAGCAGGTTCGTGTCGGTGATCACGTCGTAGGCGCCGTGGAAATTCTTCGCGGCGATCTTCATGATGAAGCCGGGGATGTCGATGCCCACCGGGCAGCCGCGCACGCAGGGCTGGTCGGCGCAGTCCAGGCAGCGCTGCGCCTCGTTCAGCGCGTCCTCGCTGCGGTATCCGCAGGCCACTTCGTCGAAGTTGCGCACGCGCGCCTGCGGCGCCTGCTCGGGCATCGGCGTGCGCGCCTGCGGGATCGTTCGGATCGTCTTCTTCTTGGCCATGCGTGGGCTCACGGTTGCGCGCTGCGCATGCGGCAGCTCTCCTGCCAGGCCGCCAGCGCGGCCTTCTCGGCGGGCTGGTAACGGGCCAGGCGCGCCATCAGGTCGTCGAAATCGACCTGGTGGGCGTCGAAGTCGGGGCCGTCGACGCAGGCGAACTTGACCTGGCCGCCGATCTTCACGCGGCAGCCGCCGCACATGCCCGTGCCGTCGACCATCACCGGGTTCAGGCTGACGATCGTCTTGATGGCGTGCGGACGAGTTGCCTGCGCGCAGCCCTTCATCATGATCGGCGGGCCGATCGCGACCACCTCGTCGATGTCGGCGTGTTTCGCGATCGCCTGCGCGATGCCTTCGGTCACCAGGCCCTTGATGCCCGCCGAGCCGTCGTCGGTGCAGACGATCAGCTCGTCGCAGCATGCGCGAAACTCGTCTTCCCAGAACATCAGCGCAAGGTTGCGAAAGCCGAGCACGCCGATCACATAGGCGCCGCTTTCCTTGTACGCGCGCGCCTGCGGGTAGATCGGCGCGACGCCCAGGCCGCCGCCGACGCAGACCACTTTCTTCGCCCGGCCGATCTGGCTGGGGATTCCCATCGGCCCGACCAGGGCGTGCAGCCGGGTGCCGGCGCGGCAGGTCTGCTGCATCTCGCGCGTCGTCTTGCCCACCGCCTGGATGACGAGCGTGATCGTTCCCCGGGTCCGGTCGAAGTCGGCGATCGTCAGCGGAATGCGCTCACCGCGTTCGTGCGCCATCACGATGACGAACTGCCCGGGACGCGCCGCCTTGGCCATCAGCGGGTGGCGGATTTCGAGCAGGTAGGTGAGCGCCGAAATATCCGCGCGCCGGACGATCTCGAAGTCGGACATGGCTGGGTTCAAAAGCGATGCGTGGCCGGCGGCCAGCTTAGCCCGGCGCCGCAGGCGCCCCTTGATACAGATCATTCGGGCTCGCGTTGCAGCGCACAACAGGGTCGCCTTGGCTTGGTGCCGGGCTTTCTTCGGCGAAGAGTTACATGTGCAGCGTGTATCTGCCGGAGCGTGTTGCGCTCTGTAGAAGGTAACAGTTGCTGCGACGTTTTGTCGTGGATCAGAAAAGAAGCAAGAGGTCCTTGCTGTGCACAAGCGCTAACGCTACTGTGCAAGGTGCAATGCAAGGGCGCCAACGAATAGGAGCATCGATGAGCAAGAAGAATTTATTCTCGATCGGCAGTATCGTGAACGCCGCGGCACGCCATGGCATGGCGTTGACGGCCATGGCGGGCATGGCAGCCACGGTCCTGCTCGCCTCGTGCGGCGGCGGAACCACCGACACCGCGTCGCTGGGCGAGCAGGCCCAGGGCCGCGCCGAACCGCTGGCGCTGCGCCATCGCGCCGACGATTCACTCGCCGCCGTGCTGCAAAGGCACGGCTTCACCGGCCGGATCGAAGCGACGCTGGAGACGCGCCTGAAGCGCAAGCTCGACAGCAAGCTCGCCGATCTGGGCCGGCTGCTGTTTTTCGATACCGCCGGCGGCCTGCACGACGACAACACCTGCGCCGGCTGCCACGCACCGGCCGCGGGATTCGGCGACACCCAGTCCATCGCCATCGGTGTGGACAACAATCGCCTCGTCGGACCGAACCGCGCCGGCCCGCGCAACCAGCGCCGCAGCCCGAGCGTCGTCAATACCGCCTTCTACCCCAAGCTGATGTGGAATGGGCGCTTCTTCGCGCCGAACGGCGATCCGTTCGACAACAGCCAGGGCTTCGTGTTTCCGCCGCCGGAAGGCGTCAGCGCTTTCCCGCCGAATCATCCGACGATCAAACAATTGCTCGTCGCTCAAGCCTTCATTCCACCGACCGAACTCGTCGAAGTGGCGGGTTTCACCGGGGTGACCGACCTGGGCCAGCGCTTCCTGCAGTTCAATGACGGCCACGGCAGCCCGGTCCCTGCGGCGGACGCGTCCGGGTTCCGCAACGAACCGATACGCCAGGCGGTCCTGGCGCGCCTGAACGCGAGCGCCGAATACCGCAAGCGGTTCGGCAAACTCTTTCCCGAGGTTCGTGCCGGCGCGCCGATCGACTTCAGCATGTTCGGCCGCGCCATCGCCGAGTTCGAATTCACCCTGGTGCGCGCCAACGCGCCGATCGACCGCTACGCGCGCGGCGAGCGCGACGCGCTGACGCCATCGCAGGAGCGCGGCGCCCTGCTGTTCTTCGGCAAAGGCAATTGCGTCGCCTGCCACGCCGTCGGCGGGCAGTCCAATCAGATGTTCAGCGACTTCGAGATGCACGTCATCGGCGTGCCCCAACTCGCACCGGCCTTCGGCGTGGGCAGCAGCAATATGGTCTACGACGGCCCCGGCGAAAACCAGGACTACGGGCTCGAGCAGATCAGCGGCAATTCGAACGATCGTTATAAGTTCCGCAGTTCGCCGCTGCGCAACGTCGCGCTGCAGCCGGCGTTTTTCCATAACGGCGCGTTCACGCGGCTCGAAGACGCCATCCGCCATCACCTGGATGTGAACAAGTCGGCGCGCAACTACGATCCGCGTCGCGCCGGCGTGGATCGCGACCTGCGCCATCGCCTGGGGCCGATCGAGCCCGTGCTCGCCAGGCTCGACCCGCTGCTCAGTACACCGATCGCCCTGTCCGAACACGAGTTCGACGACCTCGTCGCTTTTGTCCGCGACGGCCTGCTCGATCCCCAGGCGCGGCCGGACAGCTTGTGTCGCGAGATTCCCAAGGCCGTGCCGAGCGGCCGGCCGCTGCTGAACTTCGAGGGCTGCGACAGCAGGGACAGGAGGGACAGCAGGGACAGGGACTAGGGCCCGACCCGAGGCCGACTAGCGGCGCCGAATGCGCTGCGCGACGACGCTGCCGTCCTGGCGCAACTCTCCGCGCACCTCGACGTACTCGCCGCCGCTCGGGCTCGCCTGAATGCGCGTCGAGGGCGTGACGGTCAGCGCCAGGGTGTCGAGCTGCCACGCGCCGCGCAGGGTGCCGTGCAGGCGCACCCGTGCGCCGCTGGGAACGGCGGCGCGCTTGCCCTCGGCGCTGCGCGCACCCTGCTCGACCCACTGCGTGATCAATGCGACCTCGTCGTCGCCCAGGTAGGGCGGGCCGTCGAAGGGCATGCGCGGGCGCGCCTGGCCGCGGATGCGCCGCACCAGTTCGCTCGCCGCCGCAGCACCGGGCACGACGCGAGCGCGCTCCGCGCTCGCCAGGGTCGCTTCGTACGAAGTCAGGACATAACCCTCGGGCGCCGCGCCCATCACGCCATTCGTCGCGGTATGG
>JBAQUQ010000057.1:0-7062 GCA_049297615.1 Burkholderiaceae bacterium
GCTCGCGCGCCATGCTGGTGAGGAAGTTGACCACCGCCCGGTGCGGCACCACCACGCCCTTGGGCTTGCCGGTGGAGCCTGAGGTGTAGATGACGTAGGCGGGGTCCTCGGGGCGCGCGTCGAGCGCCAGGGAGGGTTCGAGATCGCCTGCGGGCTGGGCGGCGATCGCCCGAGCGTCGAGGTCGAGCCATACCGACTTGGCGCGCGGCCAGTCCAGCGCCCCCGCAAGCGAGGACTCTGTCACCAGCAGCGCCAGCGCGGCGTCTTGTGCCATGTAGGCCAGCCGCTCACCAGGGTAGCTCGGGTCCAGCGGTACGTAGGCCGCCCCGCACTCGAGAATGGCAAGCTGGGCCACCACCATGTCCACCGAGCGCTGCACGCACAGACCCACCAGCGCGCCGCGCGCGATGCCGAGGGACCGCAAATGGCGCGCCAGACGATGTGTGCGCGCCTGCAGTTCAGCGTAGCTCAGCGCCGACGCACCACTGCGCAATGCCATGGCCCGCGGAATGCGCTCGGCCTGCCTTTCGACCAGGGAGTGCACAGAACTGTGGTGGGGGAAGGGACTCGCGGTGTTGTTCCAGACGGTCACGACGAGCGCACGTTCGGCTGCGCCGAGCAGCGGTAGTTTCGCGACAGGCTGCGTCGGGTCAGCACACATGGCATTCACGAGTGAATGCAGGTGACTGACCATGCGCTCGATGGTGACACGCTCGAACAGATCGGTGTCGTATTCGAGCCAACCCTGCAGCACGGTGTCAAGCTCCTGAAGCTCGAGCGCCAAGTCGAACCTTGCAACCGTGCTGGGGAGGGGAATCTTTTTCATCTGCACGTCGCCCATGCTGCGCTGTGCCCGCGCGGGAGGCTGAAGCACGACGAAGGTCTGGATCAGCGGCGTGCGGCCAGCGTCGCGTGGCAGCTTGCACGCCTCGACCACCTCTTCGAAGGGAATGTGCTGGTGCTCGTAGGCAGCGAGCGCCGTGGCCTTGACCTGAGCCAACAACTCGGTGACGGTCAGGGCATCGGCGAAGTCACAGCGCAATGCCAGCGTGTTGGCGAAATAGCCCACCACGCCTTCAAGTTCAGGATGGTCGCGATTGGCAGCTACGGTACCAGTGACCACGGTGGCCTGGCCGCTGTAGCGGTACAGCAGGGCTTGCCACAATGCCAAGACGCCCATGAACAGGGTAGTGCCTGTGCGCCGAGTCAGCTGGATCAAGGCCTGAAGCTGTGCCGCCGAGAACTCCACCGGGACAGTCGCACCCCGAAAGCGCTGCAGGTCCGGGCGGCGGCGGTCGGTCGGCAGATCCACAGAACTGGGCGCGTCGGTCAGGTGCTGCGTCCAGTAGCCCAATTCTCGTTCGCGCACGCCGTCGGCCAGCCATTTGGGCTCCCAGACGGCGTAGTCGGTGAACTGAAGGGCAAGCGCAGGCAGCCCGGCCGCCTGACCGTCGCAGCGGTCTTGATACAGCCGGCACAGCTCGTTCATCAGCACGTCGACGGCCCAACCGTCGCAGACACTGTGGTGCAACGTCCATACGAGCCGATGGGCCTGCGCATCAAGCGTCACCAGCAGGGCACGCATTGCCGGTTCGCGGCTCAGATCGAATGGCCGCCCGGCTTCCTGCTCGGCGAGTTGTTCGTAGCGAGCAGCGCCATCAGCCCCGTCCAGCACCACGTGCCGCATGCGCCAGTCGTGCAGCGACTCGATGCGCTGCATCGGCTGGTCGTCCCCTTCGACCCAACGGCATCGCAGCGCCTCGTGTCGCTGCACCAGCGCGTGCAAGCACTCCTGCAACAATTGGGCGTCCAACTGCCCCGACAAGGCCAGTGCGATGGGTACGTTGTACAGGGCCGCTTCAGGTGCGAGCTTTTGCCAGAACCACATGCGCTGTTGTCCGGCAGAGAGCGGCAACAGGCCTTCGCGCTGGTCTGGCGTGAGGCGAGTGATGGCTACTGCGTCGGTACTTTTCGGGATAGCGAGTCGATCCTGCGCAGCGCGCGCCAACTCGGCCACCGTGGGCGTGTCGAACAGATTGCGCAGCGGGAAGTCGATCCTCAGCACTTGGCGAAGGCGCGACATGACTCGCATCGCAAGCAGCGAATGCCCGCCCAGCTCAAAGAAGTTTTCGAAAACGCCGAAGTGTTCTTGCTGCAGAGCATCGCGCCAGATGTCCCAGACCGCCTGTTCAATGGGGCTGCGTGGGGTGACAACTGAATGCCTGGAAACGCTGACGGCTTTTGAAGGTACCGGCAGCGCTTTACGATCGAGCTTGCCGTTGGCAGTGAGCGGCAGTGAATCGACGAACACGAAGTGCGCGGGAATCATGTACTCTGGTAGGCCGGCGCGCAAGCGTTGCCGCAATTCGTCGATGAGGTCGCCGCGCGGGTTGCTCGCGACGATGTAGGCAGCCAAGCGCTTGTCACCGGGAACGTCCTCGCGGTCGATGACCGCTACGTGGCGAACTTCAACGTGGCGTGCCATCACCGCCGCGATCTCTCCTAGCTCGATGCGGAATCCGCGGATCTTTACCTGTTGATCGATGCGCCCGAGGTATGCGAGGTCTTCGTTGGCAAGTCGCCGCACCAGATCGCCGCTGCGGTACATGCGCGCGCTCGGGTCGGCGTCGAACGGGTCGGGCAGGAAGCGCTGCGCGGTGAGTTCAGGACGGTTCAGATAGCCCGGCGCGACACCCGCCCCCGCGACATACAGCTCACCTGGCACTCCCAGCGGCGCCGGTTCCCCATTCGCGTCGAGCACGTACACGCGCAGATCGGGGATCGGCACACCGATCACGCTTCCGGCATTCGCTACCAGGTCCGCGCGGGTAATGACCCGGTAGGTCACGTGCACGGTGGTCTCGGTGATGCCGTACATGTTGATCACGCGCGGCACGCTGTCGCCATACCGATCGAACCATGGTTTCAGACTCTGCAGCTCGAGTGATTCACCGCCGAGGATCACATAGCGCAAGGCGAATGCGGCTCTGGGTTGGGCAGCGTCGGCGTCGATCAACTGGCCGAAAGCGGTGGGCGTCTGGTTCAGTACCGTGACACGTTCGCGCAACAGCAACTCCCGAAACGCCTCGGTGCTGCGGCTGGTCTCCAGCGACACCGTAACCAGCCGACCTCCGTACAACAGCGCGCCCCACATCTCCCACACCGAGAAATCGAACGCGTAGGAGTGAAAGAGCGTCCAGACGTCGCTGGCATTGAAGGCGTACCAAGCTTCGGTCGCGGCCAACAGCCGAGCTACATTGTGGTGCGTGATGCGCACGCCCTTGGGCTGGCCTGTGGAGCCCGAGGTGTAGATGACATAGGCAAGGTCGTCGGCGCCGCTGGTCGCAGGCAGGTTGCGCTCACTCGCCGGGTCTGGTGTCGTCAGAGTCGGATCGTCGAGACAGATGATCGTCGCCGAGGTGCCCGCAAGAGAGCTCTGAAGACCCGTCTGCGTGAGCACAATCGCAACTCCAGCATCCTCGAGCATGAAGGCGATGCGATCTTTCGGATAGACCGGGTCGAGTGGCAGGTACGCGCCGCCTGCTTTGAGGATGGCGAGAATCCCGATCATCAGCTCGCCGTTGCGCTCGGTACGCAGCCCGACGAGTCGGTTGGGTGCAACACCCATGTCACGCAGCTGGTGCGCGATTACATTGGCGCGGCGATTGAGTTCGGCGTAGCTCAGCTCAAACCGCGTCCCGTCGCCCGCGCTTGTACTTAGCGCAACGGCCTCGGGTGTGCGCTGCACCTGCCGCTCGAAGTGCTCGTGCAGCGCGATCCCGCGCGGGTAGCTGCGCGCTGCCACGCGCGTACCAACCGGCGCCTCACGCTCCGCCTCGCCGAGCATGGGCGCGGCGGCGACGGAATCGACTTCCACCGCCAACGGCCCTCGCTGCAGGGGTCCGCAGTCAGTCACTTGCGTCAGCCTTGATCGCTGGCGGATCGGCACGAATCTGGAGCCTACTTGTACTCAATCAAGCCACCCTCTTGCCGCGCGAACTTGAGCGACCAGTAGCGCACTGCACCCAGCGTCTGCGGAAACTTGCCGAGCACCAGGAAGCCGGCTTTCAATAAGCGCAGCTTTGCACTGCCTGAGCCCTTGCCGAACAGTCGCAATACCTGCAGCGGATAGGCCAATAACAATATTAATGCCCAATTCCCGACCGCAAACATGGAACAAAGCGCAGTAAGTGGCAAAACCAAGCCCCAGGCCAATGCACTGCAAAGTGGGCGCACCGCATGCCGTTCGGGCGACGCGCCATGCAGGTAGGCGCCCTCGGCATACGCGTAGCCCGCCCTCACGGTGCGCGTCCACCATTGGCGCAAGCGTGTCATCGCGGCGTCGTGCAGCGTCATCTCGGCATCCAGCACATTGATCTGCCAACCCTTGGCTCGCAGCCGCACACAAAGTTCGGGCTCCTCGCCGGCAATCAGTGACTCCCGGTAGCCGCCGACCTGTTCCAGAGCTTCGGCTCGCAACATCACGTCGCCCCCGAAGGCCTTGGCCGGACCTGCCGGCACATTCCATTCGATGTCGCACAGGCGGTTGTATATCGAACGCTCCGGGTGGCGCTCCCGGCGCCTGCCACAGACCGCGGCGGCCTGCGGATTGGCATCCAGGAATGCTCGGGCTCGCTCGAGCCAGCCCGGTTGAACCTCACAGTCACCATCGACAAACTGCACCTGGGCAAGGCTCGGCTGCAGGTGAAGGGCTCGCCTGAAGCCTGCATTGCGCGCCCGCGCCGCCGTGAACGGCTGTTGCACGTCCAACGCGACCACGTCGACCCCCTTGGCGCGCGCCATCGCCGCCGAGCCGTCGGTCGACCCCGAATCGACGTACACGATGAACGCCACCTTTGCGCGCAATGACTCGATGCACCGCGCCAGGCGTTCACCCTCATTGCGGCCAATGACCACTGCGGCCACTTCATGCGCCATCAACGGGGCCCTGAGCGCCGTGCCGCAGGCGTTTGCCGGCTGTCAGGTAACCGCTGCCCGCGCCACATCTGGCGGCATCGTCAAGGCAAACTGACTGCGGCCAGGCCGCTCAGGCGGATACGGTCCTTGACTGAAACAGCGCCGAGCAACGCGGCGGCAAAAGCGTCGTGGGCCTGCGCAGCACGACCCGGGTTTTCGTCGATCGAAGAGATGCGGACCAACAGGCCATCCGGAATTTGCCCCATCAACCCGAGTCTGATTTCAACCATGCGGTGCTGAAGTTTGTTCATGATGGCCGTTTCACCCACCGTGAACCAATAGGTCACCGGTTCCACTCGCTGTCCGAGGCTGGTCTGCAGCCGCCGAACCGCAATCTCACCAAACGGGGTTTCCAACTGAGCCTGCACGTTGCCGTGCAAGGTGAATCCCTGAGCGGGGTAACACACCTCGGGCTTGTGCGCCTGCAAGTCGCCGCGCTGGTCGTCACCGTAGGCAATCGAAAGCATGATCCGGTAGCCGCTCTCGTCTGCGTAGGTGCGCGTCAGCAACTGGCTGTAGAGCTTGTCCAGCAGGACTTTCGTTTGCGGATTGACCACCTGGACGCTTTGCCTGGGCAACTCGTGCCAGCCGCCGAACTGCCTGGGGACCATCTCCTCGAGCAAGAACTTTGGCGCAGCAACAGTCTGCTTGGCCGCCGGCCTGGCCGCGATGCCGCCTACAGAGGCTGCCACCATCAGGCCGGCCAAGACGATCGCACGATACACAGGGTTCACAGCCACCACCGCCCCAGCAACAGGTCAATCAGCCTGACCTGCGGCGTTCGGGCCACCAGGTCCGTCGCAGCGCCCTGCTCCAACTGCGTTTTCATTGTAGGTGCCAGCACCTTTGCCCCTGCCCCCCAAGGCTCAGGGGGCACGACGAGCGAACCACGCCGGATCGAACAGCTGTTGGCGTAGAAGCCACAACTTTGGCCGCGGCGGCCTGTAACAACGGTGTGATGAGGCAATGGTCCGCTACGTACTTTCCCTATTGTCAAGCCGCGGCACCCCCCTCATTCAGGGGGTGTGGCAACATTCACGCCGGTTGTCTCCCCGGCAAGACCGGCCAGCAGCGGCAGGCCCAGCGCGCGTGTAACACGGGCACCCGGCCCGTTACGGAAGCCCCGCGACTCGCCCGTAACCTGCCGAAAAGCAAGTCGAGTTTGAAGCGAAAAACGGGGCGATCGAATGAAACGCGAATTGAACTCCAAGATGCTGGCCATTGCCGAGCTGTTTGCCTGCGTGGCGTTGGCCGCGTGCGGTGGTGGTGCGGACACCACCGCTCAAGTGATCGCCGACGATGGGACGATGTCGCAGGCAGAGCGTGCACGTTGGCGAGCCATGGACTCGACTGCGCCCACAGTCGCAATCAGTGCAGTGTCGGAAGTCGGCTTGACCGGCATGACCGGCCTGTCCGGGTCGGCGGCCGACAATGGGCGCCTCTACAACGTGAAATGGTTCAACGACCGAGGCGGTAGCGGCACTGCCGCATTGGCCGGCAATGACACATCGGGTACGTGGTCCGCACCGTCGATTCAACTGCAAACGGGCGCGAACACCATCGTCGTCATGGCCGAAGACGCTGCCGGCAACACCGCAGCCGTTTCCACCGTGGTCTCTCGCGTTGCTGCTGCAGCGCCGGCTCCTGCTCCCGCTCCTGCTCCTGCTCCTGTCCCTTCGACCTTGACATGGGTAAAGATCGCCAACGAGGGCGCTGGCTTCACAGTCGGTACGGCTCAGCAGGTTCGCTACGGGTCGGGTACACGATGGGTCCAACGCACTGTGTCTGGCGCCGGGCAGTGCACCAACACGGCTTTCGGTGGCGATCCGGCACCTGGAGTCTTGAAGCAATGCGACGTCCTGACCGCTGCGGCCACGCCAGCACCAGCACCCGCTCCTGCGCCAGCACCCGCTCCTGCGCCAGCCCCAGCACCGGCGCCGGCCCCGGTCCCGGCACCAGCCCCAGCTCCGGCGCCGCCACCGGGACCCGTATCAACGACGTCGGTCGCCGCAATTCAGGCCACGCGCACCACTGGCCCAGCGCCTCTGGCTGTCCTGTTCGATTCGACAGGCACGAGTGCTGCGA